>CAZJXV010000001.1:0-43437 GCA_964550015.1 uncultured Verrucomicrobiota bacterium
CATCATGAGCTCGAAGGTGGTGCGGATCACCTCGGGGATGAACGTCGGCGAGGCCACCCGGGCATGCCGCGAGCAGTTCGACAAGGACACGCCCGGCTCGATCTTCGTCACCGGCGAGGACGGGCGGCTCGCCGGCGAGCTCCGCGTGCGCGACCTGCTGTTCTCGCCCGAGGCAACGCCGCTTTCGCTGATCATGAACCCCGACGTGGTGAGCGTCGAGGCGGACACCGACCAGGAGGAGGTCGGCAACCTGTTCCGCAAGTACGACCTGCTGGCGCTGCCGGTGGTGGACGAGGCGGGGCGGCTCGTCGGCGCGATCACCGTGGACGACGTGCTCGAGGTGATCGAGGAGGAGGACAGCGAGGACATCCACCGGCTGGCGGGCACGGCCGAGCGCGAGCCGTTCACGGAGCCGCTGTGGAAGAAGGCGGCCGGGCGGCTGCCGTGGCTGGCGGTGACGTTCGTGGGCGAGCTGGTGCTGGTGTTCGTGCTCAAGTCGTTCGGGACGCCGCTGCAGCAGTTCCTGGTGATCGCCGCGTTCCTGCCGCTGCAGGTGGCGATGGCGGGCAACGTGGCGCTGCAGATCTCGACCGTGCTGGTGCGCGGGCTCGCGGTGGGCGACACCGAGCCGCGCGACCTCTTCTACAATCTCCGGCGCGAGGTGCCCGTAGCCCTGCTGCTCGGGCTGGTGTTCAGCGTGCTGGCGGGCACGGCGGCGGGGCTGCTGGCGGCCCGGGCGGTCATCGGCGTAATGATCGGCGTGGCGATGGCGGGCGCGGTGCTGATCGCCTCGGTCAACGCGGTGCTCATCCCGCTGACTTGCTCGCGGCTGGGCATTGACCCGGCGGTCGTGAGCGGCCCGTTCGTCACCGTCCTCAACGACATCCTCGGCGGCGTGGTGTACGTGGTCGTGGGCGCGCTCCTGCTCGGCGGCTGAGCGCCGGGCCTCAGCGGGGGGCGGTGGTCGTCATGCGGGTGGGTTTGGCGGCGTAGGGCATGACGCCGAGGAATTCGCGGACTTTGCGGATGGTGTCGGGCTGGTCAATGATGGTGACGGTGCCGAAGGTGTCGTTGAACCACAGCGCCCTGTGGTGGCGGCGGTGCTCGTCGTCGCCGGCGCGCACGAGGCGCAGGAGGCCGGAGAAGTTCAGGTCGGCGATGTTGAGGGCGGGCTCGGGGTCGTTGTCGAGCCAGCGGAGGTCCACAAGGCTGATGATGGCGACGACGTTGCCGTGCGGCTGGCCGGTGGTGACGGCCTTGTAGGTGGACTCGTCGGTGATGAGGGTGGCGAGCTTGGCGACGAGCTCGGCGCGGCCCGAGATGCTCGCCTTGCTCCTGCGCCGCTCGTAGGAGACGACGGCTTCCTGCTCGCCGGGGTCGTCGAGCATGAGCTCCTGGAGCAGGTTGCGCTCGAGGAGGTCTTCGAGGCGGCCGCGCTCGAGCGGGTCGAGCTTGAGAGTCCGGACGAGGTAGGGCTGGTCGAAGGTGTCCTTGGGGACGGTGTCGAGGTAGTCGCGGCGTTTCCAGAGGACCTCGCGGTACACGGGGCGGCGCTCGTCCTGGCCGTGCCAGCGGCCGCGGTGGTCGAAGTAGCCCCAGCCGTAGTCGCGGCGATGGATGATCTTGACAACCTCCCACCGGCCGAGGTTCCAGATGTAGCCCGATTTGGGGCCGGGCGTGACGCCCTCGGGGATCGGCACCCAGCGGCGGATGACGGGGTCGTAGGCGCGGGTGTTGACCCATTGCTCCCAGGCGGACGGCGCCTCTTGCCTAGCCGGCTCGGCCGCCGGCTCGGCGGGCGTCTCGGTGTTTGTCTCGGCCGGTTCCGCCGGCTCGGTGTCTTGGCCCGCGACAGCGGGCAGCGCGAGTCCCAGGACAATCAGCGGTAGGATGAGTAAGACGGCGCGCATGCGATCACCCCACTCCCTTCGACTGTGCTCAGGGCGGGCCGTTCAGTCTCGACCCCTCTGCGGTCCTCTGCGCGAGGCCTTGTTCTACGCTCTCACCGAGACGCAGAGCACGCAGGAAATGGCTCCTTAACTTCTTATGACACGCGGCACACACCGCAAGTTCCCGAAGCGTCATCCAACCCGCATTTCTGACGGCGCGCAGGGCGCGGGAAAAATAGGGACAGGCACCTATTTTTCTGCGCCAGGGCGCATCAAATGTGTTCAGCACCCACAGAAAAATAGGTGCCTGTCCCTATTTTTCCCATTGCTCGGCGTCGGCTCTCTGTGAAAAATGCACGCTAGCGGCGCACCAGCTCCCGGGGGACGAACGGGCGCGTCTCCATGAAGGTGAAGGCGCGTTCCAGGTTGTCTGCCTCGTCAACCACGGTGGCGGTGCCGAACTCGGCGTTGAGCCAGGTCCGCTTGCCGTGGGCGGCGTATCGCGGGTCGCGGTCCTCGAGCATGCGGCGCATGGCGGTGAAGTTTTCCTGCGCAAGCCGCACGGCGCCGCTGTAGTCGTCCTCGAGGTAGAGGGGCGAGACGAGCGGGACGACGGCGGCCGTGTTGCCGTGGCGGTCGGGCTCGGTGACGGCGTCGAAGGTGCTGCGGTCACGCACGAGGGTCTCGATCACGGCGATGCGCTCGGAGGGGGCGGTGA
Source organism: uncultured Verrucomicrobiota bacterium (assembly GCA_964550015.1). GTDB lineage: Bacteria > Auribacterota > JABMQX01 > JAFGEW01 > JAFGEW01 > CAZJXV01. Next base: position 2,608 of record CAZJXV010000001.1, read on the forward strand.
GCGTCAGCCGGCTCGCGCGCGGGTCGAAGTCGTAGTCGAAGTTGCCTTCCGGGTCTCCCTCGTCGAGAATTTGCTGGAGGATGCCGCCCGCGATCAGGACGTCGGCGCGGCTGCGCTCGGCGCTCGAGAGGGGCAGCTCCTTGACGAGAACGGTGTCGACGACCTGCTCCTTGCGGATGAAGTCGCCGTCGTACACGAGAACGCCCTCGTCGTCCTCGGCGGCGAACTCGTCCCAGTAGTCCTGGCTGACCCAGGGGGGCTCGCGGCGCTCGACGTAATAGACGTCGCGGGTGTCTATCCAGTAGCCGTAGTAGAGGACGCAGCCGTAGCGGTAGCCCGTCGGGCGTGCGTGCCAGGTGCCGTTGTACCAGTACGGCGCGCCCGGTCCGGAATGGATGGACAGACAGGTCCCGCCACGCCTGTAGGTGAACGCGAAGGCCGAGGCCCACCGGTGGCTGCTGCGGTGGCGTTCGTGCTCGCGGCGGTAATCGCGGTAACGGTGTCGGCGCGAGCGGCCGCTGTCCCCGTCACGGTCGTGCGAGCGGTCGCGACGCGAACCGTCGCGGTACGAACGATCGCGGCGGTCGTCCGCGCGGTCGCGGTGGTCGTCAACGTTGCCGCCGCGGCGGACGTTGCCGGTGGTGCGGCGGGAGACCGTTCGCGAAGGCGTGAAGGTGAATGTGTCGCCGTCGCTGCGCCGGCGGGTGGTGTACGTTGATGAGCGGCGTGTCGTCGTCAGGTCGGTCCGGGTGCGGATGCGCGGGGTGGAGGACGACGAGCGGGTCGTGGTGGTGCGGCGCGTGCCGGCGATCCCGATGCCTCGGTCGCGCGTGCGCGTCTTGTTCGTCGTGTACGTTGATGACCGGCGCGTCGTCGTCAGGTCGGTCCGCGTCCGGCTGCGCGGGGTGGAGTCCGACGTGCGGGTCGTGGTGGTGCGGCGCGTGCCGGCGATCCCAATGCCTCGGTCGCGCGTGCGCGTCTTGTTCGTCGTGGTGGTTGACGTGCGGGTCGTCACGGGGGCCGAACGGCGCACGGTGCCCGTGCTGCGTCGGACGTTGCCCGTGCTGTGGCGCACGGTGCGGACGTTGCCGCGCGTGTTGGGGATGCCGATCCCGGTCTCCTCACCGCTGCGCTTCGACGAGCGGACGTATCGGGTGGCCGCGGGGGCCGCATCCGGGAGGAGCACGGCGAGGGATGCGGCGGCGATGACGAGGGTGGTGGCGCGTTTCATGGGTCTGCCCCTTTCCAGAGTCTCTCCTATTAGAACAGACGCAGTGGGCCAAAGGTTTCTTCAATTAATATTCTAGGCCGTGAAATAATTTCTGTCAAAGGTAATTATATGCACATGGTGGGTGGGATTGATGGGGTCAGTCGGGGAGCTTGTTGCCCGCGTAGCGCAATCTCAATACTGTCGTGTAGAATTGATCCTGTTCCCCGCCGGCCTGTGGATTGGTCAGCGTCAGGGATAACTTGACGGACAGGTCAACCGGGATCCCGCTGGCCTCTGCGACGTATGCCAGACCGCTCGCCTCGTAGCTGCCCTTCCAGCCATCTCGCATGTGCTCAGCCTCTTCTTTCGGAAGGTCAGCCTTGGCGTGATGGAGGAGCTTGAAGCAGAGATGATCACGATGGCGGACTAAGGATTCAATCCTGTAGGTTGCCTTCGTTGCCAAGTATTCCATTCTTCCGTCGCGTGCGAGGTCGGGAATAGCGTAAACCGCATCCTGCGGCCAAGCATGCCCTGGCTTTGCTGACTGTTTCGGATAGAGGGGGAGTGCGCCGAGAATCCCCGTTATCCCGCACCAGGGAAGCTGCTCGAGCCAGAATCGCTGCCCGATCCAGTATTTCTCGGGATCGATCAGACCTCCTCTCGTGGAGAAGACTACGGTGATCACCCGGCCCAAGAAGTTCCGAACGTCCGGCATCGACTCGGCGAGGAAGTCGTGGGGGGCGATCCATTTCCCTGTGCTCCACATCCTGGGTCCCTTTTCATCGACGATGAGCCTGGGAGTAGGACCGCCCCGGTGCGTAAAGCCATACCACCTCTCCCACCGAAACGAGTGATAACGAAGCGTTGCCGTTATTGTGCCCTTCTCGTCGTCGCGCTTTTCTCCTGTGATGCTGAACGCGACTTGAATCATCGTCTTTCTTATTTGGCGGCCGTTAGCACGCGAGGGTGGGTTCTCCTGACCGGGTAATCGCTCAAGCGGATAATCCTCAACGATTGTTACTGTCGCCTCATAGACTTGCACGTCTCCAGGACTCAGGCGGAATCTGAGAAGACCGGCATCACTCTCGGCCTTCTTAGTGGATGGCAACGCCGATTGCGCCGCTTCAACGCGCTGGGTCGCCTCTGAATCTGTCAGCTTTCGCTTTGCCTGCTCGCTCAATTCAAGAGCGTCGACGGCCATCCAGCCGCGGGCGCCGCCGGTCGTGGTCGGGAGGTAGCCGTACACCCACTTGCCGCTCAGCTTCTCGGCTTTGAAGGTCCGGCCGGCCTCGACCTCGGCAAGGACCTTGCCCTTGGTGTCGTAGAGCTTGGTGGGGGTCTTCACTGTAATCTCGACCGCTGTGGCGGCGGCTCCCACGAACAGAATTACGCCGATGAAGGTCGCATACTCCAAGATCTGCTTGCACATGATTCCCATTGCGGCGGGTCTAGTCCAGCCGGTCCCCCTTATAGCGGATACGTAGGTTACCTGCGGTCTCCAAGCTGACGGCAGAATCCAGCAGACTGAAGGTCTCCGTACGCAACGTTTTGAGCGTCACGTCAAGATGGATTCCAGTCGCCTCATCAACGTAGATAACGCCACTTGCTGCTTCCTTAAGCGCCTTTCCCGCTGTGTTGGTTAGATCGAAGCGAAGCTTCACGCAAGCCCTGTTCCCGTAAATCAGTCGCTCCAGGACCGTCCACTTATACCTCTTGCTGACAGCGACACTCACGTCAGGATGCGCGTCGCTGGTGAGCCGCTCGCTGCTTTCCTTTACCCAGGAGTCTCCAACGCGTACGGGATTCTCGGGAAACGAGCACAGGAAACCTAAGAACGCTTCGATATTCGTTCCGTGCAGGCGGGTATCGAGGTTCGCCCTCGGCACGATCCGTCCTTGGGTTCTGAATCTTGCAGAGTACGTCTGTGTCCAGAATCCTGACATGTCCCCGCCAAGCTTTGGCGATCCCCACTTCAGCGACGAGATCAACGTACCGTCCTTCTTGTAGCAATGAACGCCGGTCATGTCGAAGACCGTGCGCTCCCCCTGGTCATCAAGTCCAACTTGCTCAAGGCGGTAGCGATGGACCCGGACTTCTGCAAGCGTGCCGCCGCCGGCCAGCTGCTTCTTGCCTAGAAAGCTATAACCGATTTCCAGCGTATGGGAGGCTGCCGAGGTTTCCCTTGTCCCCTCCTGTGTTACTACCATGTTCAGCGTGTTCTTGCACACGGCCTCATACGCTTGGCGTTCTCCTGGTCTCAGCCTAAAGCGGAGAAGAACCGGATCGCGGCGCGGCGCTCCCTCGTTTGCCAGGGCGGGCTTGACAATGGTGAGCGTTCGCCTCGCCTGGTTGCTCAATTCGAGAGCGTCGACGGCCATCCAGCCGCGGGCGCCGCCGGTGTCGGTGGGGAGGTAGCCGTAGACCCACTTGCCGCTCAGCTTCTCGGCCTTGAAGGTCCGGCCGGCTTCGGCCTCGGCGAGGACCTTGCCCTTGGTGTCGTAGAGCCTCGTGTCCGTTTTGACGGTGACCTCAACGGCGCGGGCACAGGCGGCCATCAGGACGAGGACGACGATGAGGAAAGTGCGGGTGGCTGTCGCGCCTGCCATGGGTCTGTTCTCTCTCGTGGCGGTTCACTCGGACTTGTTGCCCGCGTAGCGCATGGCTATCGTGGTTGCTTCCTTGCCGGTAAGCACGGCGCCGCCGGCGGGCCGTGTCACGGTCAGGGAGGTCGTTGTGCTGGCGTAGAGTGTAATGCCTCGCGCTTCGTGGACGAGGTAGACGCCTTCCGTGGTCCAGACGGCGCGCGTGTCGGTGAGGGACTCGTCCTGGGCCGACGCGCCTTCGACGCGAATCTTCACGCACGGCTGCTTGAGGTACGTTGTCCGTTCGAGGACGGTGTACTTGGCCTTGCCGGTGAGCGACACGCTGCGGTCCTCGCCCGTCGGATCGGACACCGTGCCTTGAAGCTGCTGCTCCCAGGAGTCGCCGGGACGTACCGGGTCTTCGGGGAAGACGAGGTCGCCCACGAGCGATCCGCCGGGCTCTATGCCTGCTTCCACGAGGGTGGCTTCGAACCCTGAGCCGCCCCCCGTTCGGTTCCGCTCGTCAATTTGGACTCGGACGGGAACGTCGAGAAACTTCGAGAGGTCGGGCATCGCGGCGAGCTCCGGGGCTCCCCACGTGCCGGAGAAGACGAGCACGCCGTCGCGATGAAGCGCGACGTGTTTCTCGTTGGCCTTGACGGTGACCGTGACGTGGTTTTGGGTGACTTCTCCTGCGAGGCGCAGCTTGTTGAAGGCCATCTCCGCGGTGTACAGGCCGTCGTCGGTCCGGCCCTTGCACAGGATGCGGAGCCCGATCTCTGTTTTGAACGTCTGGGCTTCCCTGAGTGTTGTTGAACGGCCCCGCTTCTCGATGAGTTCCTTGCTCCAGGCCATGTCCACGTCATAGAGCTGGAGCTCGCCGGGCTCGAGCCGGTAGCGCAGCAGGACGGGCTCGACGTTCTTGCCGGTGGTGATCGGGATGTTCAGCGCGCGCCGGGCGTCGTCGTCGAGGTCGAGGGCAGCGAGCGGGATCCAGCCGCGGGCGCCGCCGCCCTTGGTGCGCAGGAAACCGTAGGCCCACTTGCCGCTGACCTTGTCGGCCTCGAACGGGAAGCCGGCTGTGACCTCCCGGACGACCTTGCCCTGTTTGTCGTAGAGCTTCGTGTCGGTCTTGACGAAGACCTTCACGGCAGCGGGGGCGGGTGCTGTGAGGAGCACGAGAATGGCGATCAGGCACGTGCGTTTCATGGCAAACCTCCCGCGCAAACCCATACAAATTACACTCTAGCACAGGCGTGAGGATTCTGCAAGTGATTTCGCGCTCTTCGGGTGCCATGCGCGAGGCGGGACGGCGTCCTGCACAGAGGCCCGGAGCAGGCGGCGGCAAAGCCCTTGGCGGGGCGGGGGGTGTGTGCGATACTTCGACGAGGATGTGCAGACACGGATGTTCGGAGGGGTTTCGATGAAGCTCTTGGTTGCCGCTGTTGTGGTTGCGCTGGTCGTTCCATGGCCGGGACTTGCCGCTGAGGAGTCTGCCGGTGGGGCGCTGCCGGACCTCGATGTGACGCATATCAGCCGGACGCCGCGGTACCCGGCCTACGAGGTGGATTACCCGAAGGAAGGCGAACTGCGGCGGATCGCGCAGCTCAAGCCCGGCACGCAGAACGACAAGCGCTGGCCCGACAAGGGGGAGCGCGTGACGTTCACGGCGCACGTGGTCAACAAGGGGTCCGCTAGAGCGCCGGAGTTCGGCTACGTGTGGAGGCTCGACGGCAAGGAGATCGGCCGCGGCACGCTGGGGCCGGTCAAGCCGGGCGAAACGGCGACGGCCGAAACCACGTGGGCGTGGGCGATGCGGCGGCACACGATCGAGTTCGTGGCCGACCCGGACAACGCGGTGGCGGAGACCTTTGAGATCAACAACGCGCGCAAGGACTTCACCGAGGCGTTCGCCTTCCTCATGGGCGTGCACCGGACGACGTACGAGTCGTTCAACGCGAACGCGAACGTGGCGGGGACGTATTCGTTCGAGGATTGGGTGCAGTTCCACGTGGACTACATGAACATGCTGTTCGAGCACTCGCGCTCCGAGCTGGCGCCGCACGGGATGCTCGATCGGATCCGGGCCGATGCGTTCGTGGTTGTCGAGAACGTCGAGGAGAAGAACGCGATCTGGACGGGCGAGCATGAGTGGTGCGCGGTCAAGGGCGGCACGCACCGGCAGGGCTTCGACGGCGGGTGGTACTTCGGCGAGCGGGCGGACTGCTCGAAGTGGGCGGCCGAGCCGGACTGGGGCCTGCTGCACGAGTGGGGCCACCAGCTCGGCATGATTGACAACTACCAGCTCAACGTCGAGTGCTGGGGCAACACGGTGCGCGAGCTCGACGGCGCACGGGTGCGCATCGGCCACGACTTCCGTGATCAGGAAAAGATGATGCACTGGCACGGGCCGAACCTGTTCCACGAGGCGACGGTCGTGGGCATGAACGCGCAGCACCACCGGCGGCGGGGCTTCTACGGCGACTACCTCTACGCGGTGCCGGAGACGAACATCCTGCGCGTGCTCGACCGCAAGGGGCGGCCGGTGCCGTACGCGGGGATCAAGGTCTATCAGTGGGAGAAGTTCAAGCGCGCCGAGGGGACGCGCATGAGCCCGGAGCCGGTCGCCACGGGCACGACGGACGCGAACGGCGAGTTCGTGCTGCCGAACCGGCCGTGCCCGACGTTCACGACCGAGCGGGGCTTTACGATCAGGCCGAACCCGTTCGGGCGGATAGACATGGTGGGCTTCAACGGGCTGCTGCTGGTGCGCGTGCACGCGCGACGGCAGACCGACTACCTGTGGATGGAAATCTTCGACTTCACGCGGCAGTACCACCTGGGCAACACGGACGTGGCCATCCACGAGCTCAAGACGTGGCTGCCCCGGCACAGCGCGCCGGTGTGCCAGATCGAGCTCACGGGCGAAACGAAGGGCAAGACCGTGCAGCTCGAGTGGAAGCACGGGCGCTCGCACGACATCGTGGGCTACAACGTGTATCGCGGCACGAGCGCCGACTACGGCTACACGCGCGTGGCGTCGAACGTGCGCGACTTCAAGTGGACGGACAACCTGCTGCAGGTGAACCCGTACTTCTCGAAGACGTACCGGTACGTGGTAACGGCGGTGAGCGCCGACGGCCGGGAGTCGGCGTTCTCGACGAGCTACACGACGCCGATCCTCGAAGACGTGCACGGGGTGGCCGTGGACTCGGCCGACCGGCGGATCGTGGCGGACGCCTACTACTTCCACATCCTCGCGCACGAGCCGGAGGGGAGCTGGGCGTTTCTGAGCGACACGTTCTGGGGCGGCCACGGCGTGATCCAGCGCACGGGGGCGCAACTGCTGCCCGAGGACGTGGCGGTGGACAGCCAGGACCGGATCATCGCGCTCAATGCGCCGGACAAGTGGAACAAGCTGACGGGGTTCACGATCTTCGACAGCGACGGCGGATGGATCGCTACGGTCGGCGCGCCGCCCGAGGGCGACGACGACGCCCAGGACGGCGCGGATGACCCGCAGGACGGCGAAGGCGAGTTCAAAGAGCCGAAGGGGATCGCCGTCGGGCCCGGCGACGTGATCGTCGTGGCGGACACGGGCAACCACCGCGTGCAGGTCTTCGACCGGGACGGCACGTTCGTGCGGATGTTCGGCACGCAGGGCGACGGCGACGGCCAGCTCGAGTCGCCGGAGGGGGTGGGCGTGGCCGCGGACGGCACGATCTATGTGGCCGACACCGGCAACGACCGGGTGCAGACGTTCACACCCGAGGGCGGGTTCATCGAGGTGCTGCGCGACTTCTCGATGCAGCCGAAGAAAGACGCCGACGGCAATGAGACAGGCGAGGAGGAGAAGGTGTACGCCGACCTGGCGTTGGCGGCGCCGGCTGATGTGCACGTCGGCCCGGACGGCACGCTGTACATCGCGCAGAAGGGGAACAACACGGTCCTCGTCGTGCCGAAGGGCGATATGATCAAGAAGTGGACGGTCAACAACGCGGGCGGCGGGCTCAACACGCCGGTGGGCGTGAGTGTGGACTCGAAGGGCAACATCGTCATTGCCGATTCGGGTAACAAGCGCATTGCCGTGTACAAGGCCGAGGACCGCGAAGACCTGGAACCGTGAACGCACCCGACGCGACTCCTGCCGACCTGCGCACGAACGCGGAGATGATCGTGCGCACGCTGCGCGCCGCCGGCCACGAGGCGTACTTCGCCGGCGGCTGCGTGCGCGATCTTGTCATGGAGCTTTCGCCGCACGATTACGACGTGACGACCTCGGCGCGGCCCGAAGACGTCATGGCGCTCTTCGAGCGGACGGTGCCGGTGGGCGCGGCGTTCGGGGTGGTCCTGGTGATCGTGGGCGGGCGCGAGTACGAGGTGGCGACGTTCCGCACGGAGGGGGCGTACTCGGACGGCCGGCACCCGGACCGCGTGGCGTTTGCCACGGCCGAGGAGGACGTCAAGCGGCGCGACTTCACGATCAACGGCCTGCTCTATGATCCCACGACGGCGGAGGTCATTGACTATGTCGGCGGCCGGGCGGACATCGAGCGGGGCATCGTCCGCACGATCGGCGACCCGGACGAGCGGTTCGCCGAGGACCGGCTGCGGTTGATTCGGGCCGTACGCTTCGCAGCGCGGTTCGGCTTCGAGATCGAGGCCGCAACGCGCGCGGCGCTCACGCGGCTGGCGCCGACGGTCACGTCGGTAAGCTGGGAGCGGATCCGCGACGAGCTGGTCAAGATGCTCACGGGCCCGAACCGGGGCGCGGCGCTGCGGCTGCTCGAGGAGACGGGGCTGCTCGCGGCCGTGCTGCCGGAGGTCGCGGCGATGGTCGGCGTCGAGCAGCCGCCGGCCTTCCATCCGGAGGGGGACGTGTTCGGGCACACGGCGCTCACGCTCGACGCGCTCGAGGCGCCGACGCCCGTGCGGGCCTTGGGCGCGCTGCTGCACGACGTGGGCAAGCCGCCGACGTTTTCGGAGACGGACCGCATCCGGTTCAACAACCACGATGCCGTGGGCGCGGAACTGGCCGACGCGGTGTGCAAGCGGCTGCGGCTCTCGACCGACGTGCGGCGGCAGGTCGTCGAGATCGTCCGGAATCACATGCGGTTCATGCACGCGCCGGAGATGCGCGAGAGCAAGCTGAAGCGCCTGCTGCGGCGCGAGACGTTCGCCGACGAGCTCGCCGTGCACAAGGCCGACTGCCTGGCGAGCCACGGCGACATGACGGTGTACGACTACCTTGTCCAGAAGCAGGCTGAGCTCCCGGCCGAGGTTATCAAGCCGGCGCCGCTGGTGACAGGAGACGATCTGATCGCGGCGGGCTACGAGCCGGGGCCGCTTTTCGGCGAGATCCTCACGGCGGTCGAGGACCTGCAGCTCGAGGGGAAGCTGACGGCGCGCGACGAGGCGCTCGCGTGGGTGGCGAAGAACTACCCGCTGGAGAAGCTACCCGAGTAGGACAAGTCGCCGGACTCTGATTTTTCGGTCGGATCGTGGCACCTTTGTGTGGTAATCTTATTTGCCGAGCGCTCATATCTGTGCGAACGTCATGGCGCTGGCGAGAGAGTTCCTCTGGAGCAGGTGGGAGGTGAGTCGTGAGTGGTCAATGGCGGCGAGCCCGCTTCAAGATCAATCCGCTGAGCATCACTCTGTTCATCATGCTCCTGGTTGTGGTCGGGTCGTGCGTCCTTATGCGCTTGCCCGTGGTGCGGCTGCTGGCGGTCGTAGGGGTGTTCACCGTTTCGTGCGCTTTCCTGGTTTACGTTGCCCTTTCGTTCAAGCTGCGTCTGTCCAATGACGGAATCGAGCTCAGGGCGTTCCTCTCGCCGACGCGCACGCTCCGATGGGACGAAATCCGGTCTTTTTTCGTCACGGATGATTACCGGGTCATTCTGAAGATTCCCGGTGCGCGGGAACTCGTGGTTGTTCCCGGCACGTATAGCGACCCGGAGCAGGTGGTGCACGATATAGGCCGGTATCTTGGCCAGCCGAGGTTGCAGGAAACCGACTTCGAGCGGTTTGCTTCGCAGGCCTTGGTTGCGGCAATCATCGCCGCCGCTTGTTCAATTGCTGTAGCCTTGTTCGCCTCCTCGATTCCTCTGCTCCTACTCAGCTACACAATTACGTGGGCTGCGGGCCTGGTGCTTGGTTTCCCGCTCGGCGCCTATCTGCTCAAAAAACGGTGCGGCCCTGCAACGCGGCGGCGGGGGTTTCGCCTCTGGGCGAGCATTATCAGCTGGTGGGGCGGGATGCTAAGCATGACGTTGGGTGCTGCGCTGCCAAGGCTGGTCGGGCTCGGCCCCGCGCCGGATGTGTCCTTCGTGTGTATCGGGTTGCTGGGGTATGCGGTGGGGTCATTCGGCGTCTTTGCCGCGGTCAGCAAGTTGCGCGCGCAGATTTGTAGAAGCTGACCGGCTTCAGCGCTGGCTCCTTTGCCCGGTGGTGTAGGGAGAGCGGTGGCACCGTCGGTGGTGTAGCGCCGCCGTCCTCGGCGGCTGTCCCGGGGGCGTCCCGCCCCGTCCACGACATGGCCGCGGCGCCTGCTTCTTCACTGAGGACGGAGAGCGGTGCGCCGGCGGGCAGGATGCCCGCCGGATAGCCGGCAAGATGCCGGCGCTACTTCGCGGGGCGGCAGGCCGCTACATGCTGAATTGCTCGCCGAGGTAGATCTGGCGTGCGGTGGGGTCGTTGATGAGGAACTCGGAGGTGCCGCTGACCTCGACGACGCCTTCGTTGATGATGTAGGCGCGGTCCACGATCGAGAGCGTCTCGCGCACGTTGTGGTCGGTGAGCAGCACGCCGATGCCGCGGTCGCTCAATTGCCGGATGATCTTCTGCACGTCGAAGACGGCGATGGGGTCCACGCCGCTGAAGGGCTCGTCGAGCATGATGAAGCTGGGCGCGGTCACGAGCGCGCGGCAGATCTCGAGGCGGCGGCGCTCGCCGCCGGAGAGGGTGTAGGCCTTCTGGCGCGCGAGGTGGGCGATGTCGAGCTCCTCGAGCAGGCGCCGGCACCGGCGGTGGCGGACGCGCTCGGTCAGGCCGAGGGTCTCGAGGATGGCCATGATGTTCTGCTCGACGGTGAGGGTGCGGAAGACGGACGGCTCCTGCGAGAGGTAGCCCATGCCGAGTTTGGCGCGCAAGTGCATGGGCATGCGGGTGACATCGCGGCCGGCGAAGTGGACGGCGCCGGCGTCGGGTCTCACGAGACCCACGATCATGTAGAAGCTGGTGGTCTTGCCGGCGCCGTTCTTGCCGAGCAGGCCGACGATCTCGCCCTTGCCGACGGTGATCTTGACCTGGTTGACGACGCGGCGGCCGCCGTAGGACTTGACCAGGCCCTCGGTGCGTAGCAGCAGGCCGTCGGCCTGGGCGGTCTCGGCGGGCGCCGTGGCGTCGGCGGTCTCGCCCGGGCGGGGTTCCTGTGCCGGCGCATCCGGCGCGCGGCGCACCTCATTCCTCGTCTTCGGTCTCGCTTTCCGAAGCGCCATTGTCTTCTGCCTCGTTTTCCTCGTCCGCGGTGAGGCCGCCGAAAAAGCTCTCGCGTGTCTCGCTGAAGTCCTGCACCTCGACGTTGCCGGAGAACTTCGTCTTGCCGCCGGGATTCCGGTCAATGACGACCGTGTTGGCGAGGACCTGGTGCTTGTCGGTGCCGTCGTCCTTGCGGTAGAGCACGCGGGTTGTATCCGTGCTCAGCAACGTGATGATGTTGGCGGCGACCTCGTAGATGGCCTTTTCGCACTTGGCCTGCTCGGTCTTCTGGTCGATACGGACGTCGCCGATGCAGGTGATACGTTTCATGCCGGTGCGGGAGGGGTCCTGCTGCTTCTCCTCGTCGGTGTAGTACTCGACGATCATCGTGTCGGCCCAGATCGTGCCGGTGTTGTCCACGGCCTTGACGTCGGTGGTGAAGACGGCCTTGTCCTCGGCGGTGCGGATCTCGAAGTGCTGGGACGTGATGCGCAGGGGCTTCTTCTTCGCGGGCGGCGGGGCGCCGTCGCCGCCGTTGCCGGTCTCGCCGCTGGAATCGTCCGCCTCCGTATCGCCGGGGCCTGTGCCTGCCTCGTTCCTGATGACATCCACGACGACGTTCTGATCGAAGAAGGCATCGACGGCGTCGAGGTCGAGGCGCATTCTCTGCGAGCGCACGGTACCCCAGGAGAACTCGACCTGCGTGGGGGCCTCGCCAAAGAGCGTCCGGGCTTTCTTGTCGAAGAGCACGAGGGGCGAGACGAGTTCGATCGGCTCGTCGGATTCGAGCGTGACGAGCCGGAAGTTGACCATGCGGTCGCAGTCGCGGTCGAGGGCGTAGGCGAACTCGCCCCGGGCCTCCCAGCGGTAGCGGTTGATCTCGCCGGGGATCGGCAGTTTCGTGACGAAGTGCCAGCGGGTGATCTGGGGCCAGGCGAAGTAGGGGTCGCGCTTTTGCTGGGGCTGGCGCTCGGTGCCGAGCTGCTCGGCGGCGCGCTGGATATCGGCTTCAGACGGGCTGAGGATGAGGTAGAGGCCCACGAGTGCGGCGGCAACCGCCAGGGCGAGGGCGGCGCCCTTGAGCGTGCGGGCCGTTGTCGGGTCAAGCGTCATGAGGTGGCCGCCTTTCCGGCCTCGGTGATGCGGGCGATCGTGTCTTCCCACACGCCCTCGTTCTTGAGGATGTGCTCGACGGCTTCGCGCACGGCGCCGCGCCCGCCCGGGCGGCCCGTGACGAGGCCGGCGGCGGCCTTGACCTCCTCGGCGGCGTCGGCGACGGCGACGGCGAGGCCGGCGCGGGTCATGGCAGGCAGGTCAATCAGATCGTCGCCGATGTAGCAGACCTCGTCGTCGCGCAGGCCGAGCTCGTCGCGGAGGTTTTGGTAGGCGGCGCCCTTGTCGGGCACATACTGATAGACGTGCTCGATGCCGAGTTGTTCCGCGCGGCGGCGGACGGCCTCGGAGCCGGCCGAGGTCATCAGGGCCACGGTCTTTCCAGCGAGCATGGCGAGGCGTAGGCCGAGGCCGTCGTGGACGTGGAAGCGCTTGGCGTTCTCGCCGGCGTCGCCGACGACGAGGGTGCCGTCGGTCAGCACGCCGTCAACATCCACGATGATGAGCTTGATCACGGTTGTCTCTCCCGGTGGCGTGGGGCTCAAGCCAGGCCAAGCAGGTCGCGCTCGTCCACGATGCCGATCGGCTTGTTTTCGGGATCCACGACGATGAGCGCGCCGATGTCGCGGTCCTTGACGGTGCGCAGGGCCTCGGCCACGAGCACGTCGGGGGTGACCGTCGTGGGGTTACGGGTCATGAACTGGCCGATGGGCTTGCGCGGAGCGGCCTCGTCCTTTTCGATCGAGCGGCGCAGGTCCCCGTCGGAAAAGACGCCGACGAGGCGGCCTTTGGCGTCCACAACCGAGACCGTGCCGGCGTGGGCGCGCGAGACCTCGTGGAGCGCGTCGATGATGAGGGCGTCGTCGCGGACGACGGGGGTGACGTTCTGGCGCCGCATGATGTGGCGGATTGTGAGCAGCTTGCGCCCGATGCTGCCGCCGGGGTGGTAAAACGCGTAGTCCTCGGGGCTGAAGCCCTTGCGGCACAGCAGCGCCACGGCCAGCGCGTCGCCCATGGCCAACGCGGCGGTGGTGCTGGCGGTGGGCACGAGGTTCATGGGGCCCGCCTCGCGTTCGACGGCGACGTTGATGACGATGTCGGAGTGGTTGGCCAGGGTCGAGTTGCCGTTGCTGGTCATGGCGATGACGCGGGCGCCGATCTTCTTGATGGTCTCGACGAGCATCACGACGCGGAGCACTTCCTCGGTCTCGCCGCTGTTGGAGAGGGCGATGACGATGTCGTTGCGCACGATCATGCCGAGGTCGCCGTGGAGGGCTTCCTCGGGGTGGACGAAGTAGGCCGGGGTGCCGGTCGAGGCGAGCGTGGCGGCGATCTTGCGGCCGATGATCCCGGTCTTGCCCATGCCGGTGACGATGACGCGGCCCTGGCACGCGTCGATCATCTTGACGGCGGTGTCGAACCGATCGTCGAGCTGCGTGGCGAGCCGGCTGATTGCGGCCGCCTCGACCGCGAGCACTTCCTTGGCGATATCTCGATCGCTCACGGGCGCGATCCCTCCCCCGGGCTGCCGGGACCCTCGCTGTTCCCGAGCTGTTTCTCGAGCTCTTCCACCCGGGCGTTGAGCGCGTTGACTGCCTTTGTTTTTTCGTCGAGCGCCTTCTCGGTAGCTTCCAGGCTCGTGTTGGCCTCGTCAAGGGATTTCTGGAGCGTGTCGGCGCGGCCTTTGTGCGCGGCGGTGTCGTCTCTGGCGGCCTTGAGGTCGCCGTTGAGCCTGGCGACCAGGTCGGCGGCGCCCTTGAGCTTGGTCTCGAGCGTGGTGATGCGCTGGTTGGCGGCGTCGAGGTCGTTTGAGGCGGCGGTGAGGGCTTCCTGAGTTTCGGCGAGGCGGCCGTCGATCCGGGCCACCTCGCTGCGCAGCGTCTCGTGGTCGGCGAAGCGCGTCTGCACGGTCTGCTTGAGGGCGGCGGCCTCGTCGTTCAGCTGCTTGACTGTGCCGCGCAGCTCATCGGCGTCCGTGCGCAGTGCGTCGTACTGTTTCTGGAGGGCCTCATGCGCGGCGCGGAGCGTCTCGGCATCCCCGCCGGCGTTGTCGGGCGCGGGCGGCGCGGGCTGTTCGTGTTGTGTCGCGGGCGGCGTGTCGGCGGCGAGGCGGCGCTCCTTTTGGACGACGTGGACGAGGAGCCCAACGTCCACAACGAAAAACATCACGAGGAAGAGGACGAGTATGCGGCGGGCGCGTCCGCCGGGACGTGTCGAGGCCATGGTGTGCTTACTCCCTGAGAATTGCTTTGAAGATGGCGTCGGCCACGAGGCGCTGGCCGGCGGCGTTCATGTACATCATGTAGACGTCGTCATTGACTTCGTCGTCGAGAAACAGCGACTTCCAGTCGCCGTCGCGGAGGTTGACGGCCTCGTACACGTCGGCGAGCTCGACGTTGCGCTCGAGGGCGAAGCGGCCGAGGGCGAGGGCGAAGACCTTCGAGCGTTCGGCGGCAAACGGCATGGGCGGCGGGGTGACGAGCACGATTCTTGCGCGGGTGCACGCGGCGAGGTGGTTCACCATGAGGCGGAAGTAGGTCTCGATGGTCTCGACGGGGGTGAACGCGGTGATGTCGGTCTGATCGAGCGAGAGGGCGACCACGTGCGGGTCGAAGCGTTCGAGTGCGGCGCCGGCTTCGAGCATGCGCTTGACGGGGAAGTGGCCCAGCGTGTCGCGTTCAGTGGCGAAGCGCCGCACGGTCACGGTGCGTGCGGGGAACTTCTCCTCGAGGCGCCGTTGGAGCATATCGAAGAAGAGCCGCGTCTCGTCGTAGCCGAGCCCGCCGGGACAGAGCGAGTTGTCAACGATCGCCACGCGCAACGCGCCGGGCGAGCCGGCGAGCACCTTGGCGAGCGGCTCGCGCTCGAGCTCGGCCGCGCCCGTGGTCTTGACGATGAGGTGGCTGCCTGCGGCGTCGAGGAGGTTCGGGTCGTGGCCTGAGAGCTCCGGGAACGGGTCGGTATCGAGCAGGATGCGCAGGTCCGTGCGGCCGATCTCGACCTCGCCGTAGCGGACGGCGCTGCTGAGGGCGAACGGGCCGGGCAGGTTCGGGATCTCGGCCTCGATGACGAGCTCGCGTTCGAGCCGGGTCTCGGCCGTCTTGGCCACGCGGTAGCGGGCCATGGGCGAGCCGCTCAGGCCGGGGAGCGAGAGCGGCGAGTCGAACGTGCGCGAGCCGGGCTTCATGAGCTCGTCGAGGTGCTCGGCGAAGAGCGTGACGGTGTGGCCGCGCCACTCGAGGCGCTGCTCGATGAGCACGTCGGCGCCGTCCTCCGTGAGAAACTTGAGGCCGAGGCGGACGCGGATGGTGGGGTCCCAGTCGGCGTCGGGGCCGGCGGGGCCGCGGACGAGCTTGGGCTCCTCCTGCTGGTTGAAGACGAGCTCCATCTTGGCGCGGACGTCGGTGGGCAGCACGATGGTGCGGCTATAGGAGCCCTCGTAGCCGAGCGAGTCGCGGGCGGTGAGCGTGGCGGTATAGGTGCCCGGCTTGCGGTAGGAATGCGTCGGGTTGGGGTCGGTGCTCGTCTCGCCGTCGCCGAAGTCCCAGGCGCAGGATGCGAGCGTGCCGAGGCTCGAGGTGGCGAGGCTGCGGAACCGCACGGCGGACAGCACCACGTCGGTGCGCACGAGGCGGACCTGGCCGAGCACGCCGGCGGTGAAGTAGGTATTGAGGGGCTGCTGGAAGCGCTGGAGCCCGGTGACGGTGAAGCCGACGTCGGCGGGGAAGGCGCTCGCGGGGACCGTCTCGTAGTTGCGGTGGCCGGGGGGTTGCCACTGGAGCTGAGCGATGTAGCTGGTCGGGTGGCGGCTGTAGAGGCACAGCGCGATCTTGTGGTCGCCCTGCTCGAGGAAGATCGAGTCGTCGCTCACGTACTGGCCGAGGGCGCGGGTCTGAGTGAGGCGCGTCCGTTCGTCGAGCGGCAGGTAGGCGAGGCCCGTGGCCTTGAAGCGGAGGCCGTAGTTGCCGCTGACGGGCGCGCGCAGGATGCCTTTGTAGATGGCGAGGCACTTGGGCGATTCCTTCGAGTACGGATTGGCGCTGTCGTTGATCTGCGCCCGTTGGCCGGCGCCGAGGACGGTCTTCGAAGCCTCGAACGCTGTGCGGAAGGCGTCGAGGCCGGCGATTCGGGCACCGGTGTGTGCGCGCATCTCGAGCCGGACGCCACCGGGAGACGCGGGCAATCCCGACACGGGGGGCGGTTCGGCCTGCGGATTGCCGTAGTAGATGTAGTACACGGAGGGGTCGCCGGGGGCGAGCTTGAAGCGGAGGCCCACGCGCCCGTTCCCGGCGGCGGTGACGACGTGGGGCATGACACGCGCGTCGGCGGAGGCCACCCGGACGTCGGCGGCGTCGGGCCGGGCGAGGTCGCCCACTTCGATCGTGGCCGCGCCGGTTGGGAACGTGCCGAGGTACTCGGGCTGGTCCACGTGAACGATCTGGCGCCACGGCCACGCCGGGTCGAACCAGGGCGCGGTGTGGGCGGGCGGCGGCTCGCCGGCCGGCGCGGTGGCGAAGGCGAGGGTCGCAGCGCATATCACGACCAGGAACAAGCGGCGATTAGTAACTTCCACGGCTCGCAGCCTAGTCATGATGGAATTCCCAGCTTTGAATCTCACGGCTTTCCGCGTCGTACCGGACGTAAAAAGCTTCGGCTCCCGCGTGCTCTGACACGCACACCTTCTCGGAGATACCGGACGGCAAAGCTTGGGACACATATGTAGCCACCTCGATCGTGCACCCCCATGCCTCCATCCGGGCCTCGAACTCCTCTATGGTTTCACCGCGTTTGATCGTGGCGCACTGAAGGATGAACCTCTGGTAGTCGTCACGCGGCACGAAGGACAACACGACACCAAGAAGGATGAGCAGGAACCCAATGATGGGCGGTATGCCCAGGAACCACCAGCGGCGCTGTCTGAACATCCATATCACGGCAACCACCACACCACCTGTGAGAACGAGCAGGAGAATGAGCGCGTGATACCACTTCATCAGGAAGGGAAGCGGCGTTATGCCGACCAAGGTACAAAACACAAGGATGACTCCGACACCCAGGCAGAGAGTCAGCCCGAGGTTTACCAGGGCGGGCGCCTTCCAACCGCGGGAAGACGGAGCTTTGGCGCGATGGCTAGGGCTGTTGTCTCCCTGGATCATCTGGTTCTTCCCCTGTCGCCGGCGTGGAGCGCATCCACGACATGCTACTCTCAGGGCGCGACCGCGGTCAACACGGTTAGCCCCTCGCCGTATGGGTTTGACCGCTCGCGGAGGCTGGGGTTCCATTCGACAAGCTCATGGCAGGCCATTCGACGGGCTCATGGTGGACCATTCGACAGGGTCATGGCAGGGCCCGCGCGGCGATTTCGCTTGGCGCGCCTGCGGGGCTTTGTTAGCGTCGCAGCACGAGAGGCTTGGGGCGAATGAAAGCGACAGCCCTTCTGCTCACGACGAGTTCAACGCCGACGCGGCTTCGCGGGTTGCGCGTGCACAACTATGCCGCCGACCCGGAGGGCGTGGAGCCGGCCCTTCGACAGGCTCAGGGCCCCTCGGCTTTGCTCGGGGCAGGCAGGCTGGTCTGGCTCGAGCCCGCCAGCGAGATCTATTACTGGCCGGCCGAGGCGCTGGCGTGGTTGGCCGGGCACGTCGAGGTCGGCGGCAGCCTGTTGGTGACCGGTGGCATCGGTGAGGGGTTCCTCTTTCGCACCGTGATCGAGGAGATGCTGCCCGCGCGCGCGGTCTTCCAGGAGGATGCGCGGCCACAGCACCACGTCCGCGACGTGAAGCGGTACGCCGACTCGGTGTGGTTCACGTCGGGCGAGATCGTCGTCGAGGACGCGGCGCATCCGCTTCTCGAGGGCGTTGGCCTGAAAACGGGCATGAAGCTTTTGGGCAGCTATGTCGCGGAATCGAAGCCGGGGGCGCGGGTGCCGGTCCGGTTCGCGACGTACGAGTCCGTCGGCGCGACGTTCGATCTCGAGCCGCTCGACATGCCGTGCGTGGCGACCTGGACGTGGGGCAAGGGGCGTGTGACGTACCTGGCGAGCGACGTCGGCGCGCTGCCGCGCGGGGCGAGGTGGCGGCGGCTCGTCGAGAACGTGGCGGCGCAACCACCCGCGAGCGCGAAGGAGCGGGCGCAGGACCGGTTCGCGTACCTGAGCGGAACGCTGGCTGAACTGCGGCGGCGGGCCGAGGTGCTCGGGGCGCTGGAGGCGAAGCCGGAGACGGCGCTGCTCGACGAGCTGGGAAGGCGCGTGGGCAGGGCGGACGTCTCGACAGCGAAGGGGCGGAAGGCGTTTCTCGACGTTGTGCCGGAGCTGGAGGAACTGGCGCTCGACGCCGGGGCGGCGCTCGAGGCGGCGGAGGCGGGGCTGTTCCGCAAAGCGTTCGAGGCGTACACGGCGTTTTACGCCGCGCTGGCCCGGGCGGAGGTCGAGGGCGCGGCGCCCGAGTCCGAGCTTGCCAAGCTCCGGCACGAAGGGGAGCTTGCGAAAGTGCATTTCAACGCCCGCGCATACCTCCAGGCGGCGCGCACCTACCGGGTCCTCACGAAGGCCATCGGGTCCCGGTAGCCATCTGTCGCCCCTCCGGGGCTTGTTTTTGTGGTGCGTTCCGTAGGCTGACGCCTACGGCTACTGACGTGGCGCCCCTCCGGGGCGGGGATAATCGTATTACGCGCTTTCGGGGCGCGGGGAGGGAGCGCGTTTGCGGGTTTTCCGTAGGCTGACGCCTACGGCTACTGACGTGGCGCCCCTCCGGGGCGCGGGTTTCTGCGGTGTTCTCTTGCTTGGGGGTCAGGGCGCGGCCCTGGGTTCTGTCGCCCCTGTGGACCCCACTTCTTTTTTCGGTTGGTTTGCTGATGCCGGGGTTTGCTTTGCTTCGTCGAGGCCTCGAACGGGTTGCGGCCCAGGAAAGGCCCCGCCGCGACGACGAGGTCCGGCATGGGGTCTTGACGGAGTAAGAAACGGCGGGTATCGGCGTGCGCTAGTTTTGCGAGTTCTTCTGCTTCTTGAGGCCGCGGAGGGGGTCGGTTTTGGCGGCGGGCTCGAGGAGCTTCTTTTCGACCCAGCCCTGGACGAGGATCTTTTTGTCGACGTACTTGACGTAGGCCCAGTCGCCTTGCTGCTTGAGGACATGGACCCGGGCCCCGGTCTTGAGGACGCCAATCTGCTTGTTGGGGGCGTAGTAGAGGTTGGCGTCCTGGGTGGTCTGCATAATGGTGGGCTCCGGCGGCGCGGGCTCGGTGGTGCCCGGCTCAGCGGCGGGGCCGGCCACGCACCAGAGCAGCAGGGCACTCAGCACAATCTTCCCGGGCATCGTTGTTCTCCTTGTATGTGGCGGCGCCGTGCGAACCGTTCAAGGCCGCAGCGCTCGTCATCGGGGCGCCGTTGGTGTGAGGTCCGGCGCCGCTTCAACTGACGAACGGGGCGATGGCTTTCTTGAATTCCTCCAGCCGTTTCGAGAACTCGGTGTTGCCCTTCGCCTCGAGCCGCACGCAGTGCTTGTCAACGAGCGCCTGGAGCTTTTGGGGGCCGGCGTCGGCGAGCGTGGCCTTGATCTCGCGCATCAGCGCGAGCAGCTCGCGTTCGTATTCGGGCTCGTTATAGCGCAGCTCGTGCATGTGTGAGTCGAAGAGCATCTGAAGCGTGGAGATCAGTTCGCTGTCGTCCCGCATCCGGTTACCTCCTGTCGTGACCCTGCAAAGACGCCGGTGGACGCCTTGCGAAGACGCCCGTGGGCGTCTCGCGTCATGGCCCATGATAGTCGAAATCGGGCGGGGCTTCAACGAGGTTCCGGCGGCCCTGCCGGAGGGTGTGCTTTGGCGGGCGAGAGGTTGGGCGGAGGGCGGGCAAGATGCCCCCCAGACAGCCGGCAAGATGCCCGCCGGACGGCCGGCAACCTTCAGCATGGCTGAGGTCAGGCGATGCCGGCGCTACACGTTACGCCGCTTGCTGGCGCTATCGGCGACCTGTCCAGTTCATTTTGGAGGGGGTTCGTAGATGCAGAAGGGCTCCTCGGCGAGGTAGTTGCCCTCGAGGGCGTAGGCGCGGGCGCGGCAGCCGCCGCAGACGATGCGGAAGCCGCAGACGCCGCACTTGCCCTGGAGTAGGTCGGGGTCGCGCAGTCTGGCGAAGACGGCGGAGGTGTCCCAGATCTGCTCGAGCGGCGTGGTGCGGATGTTGCCGGACGAGACGGGCAGGTAGCCGCAAGGATAGACCTCGCCCGAGTACGAGATGAAGCAGACGTGCTGGCCGGCGAGGCAGCCCTTGGTGACGGCCGACATGCCGTGGCCGCGTGGGAGCTCGACGCCGAGGGCCTTCGCTCGCTGCCGCATGATGCGAAAGTAGTGGGGGGCGCAGGTGGCTTTGAGCTCGATGGGCACGCGCTGCGACTCGTCGAAGAGCCACTCGAGGACGGCCTCGTAACGTTCGGGCGGGATCATCTGCTCGTCGCTGATCTCGACGCCGCAGCCGACGGGCACGAGCAGGAAGACGTGGAGGGCCTTGACGCCGAGCTCGATCGCAAGCTCGAGCAGCCGGGGCAGGGCGTCCACGTTGTGGCGGGTCACCGTGGTGTTGATCTGGGTCTCGAGGCCGGTGGCCTGGAGGCGTTTGAGGCCGGCGACGGCGAGCTCGAACGAACCGTCGCGGCCGCGGAAGGAGTCGTGTATGGCGGCGTCCGGGCCGTCGAGGCTGACGGCGGCGCGCACGATGCCCGCGGCCCTGGCCTTTTCGGCGACGGCGTCATCAACGAGCGTGCCGTTGGTGGCCAGCGCCACGCGCAGGCCGAGGCGGGTGGCCTCGGCGGCGATCTCGAAGATGTCGGCGCGGTACAGGGGCTCGCCGCCGCTGAGGATGAGGATCGGGTTTGAGCCGGCAAAGGAGGCAAGCGAGCGGACGAAGGCGAGGGCTTCCTCGGTGGTGAGCTCGCCGGGCAGTGCCTCGGGCGTGGCCGAAGCGCGGCAGTGGATGCAGTTGAGGTTGCACCGGGCGGTCGTCTCCCAGAAGACGAGGCGGAGGGGGTAGCGCGTCTGGTGCTGCTGCACGGGTCAGGCTCCGTTGTTGGTGGCTCAGACGCTCTCGAAGCGGGTGAGCGTGACGTATTCGAGGTAGCGGTTGGCGATGTCGTCTTCGGTGAGGCCCTTGAGCCGGTCGAGGCCGAAGTCCTCGACGTTGAAGGAGGCCATGACGCACCCGTACACGACAGCGCGGCGCAGGTGCATCTGGCTCAGGTCGCCCGACTTGGCCAGGTAGCCCATGAAGCCGCCGGCGAAGGTGTCGCCGGCGCCGGTGGGGTCGAGGACGGTCTCGAGCGGGAAACCGGGGCAGGCGAAGAAAAAGTCGCGGCCGAAGAGCAGCGCCCCGTGCTCGCCCTTCTTGATGACGACGTAGGTCGCGCCGCTCTCGAGGATCTGCTTGGCCGAGGCGATCAGGCTCGGGGTGCCGCTGAAGAGGCGGGCCTCGGCCTCGTTGACGATCACGACGTGCACCTTGCTGAAGAGCGTGGCGACGGCGTCGCGCTTGGTGTTGAGCCAGAGGTTCATGGTGTCGCAGGCGACGAGCCTCGGCGCGCGCACCTGCGCGAGGACGCCGAGCTGGAGGTCGGGGTCTATGTTGGCCAGGAACACGTCCTCGGCGTCGCGGTAGGCCTCGGGCAGCACGGGCTGGAAGGTCTCGAACACGTTGAGGCACGTGGACAAGGTCTTGGCCTCGTTCATGTCGTAGTGGTAGGCGCCGCTCCAGCGGAAGGTCTCGCCGTCGAGCACCTGGAGGCCCTGGGTGTCTATGCCACGGGCCTTGAGCAGCTCGACGTGCTCGGGCGGGAAGTCGTTGCCGACGACGCCGACGATGGAGACGGGCCGGAAGAAGCTCGCCGCGTAGCTGAAGTAGGTGCAGGAGCCGCCGAGGATGTCCTCGCGCTTGCCGAACGGGGTCTCGATGGTGTCGAGGGCGATGGAGCCGACGACCAGGATGCTCATGGATTGGCCTCGCCGATTAGTGTGTGGAGGCATTATAGGGGCTGTCGGGAGCAAGGCAAGGGGCTCTTGCCGATAGCAGGCCGCCCGGTCTGGCGTCGGGTGGCTCTGGGCCGGGCACTGCACGAATTATGCTGGTAGTCTCAGAAAAAACTTGACAATGGCTTTCCACATGTGCTACGATCAGCGTTGGTTATGTTTTTCGGGGAGTTCCGTCTTTTTGGCTGGGTGAACGAGGGGAAACATCTACAATTTCCATGAACGTGGCTGGGGAGGACGAATGATGTCTAGGGTGTTACTTTCAATCACCGCCTCTGCTTTTCTTGCACCGCTCGCGTTGTTGGGTGGCTCAGCGTGGGCCGATGACGTGTTCCCGGCTCCGTGGCGTGGCGATGCCGGTTCCTTTGTGACAACGTTCGATACGTGGCAGGAATCGTTGCCGGGAACGTATCTGCCAGACAGCTATGAGTACTGGCCCGTCGAGGCCAACCTGGGCGTGCCTCTCGCTTACATTGAATTTGGCGTGGGCACGGTGCTTGCCGGTTACGAGGGGCGGACGAACGTGCTGACGTTCGACCAGGACCAGGGTGGCGAGGACACCCCAATGCTCGGCTTCTTGCTCGACAACTTTGACGAGGACAAGCCGCTCAAGCGCATCCGGGTGCAGGTCACGTATCAGCACGTGATCGGATGCATCCCGTATTGGATCGAGGCCGAGTGGTTTTGGCCCGGTGACAGCGACCACACGAGTATGCCCGCGTTTGAGGTCTGGGTTGATGAGCTTGACTGGGGGGATGGCTGGCGGACGAGGGTCTACGAGTTTGAGCTCGACCCGAATCCGTGGGACGAGCTAGTTCTGATCGAGTTCTGGCAATACGGCGGTCCGCAGACGGCGACCTTCGTGGACCAGGTCGTGATAGACACGCTGTGTTTTGACCTGCCCGGCGACGTGGACGGCAACGGCGTGGTGGACGGCCTGGACCTGACGGCGGTGATGACCGCGTGGGAGACCAGGCCGGGTGACCCATTGTGGGACCCGGACGCAGACCTGGATGGGAACGACCTTGTGGACGGCCTGGACTTGACCGAGGTGATCTCGAACTGGACCGTGACGTCTGCCGCTGCGGCTTCTGATACGGACGCGAAACCCGGTCGCGGCAAAGGCAACGTCAAGGCGAAGAAGAAGTAAGCCGTACAGTATGCAGAGGGCTTTTGGGGCGGGGCCGCGCCTGAGCCCGCGTCAATGGGGCTGGCCGCGGGCCTCGGGCTCCTGACGATTCTCGCCAGGCGAAGACGCTAGCACGACATACGCAGGCAAGCGAGAACAGGCCATGGGCGGTGTGTCCATGGCCTTCTTGTTTGGCGCGGCTGGAACGGATGGTGGCGCCGGGGCATTCACCTGAGACGCCGTGTCGCAGCGACAAGCCGGCTGTCGGCTCGAGCGGGCCGGCGCTGGGGACGCGCGCCCAGGGGCCGGCGGAATAGCTTGGCCCGATGCCTCCTGCAGTGGCATCATGGGAAGGCGCGAGGCCGGATCACGAAGGGCGGATGCGCGGGCAAGGCGCGACCCACAGCCGCTCATGGCGAGCCAGGGAGGTCCGATCATGCGTCGTCTGCTGAGCTTCCTTTCATTTGTCGTGGTGCTGGTGGTGCCCGCCTGCGCGGCGGGAATGAGCGGGTTCTCGCCGCCCGCGCCGGAGCTTGGCTACTGGTCGCGGGAATCGAATCGTGAGACAGGGGGCATGACGCAGAAGGTCAGGCCCTGTTTCAACGCCGATGGCACACGGCTGTATTGCATCAGCACCTGGAATGCCGAGGACCGGCATGGACAGGTGGCAGTCCGGGAGGTCAAGAAAGGCCGTCTTTATCGAACGCACTACCAGTGGAAGGGAGACACCCATCTTGCGGTGGCTCCTTCGCCTGACAACAAACGGTTGCTGCTGCTCTCGACGTACGGCCGGGGGGCGCGAATCGCCGTGGCCGACATGTCGGGCAAGATCCTCAGGCCACTCGCGAGGCGGCTGGACCGGGAGCGCTCGCAGATGGCGTGGTCGTCCGACGGGAATTTCATTTACTACAGTCTTCCCGCCGAGGACGGCGACGGGATGGCGCTCAAGCGGGTGACGCCCAACGGCGAGACGCACGAGACGCTCATCGAGACGGGGGTGGCCGAGTTCGATGTTGCACGCAAGGCCGACCGCGTCGTGGCGCTCGCGGGCGGCAAGCTGCTCGTTCTGCACGACGGCGAGGTCGCGAGCACGTTCGAGCCGCAGGGGGTGATCGAGCGGCTCCGGGTCTCGCCGGATGGGACGAAGGTCGCCTGGGGCGGCCGACGGATCGTCGTGTTCGACCTGAAGGAAGGCAAGGTGGTTGCTTCGACCAGGGAGCCGGAGGGTGAGGCGGCGACGGACCACAGGCCCGCGTGGTCGCCCGACGGCGACGAGCTGGTCTTCGAGCGCGCGGTGCACCTGGGCGGCATGGTGGGGCCGATCGTCGCCACGCGCCTCGCTTTCTTCGATCCGGGCTCCGGCTCGGAGCGCGAACTGGACGAGGAAATATTCACCCGGGACCACATCGAGTGGTCACCGGCCGGTGACCTCATCGTCTACGACAGCTTGGAGATCGGGGCGGAAGATTTCCAGCGGGCCGAGGTGCACCAGCCATCCGAGCTTATGCCGGCCCCCGAGGGCGCGACGTGGACGCAGACGAACGGGCCTTACGGCGCCGGCGTGCGCGCCTTCGCCGTCGCGCCGAGCGACGGGCGGATCGCCTACGCCTACGCCCGGGGGCTGTACGTGACCGAGGACGGCGCCGAGAGCTGGCGGCGAGTTGGCATGCAGCCGCGGAAGAGGCTGAACGGTGAGGTCAGCGACATCGCCGTGGACCCGAGGAACCCGAAGATCGTGTACGCCGCGGCGGGCAACAAGCTCTGGCGCAGCGAGGATGGCGGCGCGAGCTGGGTGCTGTTCTGTCCGAAGGACAAGGAGTGGTCGGCCCTCCAGATTGCCGTGCATCCGACCGAGCCGGACGTGGTGTACGCGCTCCGGGGCGGCCGACGCCTCGTGCGCTGCAGCGCGGCGGGGACCGAGGTCATCAGCGAGTTGGAGAACACATCGGCCACCCAGGTCTCGGTGGATCGGCGTAATGCACATCTCGTTGTTCTCAGCGACCGCTATCGCTCGAAGCAGGTGGTCATGTTCTCGACCGACGACGGCGCAACGTGGCGCAAGCCGGCCCCGCCTGCGAGGGAGCAGGGCGTCCTCTTCATCACAGGGGACGCACAGGATGAGCACCTCCTGCTCGCGCAGGCCACATCCGGCCGCGTCTACTTCAGCACGGACGGCGGCGAGAACTGGGACCTCTACGCCGACCCCGAGGAGCCCGGCCTGTGGACCGACCAGGTGCGCGCGGTGGTCGAGACGTCCTTCCCCCTGCCCGCCGTGCGCCCGGCGGAAGGCTGGGTGGGCGAGCTGCTCAGTGCACAGCGCGACGCGCAGAACCCGAAGCGGATTTACATGAGCGTTCGCGGCCAGGGCCTGTACCGCTCCGACGATGGGGGCAAGCAGTGGCATGCCGCTAACGCGGGCCTCGGCAGAATGTCGATGGGCGCGTTTGTCGTCGCCCCGGACCGGCCGGGTTGGGTCGTGATTTTCGGCTCCCGCGTCATGACGACACGCAACGGCGGCGAGACCTGGCAGCCCTCGGTGATCCCAGCCGGCTACCTCGGGAACCTGACCGACTTCGCCGCCCACCCCGACGTTCCGGGCCTCATGTTCTTCTCGGCTGCCAACTTCGCCGTCACCCGCTCGACGGACTACGGCCGGACCTGGGGGGAAATCCTGGGGAACTACAAGACCTTCGACGTCGGCTTCGACTGGCGGTTCACCTTCGACCGCGAAGACCGGGACCACATCATGGTGTATGCGCAAGGCGGCGTGCTCGAATCGAACGACGGCGGAACGAACTGGAAGCGCGTGTCGAAGTTCCGCCCCCTGCCGCGCCGGTTCCACCGGCACCAGATCGTCGGGCGGGGCGACGTGATCACCGTGTGCGAGCGGGACAACTGGCGCGTCTTCCAGTCGCGTGATCTCGGCAAGACGTGGCGAGTCCTCGAGGGGCCGTTCCGGGGGCGGCGGCCCGCGGTCATGACGGGCCGGCCTGACAAGCCGAGCTCGATTCTGCTCGTGACAGAGAGTGAGCGCAAAACCTACTGCAGCGTGCTGTGGGCGACCGACGACTCCGGCTCAACGTGGGAGGCGCGCCCGCTGCCGCAGCGGTACGCGCACGCAACCGCCTTCGCGTGCAGCCCTGCCGCACCCGCGATGCTGGCGATCGGTTTCGACGACGGCACCGTGTGGCTCTCGCTCGACGACGGCACGCAGTGGCGCGATCTCGGCGCCGGTCTGGCGGCGAACAAGGAAGTCAAGGCGCTCGCCTTCAGCCCCGCGGATAACCGGCTCTACGCTTCGCTTGAGGACGAAGGGCTGTTCTGGATCGAGCTGCCTGCGGCAGACTAGCCTTCCAGCCCGGGGCTAATCCGGCTTCCGGCTTGCCAGCCATCGGCCGGTGAGCTCCAGCACCTCGGCCTTGAGGTTCATGTTCTGGCGGCGGACGGGCACGAGGTCCAGCACGTCGAAGCCGCACAGACCGAGGACGCGCTGCATGCGCTCGACGCACGCGGGGGCGCCGCCGCCACCACCGCCGGCGACGCACACGCCGACGGCCGGCTTGCCTTCGATGCCCGGTTTCGCCGATTCGTGGCGCGTGATGCGCCGCAGCCGGTCGAGGAACGCCTTGAGGCTCTCGCTCAGGTCGCTGAAGTAGACGGGGTTGGCGAAGACGACGGCGTCGGCGGCGCGGATATTCTCGACGAGGGCGGCGAAGTCGTCCTCGATGACGCACGCGCCTTTCTGGATGCAGTCGCCCCAGCCGCGCTCGTCGCATTGGCGGCAGCGTTCGATGGCGAGTTCGGGCAGGAAATGGCGGTCGCAGTCGGCGCCGGCGCTGGAGGCGCCCTGCAACAGCGCGTCGGCCATCGTGGCGGTTTTGCCGTCCGGATTGCGGCTGCCGGAAATCATGGTGATGTTCATCCCTTCTCTCCTTGGCGCGGTCGAGCGTGTTGACGAGCGCGCTTTCTGTCGCGCCCACGGGGCTTATCTTTTTCCTTTCCGTTCTGGCGCCAAGCCGGGGCTGACGCCCTGGGCTAGGTTCCGTGGCCCCTCCGGGGCCTCGGCGGGCGCGGGGACACCCAGCCTACAACACTATTTCAGGTAGACGCCGAAGCCTTCAGGCGTTTCGGCGACGTGGTGGGCGCGGAAGTTGTCGCGGCAGAACGCGTGAAAGCGCTCCAGAGACGCTGCGCGCGGTCCTTGCGCGTAGTCGTTGTGGACGACGAGCAGGGCGCCGTCGCGCATTCTGTCGAACATGCCCTCGACGAGGAAGCCGTAAATGCCCTTGCCGTGGTACGCCGGGTCGGGATTGTCGCGGCCCCCGTCGGCGTCGAGCAGCGCCAGGTCAATCCCCGGCGCGATCTGTGGGAAGACGTCCTCGGCCTTCTTTGCGCGCACCAGGGTCCGGTCAGCGAAGCCGAGCGCCCGGAAGTTCCTCTCGGCGAGGGCGCATACTTCGCGGTTGGGATCAATCAGCACCGCCTCGCCGCCCGCCGCCGCGACGCCGGGCATCGCCCAGACGGCCCAGTAGCCGTAATACGAGCCGACGGCCAGCATGCGCTTCGGCCTGATCGCCGTGGAGATCAGGTAGAGGAGCCGCGCCTCGTCGGGCTGGATGTAGGTGTGGCGCGTGCCGTGGTCGTACGCGGCGCGGATCGTGTTGCGGTACTCCTTGAAGCCGGCCGCATTGTCCGCTCCCGGCAAGAAGCCCCCGTGCACCAGCGCCTCGAAGACCTCGTCGGCGTGCGCGTCGAAATCCGGCGGGTAGCGCGACGCGAGACGCAGCAGGCCGGCCGAATCGCCAAGCGCGGCCTTGACCGTGGCGGCATCAGTCTCGATCCATCGCGTGTATTCAGTTCGCGGGATCCGGCCCGCACAGTAGTCGCGATAGACAGGGAAGTTCGAAAGGACCGCCTGCACATGGTCCGACACGGGCCCGGGTGGGATCATCATCGGCTTCCCGCTGCAGTGCTCGTCGTTGTCATGCCAGTCCCTTGGATCTGTCCTACCTCTTCTCGCCAAAGATCGGCAGGGGGCGGCCCTGGGCTTCGGGGGTGGCGAAGCCCAGCAGCGTGCCGACGGTGGGGGCGAGGTCGAGGAGGTTGTGGCGCGTCTCGACGGTGCGGCCGGCGGGGGTATCGGGGCCGATGGCGATGAGGAAGCAGCGGCGGCAGCCGGGGCAGGCGCAGCCGTGGTGCTGGAAGCCGCCGTGCTCGAGGTCGTGTCGGCCGTGGTCGGTGGTGATGAGGAGCGTGGTGCGGCCGGCGTAGGTGTCGCTTGATTCGAGGGCGTCCCAGAGCGCGCAGGCGATCCAGTCGAGGCGCCGCAAGGCATCGTCGTACATCCAGCGGACGCCGGCGTGGGCGATCTCGTCCATCTCGCCGAAGTTGATGACGAGGAGCGAGGGGCGCACGTCGGCGATGACGTGCCTGGTCACCGCCCAGGCGGCGGGCTCGGACCAGGTCGAAGTGGCCACGACGTCGCGGGCGCGTTGGGCGTCCTCGTCGCTCGGGTAGCGCTCGGAGTCGGCGGGGGCGTAGACGCTGGCGCCGAAGCGCGGGCCGTAGTAGCGGCCGCGGCAGTAGCCGCCGTACTCGTCGAGCAGCGGCCCCTCGAAGGTCGAGTAGTTCATCTTCGAGACGCGGCCCTTGCCGGCGACGAGCACGCAGCGGGTCGGGTCGTGGTTGATCGGGTTCGACGGCGTCTCGATCATCTTGTGGTACTCGAAGACGGTGGGCTTGTTGGGGCGGACCTCGCCGCTGTTGCCGACGTGGTCCTGCGGCGTGCCGGTCATCATGGTGGCGTGCGCCTGGCCGGTGGCGGTGTCGCCGTCGCAGAAGAAGTTGGGCAGGAACGTGCCGAGCGGGCGCAGCTTGTCGCTCAGGTTGGGCATGAGGTCTGCGGCGGCGCCGTCGCCGAAGGCGTCCTCGTAGCGCAGGCCGTCGAGGATGGCGACGACGACGTTCTCCGTGCGCGTTGTGCGGGTGACGTCGGGCTTGAGGACCCAGAGGTGGACCTTCGAGCCGGCGTCGTCGGCCTCGAGCAGGACCTCGCGCTCGGCGAGCAGCTCGCGCACGGGCCAGCGGACGGTGACGGGCGCGGTCTCGAGGACGAGGGTGCCCGCCTCGTCGGCGTCGAGCCACAGCGTGATCGAGGCGGGGCCGTGGGCCTCGCGCAGGCTGATGGCGTCGTCGTAATAGTGGCCGTGCTCGCCCGCTTGCTCGACGAGTTTCCGGTATTCCGCCTCGTAGTCGGGCCCGCGGCCAAGGGTGGTCACTCGCCACGTGCACGCCTTGGCGTCAAAGCGGTCGCCGGGCCGGCGGTCGAAGCCGCGGCCGGCGGCGCGGGTGATGGTGCCTTTCT
The DNA here is from genome assembly GCA_964550015.1 of uncultured Verrucomicrobiota bacterium. GTDB lineage: Bacteria > Auribacterota > JABMQX01 > JAFGEW01 > JAFGEW01 > CAZJXV01. Next base: position 32,496 of record CAZJXV010000001.1, read on the forward strand.
CGACGAACGCCTTGCCGTCCCAGCGCACGTCGCGCTTGCCGAAGCCGAAGTCAATCTTGACGACGATTTTCATGCTCATGCCTCTCTGTCTGTTCCGATTGCCCTAGGTATCGCCCCACCGGCGCGGAAGGCCTGTTTCGACGAGCCAGGTCTCCAGCCGTCGGCGGAGCTGTTTCTTTCGGTTTTCGTACTGCGGTTCTGCGGCGAGATTGCAGGTCTCTCCCGGGTCGTTGTCAAGGTCGAAGAGCTGTTCCTCGCCCTCGTGGTGCCGGACGTACTTCCAGCCCTCGCCCCGGACCATGAAATGGCCCGATACGTCCTCACTGACATGACGGATGTGTTCGGGGTTGGCGGCCACGCGTTCGCAGAAGCGGAAGCGCGGCGCCTCCTCCAAGGAACGGGTACCCGACACAAAGGGCACAAGGCTGTGCCCCTGGACGTGGGCGGGCGCCGCGAGGCCGCACAGATCGAGCAGCGTCGGCATCACGTCGGTGAGATCGAGAGGCAGGCCGGTGACGCCGGGACGGACCTGTGGCGGGTAGCGCAGGATGAACGGCACCCCGACGACCTCCTCGTAGAATGCGTCGGTTGATTTCCAGACCATGCCGTGGCCGCCGCACATGTCGCTGTGGTCGGCGGTGAACACGACAATCGTGTCATTCGCCTGGCCGCTCGCCTCGAGCGCGCCCAGCACGCGGCCCACCTGATCGTCTATCAGCTTGACGCAGGCGTAGTAGACGCGCATGAGTTCGCGGGCGCCCACCTCCCCGAGGTCCGCCACAATCCGCCGGGACCACTGGTTCTCGTAGCGTGCCTCCCGAGCGTTGAAGTTCGCAGGGAGCTCGATGGCGTCGGGGTCGAACATCTCGTAATAGGGCGATGGGACGACGTTCGGGTCGTGGGGCCAATTGAAGGAGCACGTCAGCATGAAGGGTGGTCGTGCGCAGTCCCGGAGGTACTGGACGGCGCAGTCGGCGACGCGGGCGTCGAAGGTCTTCTCGACGGGCAATTCGAGCCGCCCCATCTTGGCAACGAAGTCGAAGTACTCCGCGTGGTCCCACCGGCCGCCCAGGGCGCGCACCGCCTCGGTCAGTGCGCGCGACTGGCGCACCGGCAGCGCCCAGCCGTACCACTCCATGTAGCTCTCGCGAGGGCCGCTGCGGACCCGCGCGAAGGTGTCCGCCATCTCGTCGGCGTACTCGTGGTGCTCGCCGTACATGTCGGGGTAGTACGGCAGGTCGTCGTCGCGCAGGTGCCATTTGCCGTACTGGTGCGTGTCGTATCCGGCGGCGTTGAGAATCCTCTCCGTCGTCGGCTCGTCGGCCTTGATGGCCTCTTCCGTTTTCGGGGCGGGGATGGCCGGATAGTCCCGCCTGTGGGTATTGCAGGTGATCCCGTGGGCGTGTGGATATAGACCGGTGATGAGCGAAGCGCGGCTGGGCGAGCACATGGGGCAGGGGCAGATTGCGTCCGTGAAGCGCACGCCTTCGGCGGCGAGGCGGTCAATGTTCCGCGTCGGCACCGGTCCGCCATAACAGCTCAGGGTGGCCGGGTTCAACTGGTCGCACATGATCAGGAGAATGTTCGGGCGGTTCGACATCAGGGGCCCTCCCATCGCTCATCGCCAACGGACCGGAGCGCGTGGTTCAGGTGGTAGCGTGTGCCAGGCCGGGTCTCAAGCTCGACGAGGTTTTCCGCATACCGGACCGTGCAGGGGCCGCCGCGCCTGGCGAGCAGGGCGGCCTCGGTCAGCGTCCCGTCTTTCCAGGTGATGCTCACCTCGAAGCCGCCTCGGGCGACGAGGCCGGTGACGCGGCCCTCGGGCCACGTCGAGGGGAGCGCGGGCAGCAGGTGGAGAGTGCCCGCGTGGGATTGCAGGAGCATCTCGGCCACGGCGGCGGTGGCGCCGAAGCTGCCGTCCACCTGGAAGATGCGCGGCGGATGCAGGTCGAGCAGGCTTGACGTGGTCCAGTCCGCAAGCAAGCGCTTGAGATAGGCCAGGGCCAGGGTCGCATCGCCCAGCCGTGCAAGCAAGCACGCCGTCCACGCGCAGCTCCAGCCGGTGTGTCCGCCGCCGGCGGCGAGGCGCCGCAGCACCGAGACGCGCGCGGCCTGCACGAGGTCCGGGTCCCCGTCGAGGGTCAACTGGTCGCCGGGGTAGAGGGCGAACAGGTGCGAGAAGTGGCGGTGGCCGGGCTCGGCGTCCTCGTAGTCGTCGAGCCACTCCTGGAGCTGGCCGTGGCGGCCGATCTGCAGTGGGGGGATTTCGTGGAGGATGGTCCTCCACGTCTCCCGCAGCTCGGCGTCCACGTCGAGGATCTCGCTTGCCGCGACGGCGTGGGTGAGCAGGTCGTGGATAAGCTGGAAGTCCATGGTGGCCCCGACGCACAGCGAGACGGGCCATGTCCCGCCGACGAAGGTGTTCTCCGGCGACTGCGAGGGCACCGGCACGAGGCGGCCCTGCGGGTCGCGCACGAGGTAATCCTCGTAGAAGGCGGCGACCTCCTTGAAGAACGGGTACGCGCGCTCGCGCAGGAACTCGTCGTCGCCGCCCCACTCGTATCGCCACCACATGTGCTGGGCGAGCCAGGCGGCGGCGCCGATCCAGACGTCCCAGCCGCGCGACTCGGGCGTGGCGCGGCCCCAGGGGTCGGTCTGAATAGGGAACCAGACGCCGCGGCAGTTGTAGAGGGCGCGGGCCATCTCGCGGCCGTGGGGCGTGAAGCGCTCGATGTGGCGGAACAGCGGCCCGGTGGATTCGGCCAGATTACAGACCTCGGCCGGCCAGTAGTTCATCTGGAGGTTCATGTCCTGGTGCAGGTCGGACTGCCACGGCGGATTGAGCGCCTCGTTCCATTTGCCCTGCAGGTTGGGCGGCAGCTCGGCCATGAGGGTGCTCGAGATGAGCAGGTAGCGGCCGAAGTTGAACAGCAGGGCGACGAGGTCGTTGTCGGACGTGTCGGACCCCTTGAGGGCCGCCAGACGCTCGTCGGCCGGCTTCGAGTCATCACCGGCGCCGAGGTCAAGGTCGAAGGTGACCCGGTTGTACATGGCGGCAAAGCGCTGAGTGTGCTCAGCGACGAGGGCGTCCCACTCGGGCGGCACGCCGGCGAGCTGCTGGGCGGCGATGGTCTCCACGTCCTCTCCGTCGTGGGCCACGGCGATGGTGAGAAGGATGAGGAGCTGGTCGGCGCCGCTGATGCGGCAGCACCCGTTTTGCGGATCAGGTGTGGCTGATCCGCCTGTGGGGCGGACGTGGGCGAGGACGCAGAAGGCGGGGCCCTCCACGAATCGGCCCACCATACGGATGCTGTTTTTTTGCGCGTCGAAGGCGAGGGTGCAATCGGGATCTTCGATGCGCGAGAGACGCGCGGCCACGTCGAGCCGGCGCGGCTCGGAGGCCATCAGGCGCACGCAGATCACTTTGCGTGCGGCATGGGCGAAACATTCGCGGCCGAACGCCACATCGTTGACCGTGTAGTGAACCGCGGCGATGCCCGTCGAGAGATCGAGCTCGCGTTTGTATTCCGAGACCTGTTCGCCGCCGGTGTCGAGGAACAGGTCGCCCGCGGGCTGGTAGGCGTCCACGCGGTTGGGCGTGCCGCTCGTGCCGCCCAGGCCGCCGAGCTTCTCGTTGGCAAGCGTGGCCGCTTCGAACGTCTTGCCCTCGAAAAACAGAGTACGGATGTCGTCGAGGTGCTGGTGGCGGGGCTCGAAATCGCGGTAGCGGCCCTCGGCGCGCCAGAGCCATTCGTGATTGAGAGCGATGCGCTCGACGGGGACCGTGCCGAGCAGCATGGCGGCGAGAACGCCGTTGCCGACCGGATAGCCTTCGATGTATTCCGACGCCGGCTTGTCGTGCCGCACGTGTGACGCCATTCGGCTGGCCCCCTACTCCATTGCTGAATCGTACGCGATGTCGTGTTCCGGATCATCGAGGGCGATCCATGCCCGGCGGCGCTTTTCTGCGGGCGTCTTGGGACGCAGGGTGATCTTGACGACGGGGGCGATCGGATCGGGCGCTTTCTTCGGCAGTCCCGTGATGATGTCGCGCGTGGGCTCGTGGGTGATCTTGAGGCGCAGGCCGGTATCCAGAAGGCGGGCCGAGGTGAAGTGGTGGTCGTGGATGTTGGCGATGGCGAAGGTCTCGCCGGGATAGTTGAGTAAGTGGATGTAGGCCGCATTGCCCTTGCCTGTGGCGATCCACGGGGCGAGCGCGAGGTTCAGGTCCGATCGCCGGCCGCAGCCGTAGATGGCCTCGCCGTGGACCTTCATCCAGTCGCCGATTGTCTCCATGACGCGGGCCTGCCACGTCTGGACGCTGCCGTCGGGCTTGGGGCCGATGTTGAGGAGCATGTTGCCGCCGTTGGCGACGCAGGTGATGAGCTGGGTGACCAGCTCGCGCGGCGTCTTGTGGTGGCGGTCCTGCGGCGCGTGGCCCCACAGATAGCCCATGTTATCGCACAGCTCCCAGGGCCGCTGCTGGGGCACCATGGTTTGTTCGGGGGTTCCGAAATCGCCGCCGGCGGAGGGGCAGGTCGAGCGGTCGTTGATCAGGATGTGGGGCTGCAGTTTATGGACCATGGCGTTGAGCTTTTTGCTCTGCCACGCCTCGGTGACCTCGTCGAGGCTCGGCGCGTAGCCCCACCAGGGCGAGGGCCATGCGCCGTCGTACCACAGGATGTCGATTTTGCCGTAGCGGGTCATGAGCTCACGCACTTGCTCGTGGACGAGCGCGACGAGTTTCCGCCACCCCTCGGGGTCCTTGCGCGGGCCGTCGGCATAGGCCTTATAGCGCCAATCGAGCATTGAGTAATACAAGCCGACCTTGAGGCCGGCGGCGCGGACGGCCTTGACGTATTCGGCAATAAAATCGCGCTTCGGCGTCATGCGGACCGACGAGTACCGCGTCGTGTTCGTGTTCCACAGGCAGTAGCCTTCGTGGTGGCGCGTGCCCATCACGACGTACTTGCAGCCGGCGTTCCTGGCGACGCGGGCGAAGGCGGTTGCGTCGAACTTCGTGGGCTTGAAGCGGCGTTCGAATCGCTCGATGTACTCGGGAAGCGGGATGCCCATGTCGTACATCTTCCAGCAGTCGAGGCCGCCGACCGAGTAGAGGCCCCAGTGGATGAACATGCCGAAGCGGGCGTCGAGCCACCACTTCATTCGCTGCGCGTCTGACTGTTTCATGTTCGAGCCTCTCTCCTGGGCGGTGCGGGCTACGGTTGTCTCATGAGCGTGCGCGTGCCGAGGTTTTCCACCTTGACCGTGTAGCCGGCCGGCATGTCGAGCCGGTACGTGAGCGAGTTTTTCTCGGTCGTCCAGCGCAACGAGACCGGCCCGTCGGGCGTGGGGACGCGGCCCTCGCACCAGTCGAGGCCCACGTCGGCGAAGCGCAGCGTGATTTCTTTCCGGACGCTGTCGACGCGATAGAGGCCGAGCACGTCGCGGTAGAGGGTGTGGACGATGTGCGAGGCGAAGCCGTGGTTGCAGCTTGCGTAGGCGCCCGTGTTTTCCCAGAGCGTGCCCGTGCGCTCGGCCATGTACATAAGGTACTCGACCGACTCGTCGAGAATCCGGCGGCACTTGCCGTAGCGGGACAGGACCTCGACGCGCAGCATGTTGCCGATGAACGAATTCGCCGCGTGCACGTCGGGGAAGGCCCCCGTCTGCGCTCGCTGCGGGCCGAATTGCTCGCACAGCGTGCGCCACAGCTCGGGGTGCGTGTCGGGGGTGGCGACATCGAAGTAGAAGGCGTAGTACTGGCAGACCTCGCTGCGGTTGCGCGTGGGCCGGAGCCGGCCCCGCGTGCGCTCGGCGTTGTCCACGAAGAAGGTGCCGTCGAAGGACTGTTCGCGGACCACGTTCCTGATTGTCTCGGCGTCTCGGGCGAGCGTAGGCATGTCGTACAGCCTGGCGGCGGCGTCGAGCGCGGCGGCGTAGAGCATGTTGGCCGGGTAGTTGACGTCCTGGGTGAACTTGTTGGCTTCGGACCACTCGACGAAGACCCAGCCGTCGAGCTTCTCGAGCAGGCCGTCGGCGTTGCGGAACGGCTTGAAATAATCGAGCAGCTTGAGCACGCGCGGGCGCAGGGCGTCCACGGTTTCGCGGTCGCCGCTTCGCGCGAGGTACTCCTCGAGCTGGACGATGAACCACAGCGCCCAGTTGGGGATGAAGAGGCCGTCGTTGTGGTCGGCCGGGTAGCACATCGGCAGCATGCCGTCGGGCAGGAACGCGAATGTCTCCGGCAGCAGATAGGCCTCGAAGAAATTCTGCTCGACGGGCGTGGTGCCGGCGAGATCGTAGGCCACGCGCGCGGTGAAGAAGCTGTCGCACAGGTAGCCGCCGCGCTCGCGCGAGGGGCAGTCCATGAAGACGTCCACGGCGTTCTGGCGGAAGGTCTCGCGGCCGGCCTCGAAGAGGCGATTGAGCCGGGCGTCGCTCGCGGCGAAGTGGGCCTCCCGCACGTCGGGATTGGCGTACTCTCGCAGGGACACGTTCTCGACGGTGCAATCGCCCTCGAGGACGATGAGCTTGAGGTAGCGCAGTGTGTAGGCCTCGAACGATTCGAGCTTGTAGCGGCCGGGGGCGAGCTCGTAGCTCACGATGTTGACGCATCCGAGGCGCCTGAAATTGACGTCGCCGTCGGTCAGGACCTCGTCGAAGGTCACGAAGAGGCGCGTCTTTGTGCGGCAGGTGACGGTGGCGCCCACGAAGCCGGTGAGGTTCGTGCCGAAGTCGAGGATGCGGTAGGAACGGGGCCGGAGGCGGACTTTGTGGCGCGGGCCGATGCGGCGGTTGAGCTGCGCGGTGGGCGTCGAGGCGATGGTCTGGAGCTCGAGGAAGGGCGTGACTTCGAGCTCCTTTTCGCGGTAGCCGCCGAGCTTCGGGCCGATGCCGGTGAGGGCGCGGTCCTTGTAGAGCTTCCCGACCTTGATCCCGGTCCGGATCGTGCCGTGCGAGACGTGGCGCAGCGGGGACCGCACGGCGAAGCGGGGATACGGGACACGACGCGGCAGAAGACGGCGCGTGCCGGTGGGTTCGGCGCATGTCACTGCCGGGAACGCGGCGGCGGGATCGGTCTTCCAGGCGGGATTGGTCTTCCAGGCGTCGTCGCCCGGCGTGGGACGGTAGGCTTCGGAGAAGGCGCGCATGAAGCTGTAGCGCTGGACCTTCTGGATGCGCTCGTCGAGGATGCGGGCCTCGAACGGCGCGTCCTCGCCGCCGGTCGCCGCGAGGACCTTGCCGTCTGAGACGGCCTCGGCCTGCAGGAACGAGGGTGCGTCGAGGGTGTAGAAGCTGTTGACGTTGTAGCCGGCGACCTCGATGGCGACGACGTTGGGTCCCGGCACGACGTAGGGCGTGATGTCCCACTCGTCGACGCGAAAATGGCCGTGTGGCGCCCGGGCAGGGCCGTAGCCGACGAAGCGGCCGTTGACGCTCGCGCGGTAGAGGCTCGAGGCCGTAAGCCGCAGGACGACGGGCGCCTCGCCGGTCGGCTCGATGACGGCGCGGAAGCCGACGAAGAGGTTCTTTTCCGTTGCACGGTCCTTGGGCCAGACGGCCTTGGCCGCGACGAAGCGGGCGCGTTCGGCGTAGGCGGAAAACGACACGCTCAAGGCGCTCGACGCGAACAGGATCAGCACCAGCAGTTCGCGCCTCATTCTGTGTCGTTCCTCGTGTTGTGCGCCTTCGTGCCGCCGGGATGCTTCGGTGCCGGGTCGCCCAGGCGGATCATGGCCGCGGCGGCCCAGAGGAGTGCGGCCTGGCCGTGGAAATCGCCCAGCGCGTACCGCGGATGGTTCAGGTACGTGGCCGCCGACGGGTCAACGATGCCGGCGCTGATACGGTCTACGCGGCCTTCCGAGTCCACGTACTGCGTCAGCGCAAGCCACGCGCGGCGCGCGGCGTCCCCGTGCGGGTCTGCGGGCAGCCACCCGTGTCTCACGCCGGTCGCCAGGGCGAAGACAAACATGCCGGTGCCCGATGACTCGAGCCAGGCCTCTGGGTTGTCGACAAGCTGGTGCCACATGCCGCTCGTGTGTTGGTGGCTGACCAGGGTCTGCATCAGTGTGCGGTAGGCGGCGAGCAGTTGTTCGCGTTTCGGGTGGTCGTCCGGTAGGGCGAGCAGAACCTCGGTCATACCGGCCGCGGCCCAGCCGTTACCGCGTGCCCAGAAGTGGGGCGACTCGAGCAGGGTGTGGCGCAGGAGGCCGTTGGGCTGTTGGAGGTTTTCGACGTAGGCCAGGAGGTGATTAACGCCGCGGTCGGCATACTTCGGCTCGTGCAGGGCCTTGAAGGCCTGCGCCTGCAGGGACCCGACCATGTACATATCGTCTAACCAGAACCGGGTGTACCGGGTGAGGCCGTCCTCGAGCGGGTCCTCGAATTCCTCGTCGGCCAGATACCGGGCCAGGGGCAGGTACTCGGGATTGCCCGTCTGGCGGAAGAGCTCGAAAGGCACGATGCCGAACACGTTGTAGTCCACGTGGCCGGTCTTGGGTTGTATCGTGCCGGACAGGCACGGCGCATAGGCCGCCTCGATGCGGGCGAGGAGCTTCGCGTCGCGCGTCGCGTCGGCGAACAGGAGGGCGCCGTAGTAGGCACAGACCCGGTCGTAGTGTATTTCCATGTGGTGCTCCTGGCGGGCGACGACGTTGTCCGCCACCCGCCGGCCGACGGCGGCAGGGGAAGCACCGGTTGGGATTGTCTTTGGTTTCATCATCTTGTTCCCCGGTTCTCCGTGTTCGGCATTCTCCTGGCCGGCGTCTGCGCTAACGGTCGCGGCCGGCGCGGCGCGTCTCTTCGATCCATGCGTCCAGCTTCGTTTCGAGGTCGTGAGCGATTTCTTTAGCCCGCTCGACGGGCGGGGTGTCGGACAACTGCGGCCAGCCGGGCCGGCCCCTGGGCGGAAGGAGTGCGTAGTGCTCGTCGGGATCGACCCGCAGGTCGTACAGCTCGCGGATGACGGTGCCGGCCTCGAGTTCGGCCGGGTCGTGGCCGGCGCGCAGCAAGATGGCTTGCAGGCGCTGCTTCCAGTCGCTGAAGAGCTCGTCGGGTTCCGCGTGCACCTCGGTCCGGATGAACTTGAAGTCAAGCGTGCGAATGGCGAAGTGGTCGAACTGCGCGGGGCCGAACTTTTCCTGGTCGCTGTGGACGGTGTGGGCGCAGACGGAGTCGGGCGCCTCGTCCGAGCGGCCCAGAATGCGCGGCGCCAGGCTGGCGCCCTGGGCGTCGGGCAGTGGCGGCAGGCCGGCGAGGTCGAGGATCGTGGGCGCGACCATCGCGGACTCGACGAGGCCGTCCACGACGCGGCCGGCGGGGATCCGCGCCGGGTAGCGGATGATAAGCGGCACGTCGAGGATTTCGCGATACAGGTTGCACTTCTTCTCGAGGAATTCGTGCTCCCAGAACTCCGTGCCGTGGTCAGCGGCGACGACGATGAGGGTGTCCTGGAGGACGCCCATTTCGCTCATCGCCGTGAAGACGCGTCCGAGGTAGTGGTCCACGTACGAGAGCTCGCCCTCGTACCTGTTGTGATACGACGGCCCCCACATGCTCAACCACGGCTCCGGCGGCTGGAACGGCTCGTGGGTATCGTTGACGTGGACATACATGAAACAGGGGCCGGATTCATGGTGTGCGCGGAAGCGCTCGACGGCGGCCTGCTCGGTCCACGGCATGTGCTGGTTGAAGTCGGCGCCGACGACGTGCTCGTCGAAGCCGCGGTCGAAGCCGAACTGCGCGCCGCCGCCGTAGTGGTTCTGGTTGACGACGGCGAACGTGCGGTAGCCGCTCTGCTTGAGGTGCTCGCTCAGCAGCGTCCAGCGCGGGCTCAGCGGCGGGTTGTCGAGTTGGATGACGCCGTGGGTGAAGGGATACAGGCCGGTCAGGAGCGTCATGTGCTGGGGGAGCGTCCAGCCGCAGTTGGCCACGGAGTCGCGGAATCGCACGCCGCCGTCGGCGAGGCGGTCGAGGTTCGGCGTCAGCTCGCGCCGGTAACCGTAGCAGCCGAGGTGGTCGCGCCGAACGGTGTCGAGCGAGATCAGAAGGATGTGCGGATGATCCATGTTGGTGTCTCTACTCACTGTCACTGCCCGTCGCCTGCGGCCGGCGGTTGCGGGTTCCATGTCGAGTCGGCGTCGGCCGCGAGGTCGTAGTACGGGTTGCCGGCGGGGTCGGTGACGCGGAAGAAGAAGCCCCAGCCGCCCCCGCCGTTACAGACCTTCATAAGGACGCGGTTGTCGCCACGGCGGAGCGCGGCCTTGACGGTGTCCTGGTCGGGCGCGGCGCCCCGGGCGATGTCGTGGCGGTGGACCTCGGCGCCGTTGAGCCAGACGACGACCGAGTCGTCGCTGCCGAGCTTGAGCAGGACGTCGCGTGCATCCGGGCTCTGGATGACGGTGGTGACGTAGATGGCCTTCCACTCGGCCTCGTCGCCGAAGTGTTCGTGGAAGAAGACGCCGTGCCGCTCGTCGTAGAGGGCCTCGGGAACGGTGACCCAACGGCGCTGTGTGCCGTCGGGCATGACGACGGGCTCGTTGATGGCCACCTGCTTCTCAGGCGGGTAGGCGGTGGCGAGGCCTTCGTTCTTGGTGTTGTCGAACAGGCCGCACATGCGCCAGGGGATCGGGCGCTCGAGGTCGAAGCCGGCGTCGTACGACTGCTTGCCGTAGGCGAGGCGGCAGCGGACGCGTGCACGGAGGCCTTTCCAGTCGAGTGGCACGGCGACCTCGAAGGGGCAGATCGTCGTGCGGTTCGGGGGCAGGTCATAGCCTTGGCGAGCCGACCGCGTGGCGACGCCCGTGCCTTCCGGCTCGGCCGCAAGGCGGATGGCGGCTTTGACCTTGCGGTTGTGGTTGTTGGTGACGACGAGCTTGCCCTCGTAGCGCTCGACGCGGTCGCCGTCGCCGACGGGCGCCTTGCGGACGACGAGCGTCCG
>CAZJXV010000002.1:0-22767 GCA_964550015.1 uncultured Verrucomicrobiota bacterium
GGACGCTCTTGGGGGAATCCAGCGGCAATCAATGACGATCCGCATCGTGCCCCCCAGTGACTTGCCGGTACACGGCGAGGGTTTGCCGGGCCGCGTTCTGCCAGGTGAAGGCGGCGGCGCGTTCGAGGCCGCGGCGGCGGAGGTCGGCGGCGAGCGGCTCGTCGGCGAGCACGCGTCGGAGCGCATTGGCGAACGCCTCGGCCGACGGGTCCTCGACGAGGAGTGCGGCGTCGCCGACAACCTCGGGGAGCGAGGCCACGTTCGAGCAGACGACGGGCAGGCCGCAGGCCATCGCCTCGAGCGCGGGCAGGCCGAAGCCCTCGTACTTCGTCGGGAAGGCGAGGGCCGAGGCGCCGCAGTAGAGGCGGCGGAGCACGTCGTCGGGCACGTAGCCGAGGCGCAGGAGGCGGCCGTCTCGCTGCTCGGCGGCGAGGCGCCGCTCGATGTCTTCGGCAAGCCAGCCGCGGCCGCCGGCGACGACGAGGCCCATGTCGTCGAACGCGGTGTCGCGCCGCAGGAGGGCCATGGCGTCGAGCAGGACGCCGAGGTTCTTGCGCGGCTCGACGGTGCCGACGGCGAGGATGTATCGCTGCGGCACGCGGTCGCGGGCGGCGGTCTCGCGCTCGTCGCCCTCCGCCGTGGGGCGGAAGAGGCGGCGGACGCCGTGGTGGATGACGTGGACCTTGCCGCGGGAGGCCGGGAAAAGGTCTTCGAGCTCGCGGCGGGTGAAGTCCGAGACGGCGATGACGGCGTCGGCGCGCTCGATGCTTGCGGGCACTTTTTTCGTGAGGTAGGCGCGGTTTTTCGGCTCGACGGTTTCGGGCAGGCGCGCGAACGAGAGGTCGTGGACCGTGACGACGACCTTGCCGCGGCGGACGGGCCGGGCGACGAAATCGGGGAAGTGGTAGACGTCGGCGTGGTCGAGGAAGCGGTCCACGGCGGGGAAGGGCAGGGTCTTCCAGAGGGCGCTCAGGAGCCTGCCGGGCGGGAAAGCGATGCGCCGCTCGCGGAACCGATCGTTGGTGAACGGAAGGCCGAGTCGGCGCCGGCTGAAGTAGAACGCGGTGAACTCGTCGGGGGCGTCGAGCGCGGCGAGGGCTTCGATCAGGTCGTAGAGGGCGTGGCCGACGCCGGTTTTTTGGCGCAGGAGGCTTTGTATGTCAATGGCCACGCGCACATCGGCATCCTTCGGCGCGTGTCAGGCGTCGGTCTCGTCGGCAGCCGTGCGGTCGAGGGTGGTGCGGACCACGTAGGTCGGTTTCTTCTGGGACTCGTGGTACATGCGCATCATCATTTCGAACTGGAGTCCGAAGCTGACGAAGATCAAGCCGATGATGATGAGGAAGAACGGCACGAGGGTCAGCAAGGGCCGCCCGCCGATGGGCTGGAGCAGGACAAGGCGCACGATGAGGGCATAGATGGCGAGGCCGACGCCGCCGATGAAGGCAAGCCCGCCGACGGCGCCGAAGAGCAGCATGGGCCGGTGGAAAAACGTGAGCATGAACTTAAGCGTCAGCAGGTCGAGCACGACCTTGTACGTGCGCGTGAGGCCGTACTTGCTGCGGCCGGAGCGGCGCGCGTGGTCGTTGACGGGGACCTCGGCGATGCGGGCGCCCATCTGGCTAGCGATGGCGGGGATGAAGCGGTGCATGTCGCCGTAGAGGCTGAGGCTTTTCACGACGTCACGCACGTAGGCCTTGAGGGTGCAGCCGTAGTCGTGGAGCTTTACCTTGCTGATCGTGGAGATGAGCCAGTTGGCGATGCGCGAGGGGAGCCGGCGGTCGAGCAGGCGTTCCTGGCGGTTTGTGCGCCAGCCGCTGACGATGTCGTAGCCCTCGTTGATTTTGTCGAGGAGCCTGGCGATGTCGGCCGGGTCGTTCTGGAGGTCGCCGTCAATGGTGACGATGACCTTGCCGCGCGCCATGTTGATGCCGGCCGAGAGCGCGGCCGTCTGGCCGAAGTTGCGGCGGAAGCTGGCGACGCGCAGGTGCTCGTAGCAGGCGAAGCACTCGCGGAGGTTGGCGAAGGTGGCGTCGGTGCTGCCGTCGTCAATGGCGATGACCTCGTAGGGCCGGCCGATCTTCTCGAGCTCGGCGCCGAGGCGCTCGAGCATGGGCAGGACGTTGTCTTCCTCGTTGTAGAAGGGCACGACGACGGACAGGACGGGGGCCGCTTCCTCGTCCGGGGTGCGCGCAGCGGTGCGCGGGCGCGTCTCGGTCGGCTGCACGCCGGTGGGTTTGGCGGTGTCGATCGGGTTCATTCGTCCCCTGTGCCGTCGTTCTCGTCCACGCCCTTGGGTGCGATCCAGGCAAGCGAGTCTATGGGCGGGGGCGGTGGGTGTCAAGGCGGATGTGCGGTCCCTCGGGCGGCTACTCGGCGTCGCCGCGGGAGGGCTCCGCGGGCCTCGGGGGGAGGGCGGGGCTTTCCTCGGGCTGCTCGGGGCCGGGTTCGTCATTGGCCTCGTCGTCGGAGGGCTCGATCGAGACCGGGATGGCCTCTCGCGGCTCGAGCGCCTTGCGCATGTCGCGCACGAGGTCAGCCGGGGTCCGCGGGTTCAGCTCGGTGCGCAGCCACAGGCCGCCGGGCATGATGAACGCCACGGCCGGATACGCGATCACGTAATAGCGCTCGACGAGCTGCGGGTGCGCGGTGCCGTCGAGGCGGACGCAGATGAACTTCTGGGCCTCGGCGCGGACGACGTCGCCGGTGAAGGTCTCGGTCTCCATGCGCCGGCAGGCGTCGTTGCCCGGCTCGTGGAAGTAGGCCATGATGGGCTTGTTGTCGAGCTTGGCGCGGGCCTGGGCCTCCTCGAAGGTCAGCACCCACTCGATCGGGCCGGCTTTCGGCGCCGTCGGGGGGGTCGAGCACTGGCGGAGCTGGAACATGGCGACGACGATGGCGGCCAAGGCGACGCCGTAGATGAGGAGGCGGCTCTTCTGGTACTTCGAGACGCCCCTGTACCGCTGCGCGTAGTCCCTGTGCTCGAATTTCATGAACTGCCTTTTCGAGGGCGGTGCTGAACGCCGCTGCGCCATTGCAGTATAGCACAATGGCGCGAACGGGGCCGCGCCGTCTAATCGGTAAACGGCACGTCAATCAGGTTGCGGACCTCCTCGTAGGAGAGCGTGAGGCCTTTCTGGATACGGGCCTGCTCGACCCAAGCCCTCGACGGCAAGCCGCTCTGGACGATCTTGCGGAGCGGGTCAATGCCGCCGCGCAGTTGCGCGTCCTCCCAGCGGCGGAGCTGCAGGTCGAGACGAGCGGCGATGTCGGGTTGTGTCTCGACGACGTTCCGGGTCTCGCTGGGATCGTCCTCGATGTTGTAGAGCTCGCGCGCGGGCGCGGGCCAGAGGCCGTTGTCCAGCGCGTTGATGAGCTTCCACGTGCCGTCGGAGATCATCCGCTTCGCCTGCCATAGGCCCTGGTTGCTGACGACGAACTCGTAGGCGGCTTTCTGCTCGCCGGTCGCGAGCGGGGTGAGGTTGCGGCCCTGGAACGTTTCGGGTGCCTCGACGCCGGCCGCGGCGAGAATCGTGGCCGGGATGTCTATGCCCTGCACGAGGGCGTTGACGCGCGTGCCGGGGGGAACGCAGCCCGGCCAGCGGACGAGGAGCGGGACGCGGACGGTCGGCTCGTACACGCCGCAGTGATCGAAGTAGAGCGCGTGCTCGCCCATGCTTTCGCCGTGGTCGGCGGTGACGATGAGCAGCGTGTCGTCCTCGATGCCGAGGGAGGTCAGCGTATCGAGCAGGATCGTGAACTGGTCGTCGAGGTAGCGGATCTCGCCGTCGTACTGCGCGACCACGTACTGCTTGTCCGTGACACCGGGCATTACTTTCTCCAGATGGCCCATCGTGAACGGGCCGATCAGCTGGTCGCGGAGCTCGTCGAGCGAGTGGTTCTTCGGGTCGCACGGATCGCCGTCGTAGAACATGGTGCGGTACCGCTTGTGCGGCGGGTTGTAGAGCGAGTGCGGGTCCCAGTAGTGGAGGAACAGGAAAAGGTCACGGTCTTTGTTCGCGCGGAGCCACGGGATGGCGTAGGCGTTGATCTGCTCGGCGGTGACCTGCTGGATCTGGGCGCGGTCGTGCGCGACGGGGTTCATGTAGGTATGGTAGCCGCGCGTAAAGTATTTCTTCATGATGCAGAGCGTGCTGACGGCGGCGGTCTCGTAGCCGTTCTCGGCGAGCCGTTGCGGGAGCCACGGGACGGTGTCGGCGATGGTCTCGGTGGGGCTGTGCGAGACGACGCCGCTGCGGATGCCGCGCATGCCGGTGAACATGGCGGTGTACGACGGCTGCGTGGGCACGTCGGTGGCGTAGGCACGTTCGAAGAGCGCCCCCTCCTTGGCGAGGGCATCGAGGCGCGGGCTGGTCGGGCGCGCGTACCCATAGCAGCCGAGATGGTCGGCCCTGAGCGTATCGAGCACAGCAAAGATGATCTTCATTCGATGTCTCCTATTGGCTGCATTGCTTGCTTCGCACGGCTGAGCGCGCACCTTATTCCAGGGCGGCGTCGAGATCAAGAGGCTTGTGCTACGCGCGGTTGATGACGGGGTGGTCTTGCATGAGGTGGATGAAGCGGGGGAAGAGGTAGGCGGCGTCGCGGGGGCCGGGGGAGGCTTCGGGGTGGTACTGGACGCTGAAGGCGGGGAGGCGGGTGTGGCGGAGGCCGCGGCTACCGAGCGTCGGGCTCTGTGGGCGTGAGGGTGATGGTGATCTGCTCGTCGGCGCCGGCGATGCGGACGGGGGCGGTGGCGGGCGCGTATCCGTCGGCGAAGACGCGGACGGTGTAGTCGCCGTCGGCCGCGTGATGGAGTATTGCACGACCTTTCTCGTCGGTGGTTTCGTCCATCCCTTCGCTCAAGAGGATGGCGAGCGAGATGGGGTCGCCCGAGTCAGGCACGACCCGGGCCGCGGGCAGGGGCGTGCCGGAGTTGTTCAGGACGGTGACAGCGAGGCGATGGCCTTTGACCAGATTGAGGTCAAGGTGGGTGGACTCTCCCTCGGTGACGTCCGCCTGCCCGCGGCTGAACGCATAGCCGGGTGCCCGCGCGACCAGAGTGAAACGACCGGGCCACAGGCCGCTGACGAGACAGGTGTTGGTTTCGCGGTCAATCTGGCGTGGGTATGCGCTGATGATGCGGCCTTGCTCGTCGCAGACGGCAATCCAAATGTCCGTGGGAATCTCGCCGTGGTCGGCACGCAGATGGGCGGCGATGACGGCGTCCCTCTGCAACGTGATCTCGAGGTCAGAGATGTCGCTATGGGCCTTCTTCTCGATCGGGACGGCGGGCGCAGCGTAGCCGTACTTCCTGGGGATCAGGCGATAGGAGCCAGGAGGTACGTTTCTCACAGTGAACCGGCCTTCCTCATCGGTGTCGTCCCACCAGGGATAGTAGCTGCGGGCGAGATCGGCCTGGCGGTCGTCGCCGGCAAACTCGGGCAGGAGGACAATGGTCGCGTCCACTGCCGGCCGGCCGTTGGGCATGCGGAGCAGGCCGGCGATGTGGCCCTTGTCGGTCTCGTCGAGCTCTATGTCGAGGCGCACATCCTCATCGCCCAGGGTCACGGTCCGGTCGTCTGGAGAGACTACGTAAACACCGGGGCGCAGTCCTTCGATGCGGTAGCGGCCCTCCTCGTCGGTCGTGGCACGGCCATCTGATTGCGTAGTGACTCCAGAGAGGCCTGCGTCTGAGATTGCATAGACGTGGGCATCAGTGACGGGTCGGCCTCCGGCGGTCAGCGTGCCGAAGATGGCTTTGTCGCCGAAGACGATGTCAACGAGTGTGTCCTGCCCCGGGCTCACGAGGACGCAGGCGCTCTCCCGCGCAGGGCAATGAGCCCCCACGGCAGAGAGCACATGCTCTCCCGGCTCGAGACGGTCAATCACGCATTTCCCCTCGTCGTTCGCGTCCGCTGTGCGCCATCCGCCCTGGAGCGATACGCCGCCGCCGGCGGCAGGGGCGCCGTCGCTCGTCTTCAGCGTGACAAGAATGCGCCCGTAGGCGCTCATCTCGACAAGGAGTTCTGTCTCGAAGCTATCGTCGAAATGCACGTTTTCTCTAAAGGGGGCGTAGTCGTCGTGCCAGACAGAGAGGGTGTAATCGCCGGGCACGACGCGCTCGATCTTGAAGGCGCCGGATTCATCCGTCTCGGCGAAGTGGCCATTGTCGCCGGGGCAGCGCCAAGAAGGGCCTGGGGCATCGAGGAGCCTCAGCCTGGCGCCTGCCAGGGGGGCGCCGTCTGCCTTCGAGACGACCCGGCCGCGAATGGTGAGGCCCTTGCCGAGGGCAACCTCGACGGTCTTCTGCGGTTCGTCCTTTCCGACCTCCACGACGATCCGCTTTGGCCTGAACTCGGGGTGACTCACGGTGAACACATGCGGGCCGGGCGGGAAGCGGTCGGTCGAGCAGGCGCCTGCCGCGTCGGACAGGAGTTTGAGAGGACGGGCCTCGGGGTATTCGCCAAACCCGCTCGCTACCCAGTCCCTTTCAAGTTCAAGTGCGGCGCCCTCTATGGCTTGTCCGGTTTCCTCGGAGGTGACGTGAAAGCCGAGGGTGGCTCCGGGGACAAGCTCGATGAGAAGATCGTCGGGTTCGACGCCTTCTATGGCTCGAACGTTTTTCACGGTCGCGATGGCGTAACCGGGGGTGGAGATGCAGATCGTGTATTCGCCCGAGTCCAGGATGATCTCGAAGCGGCCGTCCGGGTGGCGCTCGGTAGCTGAAGGGACGTCGTCGTGGGCTACGCCGAAGACCTCCATGGGTTCCCCGGTGCGCTTGTCCACGACGCGCCCCGTGATCCTGGGGAGGCGGCGTAGCTTGACCGTGACGCCTTCGGCGGGAGCGGAGCAGGTTTTGCGAAAAGGGAAGAACCTGGCCGCATAGGCGCACAGTTCATGTGGGCCGGGTTCGAGCCCGCGCAGGAGGAAAGCGCCGTCGTCGCCGACGACAGCCCCGCGAAAGTAAAAGGGGCCCTCGGTTGTGACAGCGGAAGCGGCGGAGGAGTAGCGATCGTCGAATTCACGTTCCGTCCTCGCTGACACCTCTGCGCCGGGCACGGGGTCGCCGTCCCAGTCAGTGACGCGGCCGGCGATGGCCTCGCCTTGGTTCATGACGAAGTTGGTGCCGGATGTCGTCCTGGCCGGTCTGACCTCGACGGTCCGCTCCTCGGCGTCGAGGTGCGCGTAGTGCTCTGCGCCAATGGCGTATGTTCCTGGGCGAAGGGCCTCGGAAGCGTAGTTGCCGCGTGCGTCCGTTGTGACCCACTCCGTGTCGTGAACCGTCGGCTGGGGTTCGTTGCCGTTGGCGTCCGAGGAGGCCGGGCGAATCCTGAACCAGACTCTGGCGTGCCGGATCGGGGCGCCGTGCTCATCGGTGACCGTGCCTGAGATGCAGCCGTCCCTGGGGAATCTGTGTGCGATCTTCTTCGCAGCGATATAGAATCCGATGGCGAGGACAACGAGGACGGCGAGGAGCCAGGGGCGGGTCTTCTTCATGGCGCGTCTCCTCCTCTGAAACCGGGGGCATGGCCCCCGAGAGCGCCTCATCAGTGCGGCGGTGCTCCACGTGCATGTGCCACACTATGGAGTATAGCATAAGAGGCGGGCGGCGACAAGGGCTGTTTCGGTCGGCACTCACGTGCGGCGGGCGGCCCTTCGGCAGGCTCAGGGCTTTGGGGCCCGCCCTACAACGCTGCCGCGAGGGGCGAGCGTCATCGGCTGGCGACGGGGTGGTTTTCCATCAGCTTGACGAAGCGGGGGAAGAGGTAGGCGGCATCGTGGGGGCCGGGGGAGGCTTCGGGGTGGTACTGGACGCTGAAGGCGGGGAGCCGGGTGTGGCGGAGGCCGCGGCTACTGAGCGTCGGGCTGTGCGGGCGTGAGGGTGACGGTGATCTGCTGGTCGGCGCCGGCGATGCGGACGGGGGCGGCGGCGTCTTCGAACGGATCGCAGTGGACACGGATCGTGTAATCGCTGTCAGCAACGTGCTCGAACACTGCCAGCCCGTCTTCGCCGCTTGTGGCTCGGAGCCCTGCTTGGGCGACTAGCAGGGCCGCCACGGACACATCTCCGCCAGGATCTAGAATCACTTCAGCGCCGGGCACGGTCTCTCCTATAGCGTCGAAGACCCTGACAGCAAACCGTCTCCCTCTCTTGATGTGGAGGTCGATCTGGCTCTCTCCCCCCTTCTCCACTGCCATCTTCTCGCGAGACACAGCATGAGCCTCAGACCACGCGCCGATCATGAATCGGCCGGGGCCGAGGCCATAGATGGGGGACTCTTTTGACGCCGTATCAACGGGGTTACGGCTGAGTCCCAAAAGGCGCCCTCTCTCGTCGCAGACAGCAAGCCAGATCTCGTGAGGGGGTCTGTTGTCATCCGTGTGCACATTGACGATGACGGTGGCCTCAGGCTCGAGGATGATCTTCAGATTGGAGATGTCCTTGTTCGGCATCTTGTGGATCTCCAAGACACGAACCGCGTAACCCTCCTTATCCACTACAAGGCGGTACGAGCCAGGGGAGATGCCGTCGAAAGCGAACGCACCATTCACATCTGTATTGGCCTGCTTGTCGCCAAGCCCCCCCTCAGGGACTGACTCGTACACGCGGCCGATGCTGGCGACCCGGTCTTCGTCCTCTTGCTCAACCATGAGGACCGCTCTGGCGTTTGCAGCGGGCCAGCCATTGTGCAGCTCCACCGCGCCCACGATGCTGTCGCCGCTGAGTTCAATGTCGCACTGAACGTCATCTTCGCCGACTCGGACAAAACGTGAGAACTGGTGGACCTCCACAAGCAAGGTGTCTATGGGATACCCTTCACCAATCTGATAAACGCCGGACCGCAGATCTTCGAGACGGTAGCGGCCTTCGTTATCCGTTCTGGACGAAGAGACCAGGCTGTCGCTCAGGAGGGAATTGGATAATGCTTTCAGTCGGGCACGAACCGGTAGATGCGCTACCGGTTCGCCCTCAAAGGTGATCGTGCCGAAGATCGCAACGCCACCGAGAATGACATCTATCCGTGTCTCCTCGCTTTCGCGAACAA
Source organism: uncultured Verrucomicrobiota bacterium (assembly GCA_964550015.1). Taxonomy (GTDB): domain Bacteria; phylum Auribacterota; class JABMQX01; order JAFGEW01; family JAFGEW01; genus CAZJXV01. Next base: position 9,051 of record CAZJXV010000002.1, read on the forward strand.
AGCCGGTCCTCCCGACCTCGACACCGTTATCCAAGAAGAAATCCGCAGTCGCCATCCCGACACAGCAAGGCCCTGGGGCGATTCCTGCGACCTCGTAGTGGCCATCGGGACCGGTAGCGGATGACGTGCCTGAACCGAAGGGCGTCCGGACAACGATAACCGCGCCTTCAACCGGCAGGCCGTCGCTCGAGGCCACGACCCCGACGATCTTGCCGCCCTTGCCCAACTCAACCAACACCTCTCCGTCGATGTCCTCAGGCATGGAGAGGTCTTGATGAAAGGGCGCGTATTCCTCCTGTTCGACGTCCAAGCTGTAATGGCCCGGCGCAACGCCCTCAAACTTGAATGCGCCGGATGCGTCTGTCCTGGTAGAGCGCTTGCGTGCCCACCACGCACGTGTGGACGTGTCACCAGCTGGGACCAGAAAGGCTTCAGCATCGTGAACAGGCTCTTGCTCGGCTTTTGTGATGACGCGCCCACGAAGGACGAGCCCCTCATCGAGCATAACTTCGGCTGTCACTTCTTCTTGCCACTCGTCGGCGGTTACTGTGACGCGCTTCTCCAGGAAGTCAGGATGCGCGACAGTGAACTCATGCCGGCCTGGCGGGAAATGCCTGGCCAAGCAGCTACCGCTTTCGTCGGTCGTGAGCTCCAGCCACTCGGGCCTGTTGTCCTTATGCACGAACAAGTCCTCCGCCCGGTTGTACCGAATGGTCGCGCCGGCAACGGGCTCTCCATCCTCCCCAGACATGACGTGGAACGTAAGTCTCAGGCCGCGGACAAGCTCGAAAACGACTTCCCCCGGCTCGATGCCTTCAAGCGCTCGGATTCCCTCCTTAACAGAAGGCGCATATCCTTGGGCAACTACGCAGACTTTGTGTTTGCCTGGTGTCGCGAGAATCTTGAAGCGGCCCTTCGGATGTTCCGCGCTCTCGGAGGCAGTCAACCCAAGGTGGTAGTCGTAGTAGCCCAGCCCGAACATTTCCACTGGCTTCTGCGTCAGCTTGTCTATGACCTGTCCCCTGATTTCTGCAAGCTGGCGCAGCTTGAACGCGAGATCGTCGGCAGGTGCAACGTGTACCCCTTCAAGCCTGAAGTACCCCCGGCACTGGGCCTGGATGAAATACCGTCCCGGTATGAGACCTCCTAGGACGAAAGCCCCGTCCCGGTTAGAGACGGCCTGCCGGTGAAGTTGAGGCGACTCGTATCCCATGCTGCTCAACTGGACATCGGCCACAGGATTTCCATCCCAGTCAACGCATCGCCCTGCAATGTGTGTGGCCTTGCTAAGCACGAAATCAATGCCTGCCGCTGTCTTGCCTGCGTTGACCTCGACCACTTGAGGTTCAACCGCCAATTCCTCACAACCGAATGGCTCAACTCTATACGTGCCAGGAAGCAGGACCTCTGAGACATATTCGCCACCTTCGTCCGTCTCGGCCACCAGGGAGGCTAGAAACTGTTCCGCCAGATCTTCCACGGCCTTGTTGGGGCCGGCCGTCATCTCGAGCAGAACGCGGGCACCCCAGACTGGCGAGCCGTCGCGATCAGTAACACTGCCGGCAACCGAGCCGCCCTCGGATAGCCGTATCTCAACGCCCCCAAGCGCGTGGTTCGCGTCCAGTTTCACCGGACCATATGTTGCCCGGGCGTACTTGGCATGCTGGACGAGGAGCGTATGCTCCCCTGGCAAGAGCCCCCTGAATACGAAGCGGCCGTCTTCGTCCGATCGGCTTTCCCAAGGGAACTCCGAGTCCTGGACCCTAGCTCCCGGAAGAGGACGCTCGTCGGGCGCTACCACTCGCCCCGAAATCTCGGCTCTGCCGTCGAGATCAAGCTGGACAGTCATGGGGACGCTAGGCGGGTTACGTGGAGAGGCGGTTTCTGTGGGATCACCGAGACCGATGATCGAATCGGACGGCGGCGATCTGCGGGGAGCCAGCCGCTCATCGCTGCTGGCGCGTTGTTGCTCCGCTGCCCGTCGTGGCCAAGGAACAACCAGAGAGGATACGAGGCCGACGGCAATAAGGGCGAGGAAAAGGATCAGACCAAATCTCTTCATGAGGAGATCCCTCCCCAGGAGCCTGGCACAGCCGAGACGCAGGCAAGGCCGGTTGCGCATCTTCCAATCTGGTACATTGTTCCAAGAACGAATCATAGCACAGACTTGACAGTCGAGCAAGCCGTTTCATAGCAGGAATGTGTTGGAGCTAGCCGGTACGGACGGGGTTGCGCTCCATCAGCTTGACGAAGCGGGGGAAGAGGTAGGCGGCATCGTGGGGGCCGGGGGAGGCTTCGGGGTGGTACTGGACGCTGAAGGCGGGGAGCCGGGTGTGGCGGAGGCCGCGGCTACTGAGCGTCGGGCTGTGCGGGCGTGAGGGTGACGGTGATCTGCTGGTCGGCGCCGGCGATGCGGACGGGGGCGGCGGCGGGCTCGTAGCCGTCGGCAAGGACGCGGACGGTGTAGTCGCCGTCGTTGAGATGCGGAAGCAGGTGTGTGCCGTCCAGCCAATTCTGATCTTCTTGGCTGATGTCTTCGAACTCCCAGGCCAATGTGTGAGCGAGGAGGGCCTCCAGCAACGGATCGATGCCAGCCTCGAGGACACATTCAGCGCCCAGCACAGGGTCACCCTCGTCGTCCACGACCGTCACGGCGAGGTCGTGGCCCCTGCTGAGTAGGAACTCGACGTTCGCTACAGTCCCCGGCGCGAGGGACATTCTCTTGCGCACCGGCGAGTAGCCCTTGGCCTGGGCGGTGATCGTGACAGTGCCTGGCGGGACACCATCGATCCGGCACTGACCGTTTACTGTGTCCACGCTGAAGACATATACGGTGAGCAGGGCGCCGCTCTCGTCCGAGACAGCGATGAGCAGTGACTCAGGTATGTCCCCGTTCTCGGTCTTGATCTGAGCCACCAGGACAACCTCCTCCGCCAGGCTTGCCTTGAGGCCCTTGATGTCGGCCTTTGGCCCCTTTTCGAGTGTAAGGCGGCACGGGGCAAAACCGACCTTTTGCGCGTAGATGTGGTATCTGCCGGCTGCGACGTCGGTCAGCACAAATGCCCCGTTCTCATCGGTCTCTGCAATGGAGGCCAGGAGGTCGTGCATGGCGGCTTCAACGATGGTCGGATCGGTCCGGTCGAACGCGGGCACAAGGCAGACGGCGGCTCCTGGCAACGGCTCCAGATGAGGGCCGACGACAGTGCCTGAAACGTCGCCGGTGCTGAGTTCGACATTGAGCTCCAGGTCCTCTTTACTGATCCGAAACTCGCGTCGTGTGAGCCCCTCGCCCCCCACGGTCCTAAGGTCGAAGCTCAATGCGTAGCTGCCAGGGTCAAGCCCCTCGATTCGGTACTCCCCGCGGTCGTCGGTCAGCGCCAGTCCTCCGGTGCCGCACCATGCGTCCGTGGCAACTCGTGCTGGCGATGCAAGGATTTCCACTCCGGCGAGGGGGTGGCCGCCGCGCATGACGCTGCCGTAGATGGCCGCGCCGACACCGATGACGAAGTCGAGCTGAGTCCTTACCCCTTCGCGGGCGGGGGCACGCTTCACGATCAGAGATAGGCTTCTGTCGCCGACGTGCCGGTACAGAGCGACGCGGTACATCGCGTTGTCGAGGACGGGGAGCTTATACTCCCCCTTGCCATCGGTTTGCGTTTCGTACTCGGGTCTGTATGACCAGCATAGGCGCCTCAGTGCGAGGCCCGGTGCGGGGCGACCACCGGTGGTCGTAACCCTCCCGCTGATCCAACCGTACTGCTCGGGCCAACTGGCGGGTTCCTTGGCAGCGGGCTCTTTCTCGAGAGCGACCTTGACCACCCTGTGCTCCTCACCAGGAGCAATGCTCACGGTGAACGTCTTGGTGGCGAACTTGTAGCCGAAAACCTTAAACACATGCTGGCCCGGGCCGAAGTGCTCGAACGAGAGACGACCTTCGGCATCTGTGACGCTGGGCTCTTCAGAGGATCCGAGTGCCGCGGTCTCGCTCGACGAGATCGTTGCTCGCGGCACTGGGCTGTCGTCATCGGCCGAGGTGACAAGAAAGGTGAGCTTGGTCCCTTTGGTGAGTTCGACGAGCACTTCCTGCGGTTCTGCGCCTTCTCTGACGCTGATGTTCCTGACGACGGCGGGTGCGTAGTTCTTGTGTCTAATCCTTAGTGTGTAGGTTCCAGCGGAAATCCCTTTCTCTTCGAAGCGGCCTTCCGGATCTGTTCGAATGGAGCTTACCTCAGTCAGTGAGACGCACGGGCCGAGTCTGGGTGCCCACCGTTGTGGGGTAAGCGAGATGAAGAAAGCGTGGATGGGATTTCGGGTTACCTTGTCTACGACTTGGCCGACAATCCTGCCGCCGGTTCGCAGCTTGATTACGATGTCATCATCCGGAGCGGTGCAGGTCCTGTGAAAGGGCAGGAAGTTGTGCCGGTAGCCTGTCGCTGCCACTCTGATTTCGCACCTTCCGGGCTTCAAGCCGCGAATACTGAACCGGCCGTCGTCATCGGTCCAAACACTATCCTCGCGGCCGCGGGTCATCACCTCTGCAGCCGAGACCGGCTTGCCGTCTGAGTCCACGACTTTACCAGCGATAGAGACACCCTTGGGCAGGACGAGGGATAGTTGTGCCGTTTCCTTTTCGATAACCTTGACGGTCTGGACGTCCGACTCCACGAGGCTAGGAGCATCCGCCCAGACCCTGTACTCCGCGGGGAGGAGCGGTTCGGAGCAGAACACGCCGCTGCCATCCGTCGAACAGGACATCTCTTCGCTTTGCCAAGGCTGCACCTGCACCTTCTCGGTGCGGAGAGCTTGGTTGTCAAGGATCCGCAAGGGTGTTCGTCTGCGGACCGTGACTCGCCCGTTTGGGACGGGCGTGCCATCTTCGGTCGTTACCGTGCCACCGATGCGCCCTCCGGCGATGAGCTTTACCTCAATGCGGCGGGTCGCTGTGCCGGTTCTAAGCGTGACGGGTCCGAACCAAACGGGGACGAAATCAGGGTGCCGGGCATAGAAACTCGCTGACCACTGCTGCGGGGTCGCCCCGGATTCGTCGATAACGTGCGGCTGGAGGTTTTCCATTCGGAATGCGCCATGACCATCCGTCTTGACATGGCGGCGCGTGTCGGGGCTCCCGATCTCAACATTTTTGACCGGCTTGCCGTCTGGCGACAGCACCCGTCCGATCAGCGTCGCTCCTTTCTGACGCGACTGCGGGGCGCGTTCCTCCTCTTGGAGGCGGCAGCCTGGCCCGATGAGGCAAGCTAGGGCGATGGCAACGATGAACCCGAGGCGGATCCTCCTCATAGCACCCACGCTTTCTCCACTGTGAACGTTTTCGCAAGTGGATTTCAATGCACCTATAGGGAACCAATGCTCATACGGGCTGTCATCATAGCCCAGACTAGAAGGAATGCCAATAGGCCAGCCGTGGAACAATGCCACTCTTACGAGTGCTGGCGGACGGGATGCTGCTCCATCAGCTTGACGAAGCGGGGGAAGAGGTAGGCGGCGTCGTGGGGGCCGGGGGAGGCTTCGGGGTGGTACTGGACGCTGAAGGCGGGGAGCTTGGTGTGCTGCATGCCTTCGCTGGTGCGGTCGTTGAGGTTGAGGTGGGTCTGGACGACGGCGTCGGGCAGCGAGGCGATGTCCACGGCGAAGCCGTGGTTCTGGGCGGTGATCTCGATCTTGCCGGTGGTGGTGTCGAGGACGGGCTGGTTGGCGCCGCGGTGGCCGAACTTGAGCTTGTAGGTGGCGCCGCCGCAGGCGAGGCCGAGCATCTGGTGGCCGAGGCAGATGCCGAAGATGGGGACCTTGCCGAGCAGCTCGCGGATGGTCTCGTAGGCGTAGGGGACGCCGGCGGGGTCGCCGGGGCCGTTGGCGAGGAAGATGCCGTCGGGCTTGCCGGCGAGGATTTTTTGGGGTTTGGCATTGGCCGGGAAGACGGTGACGTCGCAGCCTTCCTGCCTGAGCCGCCTGAGGATGTTGGTCTTGATGCCGTAGTCTATGGCGGCGACGCGGAAGCGGGGCTCGGGCAGCTCGGGGCGTTCGGGGTCGGTCGTCCAGGGGCGGCTGAGCTGGCCGTCGGGGTCCCAGTGGTAGGCCTCGGCGCAGGTGACGTGCTTGACGAGGTCTTCGCCGACGAGGCCGACCCAGTCGCGGGCCTTCTGCACCAGGGATTTCTCGTCGAGGTCCACACTCGAGATGACGCCCTTCATCGCGCCGGCGGTGCGCAGGTGCTTGGTGAGCATGCGGGTATCTATGCCCTGGATGCCGGGGACGTTGTTTTTGGCGAGGAACTCGTCGAGCGTGGCGGTGTGGCGCCAGTTCGACGGGATGCGGCTCAATTCGCGCACGACGAAGCCCTCGACCCAGATGCGCGCGGACTCGACGTCCTCGGGGTTGACGCCGTAGTTGCCGATCAGGGGGTAGGTCATGGTGACGATCTGGCCGCAGTAGGAGGGGTCGGTGAGGATCTCCTGGTAGCCGGTCATGGAGGTGTTGAAGACGACCTCGCCGACGCGTTCACCTTCGGCGCCGAAGGCGTGGCCGTGGAAGACGGTGCCGTCCTCGAGGGCGAGGATGGCGGGTTTGTTTTTCGTCGTCGCCATCAGGCTCCAGTCCTCGTGGTTGCGCGCGCGTTCCAGACGACGTGGCCGGCGACGACGGTGGCGACGGGCGCGCCGGTGAGCTCCCATCCGCCGAAGGGGGTGTTGCGGCTTTTGCCGGCGAACTCGTTGGGGTTGACGGTGACCTCGGCGGCGGGATCGAAGACGGTGACGTCGCCGTCCATGCCCGGCTTGAGCGAGCCCTTCTTTTCGAGTTTCAGGATGCGGGCCGGGGCGATGGAGAGCTTCTCGATGAGCTGGGGGAGGGTGAGGACGTTCTTGTTGAGCAGCTCGTTCAGCGCGAGGGAGACGGCGGTCTCGAGGCCGATGATGCCGAAGGCGGCGAGGGGGAACTCGACCAGTTTCTCGCTGGCGGCGTGGGGGGCGTGGTCGGTGGCGATGCAGTCGATGGTGCCGTCGCGGAGGGCCTTGATCAGCTCGAGGCGGTCCTCCTCGCTGCCGAGCGGCGGCTTCATCTTGTAGTTGGCGTCGTAGGTGGCGACGCACGCGTCGTTGAGCGTGAGGTGGTGCGGGGTGACCTCCGCCGTGATCGGCACGCCTCGGGCCTTGGCTTCGCGCACGATGCGCACCGAGCCGGCGGCGCTGATGTGGGCGATGTGGCAGGGGGTGCCGGTGAGCTCGGCGAGGATGGCGTTGCGGGCGACGTGGACCTCCTCGGCGGCCGAGGGGATGCCGCTCAGGCCGAGCAGCGTGGAGTAGTGGCCCTCGTGCATGACGCCGTCGGCGGCCAAGCCCTTGTCTTCGGCGTGCGAGATGTAGGGCACGCCGAACATGTTGGCGTAGTCGAGGGCGCGGCGCAGGACGTAGTTGTCCTGCGAGCCGTGGCCGTCGTCGCTCACGGCGACGGCGCCGGCCTCGACCAGGGCGCCGATGTTGGCGATCTCCTTGCCTTCGAGGCCCGCGGTGAGCGCGCCGATGGGGAAGACGTTGACGACGCCGACGGCCTCGGCGCGCATCATGATGAGGTCAATCACGCCGGAGGTGTCTATGACGGGGTTGGTGTTCGGCATGCAGGCGACCGACGTGAAGCCGCCGCGCGCGGCGGCGCGCGTGCCGCTCTCGATGTCTTCCTTGTACTCGAAGCCGGGCTCGCGCAGGTGGACGTGCATGTCGATGAAGCCGGGCGCGACGACGGCGCCGGAGGCGTCGAGCACGTCCTCGCCCTCGGCGGTGAGCTGTGGGCCGATCTCGGCGACGCGGCCGTCGCGGATGAGCACGTCGGCGGTCTGGTCGAGGTCCTGCGACGGGTCCACGACCCGGCCGCCGCGGATAAGGCATGTTCCGTTTCGTTTCATGGTCGGTTCCCTCAGTTGACGCCTGCGAGCAGGAAGAGCACGGCCATGCGCACCGCGACGCCGTTGGTGACCTGGTCGAGGACGACGGACTGCGCGCTGTCGGCGACCTCGCTGGTAAGCTCGATGCCTCGGTTAAGCGGCCCCGGGTGCATGACGATGGCGTCGGGTTTGGCGAGCTTCATGCGCCCGGCAGTGACGCCGAAGAGGCGGACGTACTCGCCGACGGACGGGAGGAAGTTGGCCTGCTGGCGCTCGAACTGCATGCGCAGGCAGTAGACGACGTCGGCGGCGTCGAGCGCCTCTTCCAGGCGCGTGGTGCGCTCGACGCCGAACGCCTCGAAGCGCTTCGGCACGAGCGTCGGCGGCCCGCACAGGACGAGGCGGGCGCCGAGCTTGGTGAGGGCGAAGATGTCCGAGCGGGCGACGCGGCTGTGGATGATGTCGCCGATGATGGCGACCTTGAGGCCGTCGAACGTCTTGCCGCGCTCGCTCATGGTGAACAGGTCGAGCAGCGCCTGGGTCGGGTGCTCGTGCATGCCGTCGCCGGCGTTGATGACGCGCGAGTCGCAGTGGCGGCTCAGGAAGTGCGGGGCGCCGGAGGCGGCGTGCCGCATGACGAGCAAGTCGATGTGGTAGGCCTCGAGGGTGTGGACGGTGTCGATGAGGGTCTCGCCCTTGACGACGCTCGAGCCGGAGGCGCCGATGTTGAGCACGTCGGCGCTGAGGCGCTTGGCGGCGACCTCGAAGGAGGTGCGGGTACGGGTGCTCGCCTCGAAGAAGAGGTTGACGACCGTCTTGCCGCGCAGGGCGGGCACCTTCTTGATCTCGCGCGTCGAGACTTCCTTGAACGAGCGCGCGGTTTCGAGGACGAGGCGGATCTCGTCGGCGCTCACGTCTTCGAGGCCGAGCAGGTGGCGACGCGTCCACTTTGCGGCGGCTTGCGGCGCCTTTGGCCGTGACCTGGTCGCACGTGTCATGGTGCCTCCTTGAGTCAATCCGGGCATGACGTTTGCGCTTGGTTTCATGCGCCCTCCGGCCTCAGCAGGACGACCTCGTCCACGCCGTCCACCTCGGCGAGGCGCACGCGCACGTCCTCACCGCGCATGGTGGGGACGTTCTTGCCGACGACGTCGGCGCGGATGGGCAGCTCGCGGTGGCCGCGGTCTATGAGCACGGCGAGCATGATGCGGCGCGGGCGGCCGAAGTCCATGATGGCGTCGAGCGCGGCCCGGATGGTGCGGCCGGTGAAGAGGACGTCGTCCACGATGACGAGGTCCATGCCGGTGAGGTCGAAGCCGAAATGAGTGCTCTTGACCTCGGGCTGGCCGTGGCGCACGCCGAGGTCGTCACGATAGAACGTGATATCGAGCTCGCCGACGGGCGGTTCGAGGCCGCAGACGGCCTGGACGTTGGCGGCCGTGCGCCGGGCGAGCGGCACGCCGCGCGTCTGGATGCCGACGAGGCCGAGGGAGGCGACGTCGCTTTGCTTCTCGACGATCTCGTGCGCCATGCGCATGAGGGTGCGGTACATCTGGGTCGCGTCAATGAGCGGGACGTGGGTCGTGTCGGTGTCAGGATCGTTCACTCGCTTGCCTCCTGCGCGCCGGTCAGCTACCTAACGGCGAAAAAAACGGCCCCTGCGCTTGCAGCGGGCCCATGCACTTCGGCTGTCCAGTCATTGTGTGCCCTTCCTCGCCTCACGGGACGAAGTTAAAAGGCATTTTGACTCTTTATACGGGTGGCCGGCGGGGGCGTCAAGGGAATTCGGGCTCGACGCCGTCCTCCGGCCCGAGGCGGCCGGCTGGGCGCGAATTGACATTGGCCGGGCCGGGGCATATTGTGCCTGATGAACGAGAGTTACCGGAGGGAGCGATGGCAGGCTCGGAGATGAAGCGCGTCTATCGCGGGATCGTGTTCGCGGTGGCGCTGCTGGCGGGGATCGCGCTGTTGGTGGTGCTGCGGACGATCGTGCTGATGGCGTTTCTGGGCGCGATTGTGGCGGTGCTGTTCAACTGGCTGGCCGGGCTGCTGCGGCGGGTGGTCCCGAGACTGGGGCACGGTCCGGCGCTGGCGATCGTGATCGTCGTAGTGCTCGCGGCGTTCGTGGGACTCGGGAACCTGGTGGCGCGTCCGATTGTGAAGGAGCTCAGCGACCTGATTGAGCACCTGGACGAATACATCGCGGACGCCCAGGAGCGGTTCGAGTCGTGGAGCGAGAAGCACCTCGAGCCTGACCAGGGTATTCATGTGAGCGCGCTCGCCAACGAGCTGTTCAAGTCCACGGGCAAGGTGGTTTCGTTCGTCTTTGGCTTCGTGTCGGCGACGGGGGGCGTGCTGCTGAAGGTCTTCATCATCCTGTCGCTGGGCGTGTTTTTCTCGATCCGGCCGCGCCAGTACAACGAGCTGCTGCTCCGGTACGTGGGCGAGGCGCACCGCGAGCGGGCGCAGCGGGCAATGGACAGACTCGCCGCGAAGCTCCGGGGGTGGTTGGGCGGGACGCTGTTTTCGGCGCTGTTCATCGCGGTGTTCTCGACGGTGGGTCTGATGCTGATCGGGGTCCGATACGCGCACGTGTTCGGGGTGCTGGCGGGGCTGATGGCATTCGTGCCGTACTTCGGGTCGATCATTGCGGTGATCCCGCCGGCGCTGTTCTCGTTGCTGGACCCGCAGCCGATCAAGGCGCTGTGGGTGTTGGTGCTGTTCGTGTGCGTGCAGACGGTGGAGGCGAACGTGTTTACGCCGATGGTGATGCAGCGCCGGGTGGACCTGCCGCCGGCGGTGGTGGTGCTGGCGGTGTTGGTGATGGGGGCGTTGCTGGGGTTTCTCGGCGCGGTGCTTGCGCTGCCGCTGACGCTGGCGGTGCAGACGCTTCTCGACGAGTTTGTCGTGAAGAAGCGGAAGGGGGCGGCCTCTCGGGACGCCTCCAAGGCGTAGGGCGTTGGCGGCGCGTTCCGGCGCGGAGTCCTCCCCGCCGGCCACGACGTGAGGCGCCCGGCCGTTGCCTGGGGCTCACGGGCGTGTTGAAAAGGCGTTCTATGTAAGCCCTTCAGGCTATGCTGTTGTTCTCTAGCGTCTGCTGACCCAGGGCGGCGCTGCGCTTGCCCTGGGCTGTTCTATGAAGCCCCTTCGGGGCAACCCGGCTTTTTCAGCAACCTGCTACCGGCGGGTGGTGGGCCAGCGGGGGCCCCTGCGGGAGCGGCGGAAGAGGCCGGGCCGCGTGCCGGGCGGCGGGCTCGACCTGAGTTGCTCGAAAAAGGCGTACTGGAAGGCGTAGAATGCGAGTAAGGCTTCGACGGGCCCGATCGGGTTTTCAGGTCCGTAGAGCTTGCTGGTGAGCACGTAGATGTACCAGTAGTCGGCGCTCAGGCGCGGGGCGTGTTCGGCGAGTGCTTTGATTGTCTCGACGAAGCGGCGCCGTTCGCGTTCGAGGTCGCGCTCGTGCTCGTGCGGGTAGTGGGGTTCGACGGCGCGCAGCAGCACCATGCACGCGGCTTCGAGCTGGTCGACGGCCTCGGCCCACCGGCGGGCCTCGGAGTGATCGAGGGCCTGGCCGAGGAGGGCGCTCATCTCGACGAGGCGGGTCTTTTCGCGGACGGCGTCGTCGGTGTTGAATCGGATCACACGGGCGTAGCGGTCTTTGAGTTCGCGTCGGCAGGCGCGGACGATGCGCTCGACCTCCTGGCCTTCGACGGCGATCTCTTTGGTGAGCACGGCGTAGAACTCGCCCTCTGTGCCGAGCAGGTTGCCGAGCGCGATGGCGAGCTGGCGCTTGACGATCTCGTTGGTCGCCCGGCGCAGCTCGGGCAGGATGCGGTGGATGGCCTGGATCTCGCCGAGCTTGGCGAGCGCTTCGGCGACGGTCTCGACGGTGGCGGGGTCCTTTTCGGCGGCGAGCAACCGGAGCAGGTGCTGGGAGGCCCGTTGGTCGCGGATCTCTCCGAGGGCGCGGACGATATCCTTTTTGAGGGCCGGGTCGGTGGTCGGCAGGGTTTCGATCAGGGCGTCGAGGCTGCGCCGGTGGCGGATCTTGCCGAGCGCCCTGGCGGAGTGGGTCTGGATCTTCGACTCGGGCGAGCGCATTTTCGTGACGAGGGGTTCGATGGCCTTGGTGTCGGAGATCTTGCCGAGGGCGGTGGCGGCCTCCTCGCGGACTTCGAGGCTGGGGTCGTCGAGCGCGCGGACGAGCTCGTCGGTGGCGATGGGGCTGCCGGTCTCGCCCAGCGCCCGGGTGGCCTTGAGGCGTTTGCCCTCGTCGGGCGAGTCGGCGAGGACCTGGCAGTAGCGCACCACGCGGAAGGGGTTGCCGGCGATGAACTCGCGCAGGAAGGCGCCGGTGGGGGCGCCGCGCTTGTCGCGGACGATGTTGAGCAGCGGCAGGACGGCGACACGCAGCACGCTCGAGACGAGAAAGACGAGCTTGAGGTTGGAGATGGGCACGACGAGGGAGCCCTGGAAGCCCTCGGTGGCTTTGAGGAAGAAGCCGCCGAGGATGGGGGCGGCGGCGGCGACGAGGCCGACGACGGCGTTCAGGACGGCGAGGTGGGCGGAGCGCTGCTCGCGCGGCCCGAGGCCGATGGAGAGGGGGATGGTGGCGACCATAGTGCCGGCGTTGAGGATGCCGTCAATGAACCAGAGGGTGGTCAGCACGTAGGCGAAGTTGCCGTGCGTGGCCAGGACGAGGGCGAGCGGGGCGAGCGGCTTGAGGTATATGCAGAGCGACAGGACGGGCTTGGGCCCGAAGCGGTCGACGAGGTAGCCCCAGAACTTTGAAGAGACGACGGAGCCGAGCACCTGGACGCCGCCGATGATGGCGATCCACGTGTAGGTGAGCCGGAGTTCTTCGATAAAGAACACGGCGATGAACGGGATCATGACCCAGCAGGCGAAGTTGAAAGCGGAGATGAAGATCAGGTAGCGGACGAAGCTGCCGTTGCGGAAGGGGGCGGCGAAGGTGCGCAGGAAGCCGGTGGGCCGGGCGGACTCGGCGGGGCGCGGCTCGGGGATGCGGTAGTGGAGCAGGGTCATGGCGATGCCGAAGACGACGGCCACGCCGAACAGGCCCATGAAGCCGCTGAGCCGGTCGCGGCCCACGGCGTCGATGAGCAGTGAGCCGCCGACGGAGGCGACGAGCAGGCTGAGGTTGGTGAACCCGTTGCGCCGTGCCCAGAAGGCGCCCTCGACGTGGGAGGGGACGATGTCGGCCATCCAGGCGGTCCAGACCGGGGCGCTGGCGGCCCCGAAGAGGCTGTTGAAGAAGACGGCGACGACCAGGAGCGCGAGGCGGGTATGAGGATGTGCAGAGGGCACGATCAGCGGCAGCACGATGTATATGACAACGGTGGCGCGGGTCACCCACGCGCACACGAGCCAGAGGGCCTTGCGAATGTGGAAGCGGTCGGCCACGTAGGCCGAGATCATGGAGACGGGCAAGGTGAGGAGGGGGACGGCCCCGAGCAGTCCGATGGTGACGAGCGGCGCCTTGAGGAGCAGGGCGTAGCCGGTCAGGAACGTGCCGGTGACGAGGGAGATGAAGACGGCGTCGAGCGAGCTGGCGACGACGTTGAGGCGCATGGCCTTCTGCGCCTGCAGCGGTGTGAGGGTGGTCGGGTGGCGGGGCATGGCGGCTTGGCTTGAGTCCCCCCTTGCGTATCAGTCGGCCGCAGGGCCGTGTTCGGAACGTGTCATTGTGACCGTTGCCTTCGTCCGCGTGGCCGTTGCCTTCGTCCGCGTGGCCGTTGCCTTCGTCGGCGTGGCCGTTGCCTTCGTCGGCGTGGCCGTTGCCTTCGTCGGCGTGGCCGTTGC
>CAZJXV010000002.1:22867-41215 GCA_964550015.1 uncultured Verrucomicrobiota bacterium
GCGTGGCCGTTGCCTTCGTCGGCGTGGCCGTTGCCTTCGTCGGCGTGGCCGTTGCCGTACTCCACAACGCCGAGTCGTGTTCGTCGGGCCGCTCCGTGTGGCGCGGTTTCCCGGAGGCTCTTTTGGCAGAATGCTCCCGGCCTGTAAACTAATAACGTGCATTCCGGGGGTTTGATTTCGAAAAAAAAAGGCGTCCATGGCGCGACGCGACATAGGAACGCGCCGCCGGCCGGAGCATGTCCGGGGGCCCGGAGCAAGTCCGGGGGCCCTGAGCAGGCCCGGGGGCCCGGAGTAGGTCCGGGGCCCGGCCGGGTCCGGTAGCGACGCGTCTCTCCTGCCGTCAGATGTGTTCTAGAACGTGGTGACCCAGTTGAGACGGATGGTGAGCATGTTCTCGTCGTCGTCCACGGTGGTCCACGTGTACCAGCTCTCGACGACGAAGTTGAGCGGGAGCTCGTACTCGAAGCCCAGGCTCAGGAGCCACTCGTCGCCGTCGTCGGTCTGCAGCAGGTCGAGGCCGACGGTGGCGGGCTGCTCGAGGAAGTCGAAGCTGGTGTCCACGCCGGCGAAGAACGCCTGGTCGTCGTCCTGGAAGCTGTAGCCCGCGTGGCCGCGCACGGGGCCGAAGTCGTGGGTCACGACGAGGTAGGGATCGATCGCGCCGTTGTCGTCCTCGTCATCGGTGAGGTTCTGCAGGCCGGCGCCCAGGTTCGGAAGACCTTCGCCGAGCGGGTAGACGAACTTGCCGTGGAAGCGGACGTCGCCCTTGTCCTCGTCGGTCGGGCCGAGCATGCCATAGAAGCCGACTTCGCCGTAATCGAGGATGCCGACGTTGACGGCGCCCCACCAGTCGGGCTCCTCGCCCTCGCCGGTGATGACCCACGTCGAGATCTCGAAGCTGCGCCACGGCATGACCTCGGCGATGGGGATGTCGTTCAGGTTGGTTCCGGGGTAGCCCTGGGTGGTCGCCCACGCGGGCGCCACGACAAGGCACACGGCGACGAGCAGCAAGCAGCGAATCGTTCGAGCCATTCCAGACCTCCCTCCGCGGCGGCGGTTATCATGATTCCGGTGTTGTCTCGGGCCGCTGCGACCCGATTCTGGGGCCACGGTAGGTGAGGGGTGCGGGCGTGTCAAGCCCGTTCTCGCGTGGGCGGCGCTGTTTTTCTGCGCTGCTGCTTGGACAGCGCATGCGGAATGTGGTTTAGTGTGCGGTGGCGGTTTCATGCACACGCGTGGACGGGTACTATGAGACAAGCCTATCTGACAGGGCCGGGCCGGTTCGAGGTGCGGGAGGCGCCGGAGCCGGGCGAGATCGGGCCGGACGAGGCGGTCGTGCGGCTCAAGGCGATCGGCGTGTGCGGGTCCGATATGCACTACTTCACCGAGGGCCGGATCGGCTCGCAGGTGGTTGAGTATCCGTTCACCATCGGGCACGAGTGCGCCGGCGTCGTCGAGCGGGTGGGGCCGGCGGTCGGGCGCGTGGCGGTGGGCGACCGGGTGACGGTGGACCCGGCGATGCCGTGCGGGGCGTGCGAGTGGTGCCGCAAGGGGCGGGAGAACATCTGCCCGCAGATGCGCTTTCTCGGGTGCCCCGGCGAGGTCGAGGGCGCGTACAAGGAGCTGCTCGTGATGCCCGAGCGCTGCCTGTTCCGGCTGCCCGAGTCGCTCACCTTCGACGACGGGGTGGTTCTCGAGCCTGCCACGATCTGCGCCTACGGCGTCGCGCAGAGCCGGCTCGCGCCGGACGAGACGATGGCGGTGCTCGGCTGCGGCCCGATGGGGCTGCTGACGCTCGCGTGCGCCCGGGCGTCGGGCCGCCGGCGGGTTTTCGCGAGCGAGCTGGTGCCGGAGCGGGTGGAGGCGGCGCAGCGGCTCGGCGCGGACGTGGCACTCAACCGCAACGAGACGGACGTCGTGCAGTCGGTGCTCGACGCGACGGACGGCCGCGGGGTGGACGTGGTGTTCGAGTGCGCGGGCGAGCAGGACACGTTGGACCAGGCGGTGCAGATCGTCGCGCCGGGCGGGCGGATTTCGATCCTGGGGATCCCGAGCACGCCGCGCGTGGAGCTGGTGGCCGACCTGATGCGGCGCAAGGAGCTGCTCATCATCAACGTGCGGCGCCAGAACGGGATGGTCGAGCGCACGATCGAGCTGGCGGCTTCGGGCGCCGTGCCCGTGGCGGAGCTCGTGACACACCACTTCCCGCTCGAGCGGGTCGGCAAGGCGTTCGAGCTGGTGGCGGGCTACCGCGACGGCGTTCTCAAGGCGATCATCGAAGCCTAACGCCTCTGGTCCGCATTTCTCACGGCGCGCAGGGCGCGGGGAAAAATAGGGACAGGCACCTATTTTTCTGTGTGTGCCGAACACATTTGATGCAGCCTGGCGCGGGAAAATAGGTGCCTGTCCCTATTTTTTCCATTGCGCATCGCTCACCGCTCGGCGTCGGCTCTCAAGGCGATCATCGAAGCATAGCCCTTCTGAGGCCGGCCGCGTCCGGCTGCAACGGGCTGCACTTGGCAGCGTCCTTGCTTCACTGATGTTTCCGCAGGCCCTGACTGGAGGGTAGAGCCGTGTCTACGCCCGGCCGCGGGCGGCCATCGCGGGCCGGTGGGCTTTGCTTAGAGCTTGCGGCCCAGGCAGAAGCGAAATCGGTGTCCGCCGGCGAGGCGCCTGCAGCGGCGGGAACGGGCAACGAAGAGGGTGTGGCCATCAACGACACAGGGCGTTGGGAAAACCGCGAGCAGGCAGCGACTGAGCCCCGGGCCGAGATCGGGCCGGAGGGCCCGCGGCTGGCGGAGCTCGAGGAGACGGCGCGTCGTTACCGGGAGCTGAAGCGGGCGCTGCCGGCGATGATGTTCGTGGTGGACGGCACGGGGCGTTTTCTCGATGTGAACGAGCGGTTCATGGCGTGCCTCGGCTACGGCCCGGCCGAGGTGTACGGCAAGAAGCTCTACGAGCTGGTGGAGGACGAGGCCGAGGACCCGCGCCAGCGAATGATGCCGTTCTTCGCGCGCAGCGGCGGACGGCGGACGCTGATTGCGAGGAACGGCCGCAGGGTGCAGGTGCTGGCCAGCTCGGTGGGGCGTTACGACGCGGCGGGGCAGTTCTGCGGGGCGACGGTCGTGTGCCGCGAGCTTGGGACCGGGGAGGACAGGGCGGAGGCGATCGCGACCGCGGCCCAGGAGATGAGCCAGCCGCTGTCGGGGATCTACGGCTACTCGGAGCTGCTCAAGAGCAAGGTGGGCCGGCACGATCCGGCCTACCGGTACGCGAGGAAGATCTACGAGCAGAGCGAACGGCTCGCCACGCTCGTCAAGCGGATCAAGGCCGAGCAGGGCACGCCGCCCGACGGGCTCTCGCCGGGCGCGGGGCCCGGGCGGCGTGTGGGAGA
The DNA here is from genome assembly GCA_964550015.1 of uncultured Verrucomicrobiota bacterium. Classification (GTDB taxonomy): domain Bacteria; phylum Auribacterota; class JABMQX01; order JAFGEW01; family JAFGEW01; genus CAZJXV01. The sequence goes on from CAZJXV010000002.1 coordinate 26,262, forward strand.
GGAGGTAGGATCATGAGGAAGCACACCAGGGCGCTGATCGTTGACGACGAGAAGGTCATCCGCGACCTCATCCGCGACATCCTCGGCGGCGAGGGGCCGGCCGTGGGGGTCGCGGCGGCCGGGACATGCCGCGAGGCGCTCCGGGAAGTCCGGCATCAACGGTTCGACGTGATTTTTCTCGACGTGTGCCTCAAGGATGGGAACGGAGTGGAGCTGCTTCGCCGGATCAGGCGCGTGACGCCGGACGCGCGGATCTACATGATGACGGGCTTCAGTGTGGCCGAGCAGATCGAGGCGGCGCTTGCGGGGGGCGCGTCGGGCGCGATCTATAAGCCTTTCCGGGTCAACGAGATCGTAGCGGCCGTCCGCGGGGCGGCGTGCTGATCCCTCGCCGTTCTCAGAATGATCGAAGTGTCGGATTTCCCGACAGTTGTAAGAGACGTGGCCCCGGCCCGCCGACCAGCGACGCGATAACCCTGCCTTGGAACGCCGGCCTGTTATTCCCGTAAGTTCCTTATAAGACGCTTCTTGTCGCCCTCGAATCCCCTGTTCGAGGGCCGGGGCCGGCTGGGCGGGGCTTTCATCTGTGGCGATGGCACGCGGCTTGCAGAAGGGACACAGTTCGCGGGAAGAACTGTGTGAGGAGCGGGAATGCAACGCACCGTTGCCATTCGGGCAGACGGCGGCCACGAGGTGGGCACAGGGCACCTCGCGAGAATGCTCCGGCTTGCCGGCCGCCTTCATGGTTCGGGGAGCCGGGTGACGTTTGTCTCGCGCGCGCTCGATGGGTGCGCCGAGCTGTTCGAGGGGCTTCCACATGGACTGATTCTTCTCCCCCCCGTTGCTGAAGGCCCGAGTGCGCGCGCGGCGACGGCTGCGTGCGCGCTCGGGCCGGACCTTGTCGTGAACGACGTCCGGGACACCTCGGACGAGTACATGCGAGCGCTCGGAACCAGCGGCGCGCAGATCGTGAACTTCGACGACCGGGGCCCGGGGGCAGGGCTGGCCGATCTTCTGGTGGATGCCAACCGCCTGCCCGATGAGGCCGATCAGGTCCCCAATCCCGCGGCGCTGTTCGGGCCGGACTACATGGTGCTCGACGAGGCCTTCGAGCAGGCGCACGCCCGGCCGAGGCGTGTCCGGGAACGGGTTGAGGAGTTCCTGGTTTTCATGGGCGGCAGCGATCCGGCGGGCCTGACGCTGCGGGCGCTGGGCGCGTTGGAGTTGCTCGGGGAGGCGTGGCACACGAGCGTCGTGCTTGGGTACGGGTTTCGGGACCGTCTCGAGGTCGAGGCGCTGGCGGCGCGCCTGGGGAACGTCGAGTTCGTCGTCGGGGCGCGTGACCTGGCGCCTCGGATGGAGCGGGCCGACCTGGCGCTGTGCTCGGGCGGGATCGCGATGTTCGAGCTGGCGTGCGTGGGGACGCCGTCGGTCGTGTGGTGCCAGGTGCCGCACGAGGTGCACAACGCGCGGCTGTTCTCCGAGCGGGGGGCAGTGCGATGCCTCGGGCTGGGCAACGGCGTGACGACCGAGGCGGCCGCCGAGGCGCTCGCCGGGCTTGCGGACGATGGCGCCGCGCGGCGGGCGATGGGCGAGGCGGGGAAACGAACTGTTGACGGGCGCGGGCTCACCCGCGTGATGGAGGCAATTGAACAATGCGTCCGGCACTACTGATTGTGGGGGCCGGTATCCATCAGGAGCCGGCGATTCGGATCGCCAAGTCACTAGGCTACGTCGTGGTGGCGACGGACATCGTGCCCGATGCGCCCGGGCTGCGCTGGGCCGACCGCGTGGAGATGGTGAGCAAGTTCGACGTCGAGGGCCACGTGCGCCTTGCCCGGGCGTGTCGCGAGCGGCTCGACCTGCGGGGCGTACTCACGATCGGGACCGACGCGTCGCGCGCGGTCGCGGGCGTGGCCTCGGCGCTGGGGCTGCCGGGCGTGGACCCGGGCACGGCGTTCATGGCGACGAACAAGGCGGCGATGCGGCGGCGTCTCAGGCAGTGCGGGGTGCCGTCGCCGGACTTCCGCGTGGCGCGCGAGCTCGACGAGGCGCTGGCCGGGGCCGAGGAGATCGGCTATCCGCTTGTGATCAAGCCGGTGGACAACATGGGTGCGCGGGGCGTGCGGCGGATCGAGACGCCTGATGAGGTCTACCTCTTTTTCCCGGTGGCGGTCTCCTATAGCGACGAGGAGACCGTCATCATCGAGGAGTACATGGACGGCCCCGAGGTGAGCATCGACACGATCGTCGCCGACGGGCAGGTGCACCTGCTGACGATCGCCGACCGGCATATCTCGCATGCGCCCTACTTCGTCGAGGTCGGCCACACGCTGCCGTCGGAGCTGCCGCAGGAGGTGCTCAGCGACGTCTTTGAGGTGATGTGCCGCGGCATCGAGGCGCTCGGGATCACCGTGGGGGCTTCGAAGGGCGATATCAAGATCACGGCCGAGGGGGCGAAGATCGGCGAGATGACGGCGCGCATGAGCGGCGGCTTCCACTGCCAGTACACGGACCCGCTGGCGACGGGCATGAACTCGATCAAGGCGGCGATTGATCTGGCGGTCGGCAATCGCCTCGACATGGCGGACATCACGCCGCGGTGGCACCGGGGCGCGGTGGAGCGTGCCATCCTCGCCGAACCGGGAATGGTCACGGGGATCGAGGGCGTGGACGAGGCGGAGCGGATCGCGGGCGTCGAGCACGTTTGGATCAATGTGGGTCGGGGCGATCTGGTGGCCCCGCTCACGTGCAACATGGGCAAGCCGGGCCACGTGATTGCCTCGGGCGCCACGCGCGACGAGGCGGTCGCGGCGGCGGCCCGCGCGCTGGAGACGGTCCGGATCGTTACCGAACCGGTCAGAGAAGAGGCAGAGGTGTACGCGTGAGGGTAAGCCCGTGAGCTGGGGGAACCGGACAGTCCTCGTCACGGGCGCCGGCGGCTTCATCGGGAGCCACCTGGTGGAGGCGCTGGTGCGTCGCGGGGCGGCGGTGCGCGCGTTCGTCCACTACAACTCGCGCAACGACTGGGGGCAGCTCGAGCACGTGGCGCCCTCGGTGCGCGAGCGGGTCGAGGTGGTGGCCGGCGACGTGCGCGACCCGTTCTTCGTGCGGCAGGCGGCCGAAGGCTGCGAGGTGGTGTTCCATCTCGCGGCCCTGATTCCCATTCCGTACTCGTACCTGGCGCCGCAGAGTTTCATCGAGACGAACGTGCTCGGCACTCTCAACGTGCTCGAGGCGTGCCGGGCGGCGGACGTGTCGCGGCTCGTGCATACCTCGACGAGCGAGACGTATGGCACGGCGCGGCGCGTGCCGATGGACGAGACGCACCCGGTCCAGGCGCAGTCGCCGTACGCGGCGAGCAAGATCGCGGCGGACAAGCTCGTCGAGAGCTCCGTGCATTCCTACGGCGTGCCGGCGGTGACCGTGCGCCCGTTCAACACGTACGGGCCCCGGCAGTCCGCGCGCGCCGTGATCCCGGCGATTGCCGTGCAGGCGCTCGCGGGCCGGGAGGAGATCAAGGTCGGTTCCCTCGAGCCGGTGCGCGACTTCTGCTACGTGACCGATACGGTCCGGGGCTTTCTCGCCGCGGCTGAGCTCGACGACGCGGCGGGCGAGGTGTTCAATGTCGGCACAGGCGAGGGGGTCTCGATCGGCGATGTGGGCCAGATGATCATCGAGTTGTGGGGCAACGGTGCGGAGCTCGTGCTCGACGAGCGACGCCTGCGACCTCCCGCGAGCGAGGTGACGCGCCTCGTCTGCGATAGTTCGAAGTTACATACGCTTTCGGGCTGGACGCCAACCGTGACGCTGCAGACCGGCCTCGAGCAGACGGGGGAGCATATCCGGGAGCACCTCGATGAGTACAAGGCGGGCCTGTTGGCCCTGTAGGCGAGGAGCGATGAAGGCCGTCATTCTTGCAGGAGGAAAAGGCACGCGGCTGCGGCCGTACACGGCGGTGCTGCCGAAACCGCTGGTGCCCGTGGGAGACACGCCGATCCTGGAGGTGATTCTGCGGCAGCTTGGGCGGGCGGGGATCACCGACGTGACGATCACCGTCGGGCATCTCGCCTCGCTCATCGAGACGTTTTTCGGTGACGGCGGCCGGCTCGGCCTCGACATCACGTATTGCCGCGAGGAGGCCCCGCTCAACACGGTGGGCTCGCTGGCGCTCATTGACAACCTGACGGAGCCGTTCCTCGTCATGAACGGCGACGTGCTGACGGACATTGATTACCTGCGGCTCGTCGAGTTCCACCACGAGCGGCGGTGCGTTGCCACGATTGCCACGGCGCCGCGCGAGCAGCAGGCGGACTTCGGCGTGGTGCGCTGGGACGGCGACACGCGGATCATCGAGTTCCTCGAGAAGCCGATGTCGCGCTACCACGTGAGCATGGGCGTGTACGTGTTCTCGCGCGCCGTGCTCGGCTACATCCCCGCCGGAAAGCCGTTCGGCTTCGACGAGCTGATGCAGGCGATGCTCGAGGCGGGCGAGCGGGTCTTCTCGTACCCGCACGACGGGTACTGGCTCGACCTCGGGCGGCCGGACGACTATGAACGCGCCATTGAGGACTTCGCGCGCATGCGGGAGCACTTCATCGGGGCGGGAAAGCCATGAGCTGGGCGGTGCCGCTGGCGGACCTGGATTTCGACGACGCGGAAGCGCGCGCCGTCGTCGAGGTGCTCGAGAGCAAGTGGCTGACGATGGGGCCGGTGACCGAGCGCTTCGAGTGCGCGTTCGCCGCGGCCGTGGGGGCGCGGCACGCCGTGGCGGTCTCGAGCGGGACGGCGGCCTTGCATCTGGCGTGCCGGGCGCTGGGTGTCAGTCCGGGCGACGAGGTGATCGTGCCGTCGCTGACGTTCGTGGCGACGGCGAACGCGGCGGTGTACTGTGGCGCGACGCCGGTGTTCGCCGACATCGCGTCCGTGGATGATTGGACCGTTTCGCCCGAGGACGTTGACCGGCGCATGACCGAGCGGACGGCGGCCATCGTCGTGATGCACTACGGCGGCCACCCGTGCGATATGGCGGCGGTCCTCGACGTGGCGCGTGGGCGCGGCGTGCCGGTCATCGAGGACTGTGCGCACGCGCCGCTGGCCCGGCTGGAGGGCCGCGCGGCCGGGACGTTCGGCGCGGCCGGTTGTTTCAGCTTTTATGCGAACAAGAACCTGGCGGTGGGCGAGGGCGGCATGCTGGTCACGGACGACGACGGGGTCGCGCGGCGCGCGCGCGCGATGCGGTGTCACGGCCTGTCGAGCGCGTGCGCCGAACGGCACCGGGGCGGCGGGCCGCTGTACGATGTGGCGGAGCTCGGGTACAACTACCGGCTCGACGAGCTGCGGGCGGCGATCGGGCTCGTGCAGCTTGGGAAGCTCGCGCGCAACAACGAGCGCCGGGCCGGGATCATGGCGCGATACCGCGAGCTCATGGATGGCATGGACGGAGTCAGGCTGCCGTTTGCCGAGCCGCGCGGCGACCCGGCGTACCACATCTGCCCCGCGCTGCTCGACGAGCACGTGGACCGCGGCGCGTGCATCGAGGCGCTGGGCGAACGCGGCGTGCAGACGAGCGTGCACTACACGCCGGTGCACTTGCTGCGCTATTATCGTGAGCGTTTCGGCTACGCGGAAGGCGCGCTGCCGTTGACCGAGGCGGTCGGGGCGCGCGAGATCACGCTGCCGCTGCACCCGCTGCTCGGCGAGCGGGAGGTGACGGCGGTCGTCCAGGCGCTGGAGGACACGCTCGATCGGCGGCGGCATTCGCCGTCGCGACGGAGAGAGGTTGTTGGTGCTTGAAGCCCGGGGCTGCGTCGCGTAGTATGCGATGGTTGTGGCCGCACGGATCCGGGGCCGTCCGGCATGCCGGGTCGAAGGCCGTCCGCGCATCGGGCATGGTGGCCTGCCGTGCCGATTCTCTGCGCTTGCCTCAGGTCCGGGACCTACGGAGAAGAGGAACGTGATGAGCACGAAGCAGGAGCGCTTGATCGTTCTCGGCCGCCTGTCGTCCGTCCTTGCCCACGAGATCCGGAACCCGCTTGCAGGGATCAGTGCGGCCACGCAGATGCTCGACGGCAAGATGGATCGGGGGGACCCTCGGAAGAAGTACGTGGGCATGATCCTCAAGGAGGTGGACCGGGTCAACGACATCGTCAAGAACCTGCTCGACTTCTCGCGCGAGGGCCGCGCGTACATGGTGCCGGTGCGCGTGGCGGACCTGGTCGAGAGCGCGCTGGGCCGGTTCGCCGGGCCGTTGGAGAAAGCGGGCATCCGCGTGACGACCGAGTATGGCGATGACGTCCCGCGCGCCGTGTGCGACACGGAGCACATGGGGCGGGTGTTTCAGAACCTCATCGCGAACGGCATTGACGCGATGGAGGCGGGGGGTACGTTGAGCGTCCGGGTGTGGCACGACGCGGCGGACGGGCAAGTGGCGGTGAGCTTCGAGGACACCGGCGCGGGCATCGAGGTCGAGAATATGGGGGACCTGTTCTCGCCTTTTTACACGACGAAGGCGAAGGGCAACGGTCTCGGGCTGCCGGTGGCGCTCAAGTTCGTCGAGGAGCACGGCGGCACGATCACGGCCCGTCGCCTTGAGCCGCACGGGCTGGCGATGACGGTCCGGTGGCCGGTCGAGCCGTCGCAGGCGGCGGCGGACGATGGCCCACGGTGATGGTGTATCATCCGACACGCGGAGGAGAGTATGGATGCATCCATTCTGATTGTTGACGACGAGGAGACGGTGCGTCTCTCGCTCGAGGAGGCCCTTCGCGACGAGGGGTACACGACGATGCAGGCGAGCTCGGGCGAGGAGGCGATCAAGCTCGTGCGCCAGCAGCGGCCGGACCTCATGCTGCTTGACATGAAGCTGCCGAAGACGAGCGGCATCGAGGTGCTCAAGCAGGCCAAGAAGATCCAGGACGATATCGTGGCCATCATCGTGACGGCCTACGCCGACGTGGCGAGTGCGGTCAAGTGCATGAAGCACGGCGCGTACGACTACGTGGACAAGCCGTTCCGTCTCGACGAGCTCAAGCTCGTCGTGCGGAACGCGCTCGAGACGCTCTCGCTCAAGAAGGAGCTGTCGATCGTGCGCGAGCGCGAGCAGCAGGAGTTCGAGGCGGACTTCATCGTGGGCGAGAGCCCGAAGATGCGCAAGGTGTGTGAGTACGTCCGGCGCGTGGCGCGGAGCAACTCGTCCACGGTGCTCGTCAGCGGCGAGAGCGGCACGGGCAAGGAGCTGATCGCGCGGGCGGTCCACTACTGGAGCTTCCGGCGCGACAAGATGTTCGTTGATTTCAACTGTACGGCGGTTCCGGACACGCTTGTGGAGAGCGAGCTGTTCGGATTCGAGAAGGGCGCGTTTACGGACGCGAAGCAGCAGAAGAAGGGATTGTTCGAGCTCGCGCACGGGGGCACGCTGTTTCTCGACGAGATCGGCGACATGAGCTACAATTTGCAGGCGAAACTGCTCCGGGCGCTGCAGGAGCGTTCGTTCACGCGCGTCGGCGGGGTCTCGAAGGTCAACGTGGACATCCGGATCGTGGCGTCGACCAACCGCGACCTGCAGGCGGCGATGAGCGAGGGCCGGTTCCGCGAGGACCTGTACTACCGGCTGCACGTGGTGCCGATCTCGCTGCCGCCGCTGCGCGAGCGCGGCACGGACGTGCTGCTGCTGGCCAAGCACTTCATTGACCGTTTCAACACCGAGTTCAAGAAGAACGTGTTCAAGGTCTCGCCGGAGGCCGAGAAGCTCATGCTCGACTACCCGTGGCCGGGCAACGTGCGTGAGCTGAAGAACACGATCGAGCGCGCGATCTTGCTCGAGTGCGACGACGTGCTGCTGCCGGAGCACTTGTTGTTCGCCGAGGCCGGGACGGGGGCGGAGCCGGCCACCGAGCCGCCCGCGCCGGATCGGGCGGACAGGACGCTCGAGGAGGTCGAGCGGGACTACATCCGCCGCGTGATCGAGGCGGTCGGCTGGAACAAGAACCGCGCGGCGCGGACGCTCGGTATCGACCGCACCACGCTCTACACGAAGATCAAGAAGTACGAGCTCACGCCGGGGTGATGCTTCTGGCCCCGCGTGCTGTGCTGAAACTCGACGACCTGTCGCAATTGCCGACAAGGGTTGGACTGTTCAATCACTGAACGTATGCCGGCCGTGTGGCCGGCATTTCTCGTGGAGAAATCCCGCCCGGATGGCCGTTGTCTCGGCCTGTGTTGACCCGCGCCGGCGCCCGTGGCGCTCGCGTGCGCTGCGCCTGTGAGCCTTCCCGCGCGCTTGGTACAGAAGTTGCTCAATGCCGCTGGCGTGCGTTCATTTGCGAGGGAGGAGACTATGCGCGCTGTCTGGATTGGGGTTGCGATTCTGGTCGCGGCGAGCGGATGCGGGCTCGGGACGCGGACACCGCCGCGGGATCAGGTGCGGCCGTACGACCTCGTGCCGCAGTCGGGCTATCTCGCGGAGGGGCCGACGGTGCGTGCGGACTACGAGGCGCCGAGCGCGGCCGACGGTGACGGGGTCGAGTACGACGAGGTCGTCTACGATGAGGTCGTCTACGATGAGACGGCCTACCGGGCGGCGATCCGGAAGGACCTGGCGCGTATCGGCGCGCTGCTTGCGGAAAACGAGGAGCTGCGCCAGGAGCTCGCGGTCGCGAAGACGGCGCTGAACGAGGCCCGCGACGAGATCGAGGCGCTCCGGCGCGACATTGCGCGGCTCGAGCGTGCCGAGGCACGGGCGGCGCGCGGCGTGCCGGACGCGGGCGACGAGAAATAGCCATCCGCAGAGCGCGGAGGACTGTTGTGAGAGAGAAAAACCTTCCCGCACCACACACGAAGCAGCCGGGTGGCCGGCGCCGGGCGTTGTGCGGACCGAGGTGCCGCATGGGCTCTGGAGAGACCGTGGAACGTTCAACTTGCCGCACAGTGCCCACCTCCTCCGTTGAACGGACGGGCTTCGAGAGCATGCCCCGGTTCGCCGGCCCCGGCTGTTTCGCCCAGGGCGGGGAGTGACCCACATCGAGAGACATGGCGAGCGATGGCCGGCACGGGATCAATCCTGATTGTTGACGACGAGGCGACGCTGGTCGAGACGATCCGCGACCACTTTGCGGCGGAGGGTTTCGAGGCGGTATCGGCATCGTCGGCGGAGGAAGGGCTGTCGCTGGCGCAGGCGCGGCGCTTCGACGTCGTCGTCACGGACGTGAAGATGCCGGGCATGGGCGGCCTGGAGTTGCTGCGGGCGTTGGGCGAGATGCCGGACCCGCCGTCGGTGGTGCTGATGACGGCCTACGGGACGATGGAGGCGGCGATCGAGGCGTTCCGGCTCGGGTTGGCCGATTTCCTGCAAAAGCCGGTGTCGCTCGACGAGCTGAGCCGGAGCGTGCAGCGGGCGCTCGGGGCGCGCGCCGCGCGAGTCAAGCGTGATCCGTCGCCAAGCCCGTTGTGCCTGCTGCGCGAGCGCTCGCGGCGTGTGGGCGCCGTGCGGGCGGAGGTGGCGGGCGACGCTTCGGCGGCCGGAGCGACGGCGGTGTGGCGGCTTCGTGCGCTGGACGGGGACCGGGCGGCGTTCGTCTGGGGCCACGTGGCCCCGGGCAGCCGGTCGGCGCTCGGCGCTCGGCTGGTTCTCCGCGCGCTGGCAGAGGCGGTTGACCTCAACGGGCCTGCGGAGGCGGTCGAGGCGATCGCGGGCCACTTGAGGGAGCTGGGCTGCGGCGGCGCGCTCGCTGCGCTCGCCGTGGGTGTGCTGGAGTCGGAGCCGGGCGGGCGCCTGCATGGCGCCGCGCGGGGCCGCGCGGGGGTGTTTCGCGTGGGCGCAGACGGCCGGGGCACGGAACGGCTTGCCGACGGGCCGCGGGACGTGACGCGCACCTGGGAGGCGGCGCTTGCAGCGGAGGACATGGTGTTGCTGGCCGATCCGCGGATGGTCGCGGCCGCGGGCGAGCACTGGCCCGAGGTGCTGGCGTCGGCGGGACGCCTGGTTGCGGAGGGCGAGTGGCACCCGGCGCGGCGGGTGCGTGCGATGGCGCTTGGCGTGGCGCCCGCGCTGGTGGACGAGTCGGCGGTGGTGGTCGGGTTGCACCTCGGCGAGGCGATCCGGCCGGAGGGGCCGACGCACGTGCGCGTCTCGTCGAGCCCGGCGGGGTTGAGTCATTCGCGCGACGTGGCGGAACGGTTCGCGCTCGGCGTGCCTCTGAGCGAGCGGGCCGTGCACGAGCTGGTGACGGCGGTGCAGGAGGCCGTGCTCAACTGCGTGCGCTGGGCCTACCCGGCGCGGGAGGGTCCCGTGTACCTGACGCTGGCGCGCGAGGCCGGGCGGGTGCGGGCGAGCGTGCGCGACCGCGGGGTCGGCTTCGACGTGGGCGAGACGTTCCGGCGCACGACGGGTCCGGGGCGCGATGCGCTGCGGTGCGCCGGTCGGGGATTGACGCTGATGCACCGGCTCGCGGACCGGTTTGAGCTGAGCTCGCGGCCCGGCCGGGGCACGAACGTGGTGCTGGAGAAATTTCTCGACGAGCCGGCGGCCGGACGCGTGCCGCACGGGGAAGCCGGGCGGGCGTGATGGGTCGGAATGCATCGAACGACATGGACGATCCGGCGGTGGTCACGGCGGAGAACGACCTGGTGGTCGAATCGGCCGAGCCGGCGACGCAGTTGCGCGACGTGCTCGGTGCGGGCCGTCGGCGGATCGTGCTCGACTTGAGCCAGGCGCTGTACGTCTCGGGCGTCGGGCTCGGCGTCGTGGCGGACGCGGCGCGGCAGGCGCGTCAGCGCGGCGGCGACGTGAAGCTGGTCGTGCGCCGTCCCGAGGTGCGTCGCGTGTTCGAGGTGGGCGACCTCGGGTCGCTGCTCGAGTTCTATGAGGACGTGGAGAGCGCGTGCCAGGCCTTCACCGACGGCGTCGGCGAGGTGGAGCGCGCGCTGTTGTGGCAGGAGTTTAGCGATGCTTAGGAAACGGATGCACAACGCCGGGGCGCCCGGCGGCGAGGCCGGGGGTAGACCGGTCGAGGCACTGTCGCTCGAGGCGGCCGAGGCGGCAGCCCGGGCGCAGGGGCACCGCCGTCGGCTTGTGCTGGCCGTGATCGTGCCGACGATCCTGGTGGGTCTTGTCGTTGTGGCGGCGCAGGTGAAGGTAGGCGGCGGGGGCCCGGGAGCAGAGACGCCGGCTGCGCGCGGCTGGGAGGCCGGCATGCACATGATCGAGTCGGGACACACGGCCCAAGGGACTGCGGTGCTCGAGGCCGCCGTGGAGGAGCTTCGGCTGGGGCCGGAACGGACGCGGGCCCACCTGCGCCTGGCCGAGGTGTATCGCGAGCTCGGCGAGAAGGACGGGGGGCACTTCAACTCGGCGGTCCGCCATTACGACGCCGTGCTGGATTCGGGCGACGGCGTCGCGCCCGTTGACGAGGTGCTCTACAAAGCGGGCACGTGCCTTGCCCGCGCCGGCTCGTACGAGGGCGCGATCGAGTACTTCGAGCGGCTGGACGCCGAGTGCCCGACGAGCGTGTTCAGGCCGGAGGCGCGGTTCGAGGTGGGCGAGTGCTTGCTGGCGACCGGCCGGTACCAGTCGGCGCGCGAGGTCTTTGCCGACGTGGCGGAGACGTACCGGGACGACCCGCTGGGCGAGAAGGCGTTTTTCCGTTTCGCGGACTCGTTCAGCGAGCAGGCGCAATCATTCAAGCGAGAGTAACGGTGCAGCGACGCGCGTACAGCGGGGCATGGATGCGGGCGGCGGCGGTGCTCGTCGCGGCGGGGGTCGTTCTTGTCTTTGCGCGCTCTGGGGACGGCAGGCTGGTCGAGGCCGAGGACGCGAAGGCCGAGGGGCCGCTCTCGAGCGGCGACGGGCCCCTCTTGAGCGTTGAGGGCCTCCTGCTGCCGCGTTCGAGCGGGCCGCGCAGCTCGAGCAGACTTGTCCCGCGTGGGGCCGAGACGCCGGCCGGGGCGACACCGCCCGAGGTGCTCGAGGCGGGAGGCACCGAGGACGAGCGGGAAGGGGCGGGGCCGAAGGAGGAGACAAGCACGCTGCGGGCGTTCCTCGACGAGATGCTCGAGCAAGGGTCGCTGTGGAAGGTGCTGCCGGACTACATGGGCACGGAGGCACGCAGCCGGTTCCTGGAGGACCGGGCGGTGCGGACCTATCGCGAAGGTATTGTCCGGTTTGCGGATTCGGCGTACGTGCCGGCGGCGCACATGCGGATCGCGTCCATCTACGCGCAGCGCAGCGACCGGGGTGCGGCACTTCGCGAGTACGAGGAGGTGCTCGAGGGCTTTGCGTACCACGAGGTGGCCGATGACGCGCGCCTGGCGCGGGCCCGGCTGCTCTTCGAGGCGTCGGACTACGAGGGTGCCCGGGACGAAGGGTACTTGCTGATCGATACGTATGTTGACAGCCCGCTTGTGGCGGACGCCTACCTGCTCGTGGGCCACGCGCACGAACTGCTCGGCGAGCTCGAGGAGGCGCACGTGGCGTACACGCACGTGGTGCAGCGAACGCGGTCCACGCACGAGTGGTCGGTCCGGGCGCGGGAGGGGCTCGCCTCGATCGAGCTTGCGAGGGGCAACGTGGACGGCGCGATCAGGATCCATCAGCAGCTTGTGGCGCAGGCGCCGAGCGAGTCGGTGCGCGACGCGCGCCAGTTCAAGCTGGCCGGTCTGTGTCTCGATGCGGGCGAGATCGGGCATGCACGCACGCTGCTGCGGCAGATCCTTGGCGGCTACGACCTCAATATCTATCGGCCCGCGGCCGCGTTCCTGCTCGGCGACTCGTACTACAGCGAAGGGGACATGGCGCAGGCGGCGCAGGCGTATGCGAACGCCCTGCTTGACTTCCCGGACTACGAGGGGCGGATTCCGGCGCTGTTCCGGGCGGCGGACGCGTACGCGCACCTGATGCTGTACGAGGACGCGCTGGAGATGGTGGGCCGGGTGCGCACGTCGCGCAATCCGTCGCCGACGCCGCCCGAGCGCGCCCGGTCCAAGCTCGTGGCCGGGGAGATCCTGCTGCTCGACGGGCAATACGGCGCGGCGCTCGAGGAGTTCTACGGCTCGCTCGTCGGCGATCTGACTTCGGCGGAGCGGCGGCTCGTGGCCTATCGCATCGCGCAGGCGTACTACGGCGGCGGGTACTACAACGAGGCGCTCGATGCCTTCGACGCGGCGCTCGAGCAGGCCCCGCACCACGAGCAGGCGCTCGAGGCGTCGCTCGCGGCGGCCGAGTGCGCCGCGAAGAAGGGATGGATTGACGATGCGCGGCAACGCTACACGGCGATCCTGGATGCCGCGAGCGATGACGATACGCCGGAGCGGCGCGCGGCCCGCTCGCGGGCCGTGTTCCGGCTCCTCGACACGTATGCCGACCGGGGCCTCACGCAGGACGAGCTCGGCTGCGCACAGGAGCTCCTCGCGCGCAAGGGCGCGTATCTCGACGAGGCACGGCTGCTGTACCGGATCGGGCGCGCCTACGAGCGGCTCAACAACCCGGATCAGGCCAAGGCGTTCTACGAGCAGGTGTGCGCGCAGTACGCCGGCAGCGCGTGGGCGGAGCAGGCCGCGGTGAAGATACGCCACATGCAGATGCTCAAGCAGATCAATGACTTGGCACGCTAGACACGCGCAAGGAGGTACGCGAGCGATGGAGGACACATTACTCAGGACCCTTCGCGAGGGGATCCGCGAGGAGATTGCCCAGTACGAGCACCTCCTCGAACTGACGACGCAGGAGCACGCGATCCTCGCCGAGGAGAGCTACAGCACGGAGCTGGCGGCACTGGCGGCGAAGAAGCTCGAGATCATGCGCGAGATCAACGAGCTCGCCATGCGCATCGGCCCGCTCAAGGTGCGCTGGAAGCTCGAGGACTCGTCGGCGGAAGCGGAGGCAGGGACGGGACAGATCTCGCCCTTGCTCGAGGAGCTGAGCACGCTGCTCGAGAAGATCCTCGACGTGGACGAGTCGAACCAGCAGATCCTTTCGCGGCTGGTCGGGGCGAAGGACGCCAGGGAGGCCAACAAGAGCCTGAACACCGCCTCGGCCGCGCGTGCCTACGGGCCAACGCCGCGGGACGCCTAGGGCGGCTGCGCACGAGGCGGAGCCGGAGGGCACCGATGGAGAGCACTGTTGTGCCCACAGCGGACACGAGCGCGAGGTCCCTCGCTGAGGCGGCCGGCCGGGGCGTCGGTGAGGCCGCCCAAGGCGCCGGTGAGGCCGACGGCCTGCGGCGCCTGACCGAGGCGTTCGAGCACTTCACGCAGAAGGCGGCGAAGCTCCGGGGCGCGTACGACAAGCTCAAGCGGCACGTGAAGGCGGCGAACCGGCGGCTCGAGGAGACGAACGTCGAGCTGCGGAGCAAGATCGAGGAACTGGACTCGACGCGCGCGTACCTCAATAACGTGCTCGAGAGCATGGGCAGCGGGGTGATCGCCGTGGATACGCGCGGCCGGATCACGACGTTCAACGCGGCGGCCGAGCAGATGACGGGCTATGCGCGCGACGAGGTGCTCGGGCGACGCTACGGCGAGCTCTTCCCGGAGCACGACGCCGGGCCGCCGGCCATTCTGCTGTCGCTCGAGACCGCCCGGCCGCACGTGATCAAGGAGCGCCCGCTGTACCGCAAGGACGGGCGGGCGGTGCCCGTGGGGGTGAGCAGTTCGCCGCTGCGCGATGCGAACGGAGGGGCCGCCGGCGCGCTCGAGATCTTTCACGATCTCACGGAGGTCAAGGCGCTCGAGGCGCGCGTGCGCCGCGCGGACCGGCTCGCGGCGCTCGGCGAGATGGCGGCGACGGTGGCGCACGAGATTCGCAACCCGCTCGGCGGGATCGAAGGGTTTGCCGCGCTGCTCGAGCGCGACCTGGTCGAGTGGCCGAAGAAGCGCGAGATGGCGAGCCAGGTCGTCCAGGGGGCGCGCTCGTTGAACCGCATCGTGACTTCCTTGCTCGATTTCACGCGCCCCGTCGC
>CAZJXV010000003.1:0-40902 GCA_964550015.1 uncultured Verrucomicrobiota bacterium
CTACTGCATGACGGGCGCCGTCCTCGCACGGACCTTCTTCCGGTCTATGGGCCCCAGCTACTCGTGGGCCATCGCGACGCTCGTCGCGGGGATTGCGTTTGCGTTGCCCGTGGTCGGTTACATCCTGCAGGCTGAGGTTCGCCGCCACGGCCCCGGCGTGTGGTGCCTGGCCAATCCGATCATCTTGACCGGCGAGTTTCTGGAGTACCGGTCACTCGGTCTGAGTTTCGTGGCGGTCTGGGCGGGGGCCGCGATCGTTTTGAACGCGTCGTGGTTCCGGGAGCGGCTCAAGGCGTTCCGGCCGCCCAAGGCCACGGGAGGTGTGCGGTGAAGGCGCTGACGGGGGTGCTCAGGAAGCTCGACGACTGGTGCAACCCGATTGCGGTCAAAGAGCTGCGGCAGGCCGTCCAGGGTAGGTTCATTGCCGGCCTGCTCCTGCTGTTTCTTCTCGGTCAGCTTGTGACGATGGCCGCCATCCTTCTTACGCGCGACGAGTACGGGTATGAGTACGAGGCCGGCCGCGACGTGTTTCTGATCTTGTTCGCGATCCTGATCGGCACGTGCTTGCTGTTCCTGCCGGCCTACACCGCCGTGCGTCTGATCATCGAACGCTCGCGGGCAAACGTTGATCTGTACTTCGTCACGGCGCTGCGGCCTCGAACCATCGTCTGGGGCAAGTTCCTGTCGGGCCTGGTTCTCGCGGTCGTGATTTTCAGCGCGTTCATGCCCTTCCTGACCTTCACCTATCTGCTGCGAGGCATAGACCTGGGCGTCATCTTCTTCATGCTGGTCTACGGCTTCATCGCCACTGCGTTTGCCATCCAACTCGCCGGCTTCCTCGCCTGCATTCCCGCGACCCGGTTGCTCAGGGCCCTGCTCGGGCTCGTCGGCCTCGGCATCATTGGCTGGATGACCTTGAATATTCTTCGAATGGCGTATGTCGTGCTGATGTGGGGTATGGAGTTCTCCGGTGACTTGAGGAGGCTGCTTGGCGCATTGATCGTCACGCTCGTCGTCGTTTTGACGGCGATGGGCTATCTGTTCGTCTGGTCGGTCGCGCTGCTGAGCCCGCCCTCCGCCAACCGCGCGCTGCCCGTTCGTCTCTATATGTTCATCACGTGGCTCATCACGGGCGCCGGCGCGTTCATCTGGGGTCTTGCCGAGCACGATACCAGTCCCGTCGAGGCCTGGCTGGTGCTTGCGGTGATCATGTTTTGTGTTGCGTTGCTGACGGCCGTGAGTGAACGAGAGGCGCAAGGCCCGCGAGTTGCACGCCGGATTCCCCGGAGTCGCTGGCTGCGGGTGTTTGCATTCCTCTTCTACAGCGGCGCGGCGGGCGGCGTTCTGTGGGCCTGTCTGATGATTTGCCTGAGCCTCCTCGTCCTGCCGCTTTTCAACGCGATAACACTGCTCCGGTTCAGATCAACCACGCACGTGGCTGACATTGTCTCAGGGTCGGCCGGCCTGGCGTTGTATGTGTTCTGCTACGCCATGACGGCGTCGCTCATCCGGCGCGGTTTGTTTCGCAAGGCGACGCAGGGGCATACGTGGATCATCGCCGTGTTTCTTGCGGGGATCGCGTTCCTTGTGTCGGTGCTGAGGTTCATCCTTCATGCTGATCCCTGGGCGTACAGAGAGGTGTGGAACCTTGCGAATCCGACGCTCGTGTTCTCAGGTAACGAGGAGACCCGGTCGCTCGCATTTACCTTTGTGAGCGTCTGGGCTGGGATCGTCACTCTGCTGAGCCTGCCGTGGTTCCACAGGCAGGTGAGGTCATTTCGTCCGCACGGAGGGGCGCCGGGTCCGCAGTCGCCGGCGTTGAGTCATGGATGAGGTCTATCGCCGACATCTGATCGAGGGCGAGCGCGCGGGGATGCGCTACGCGCTTTCGGTGCCGCACCGCGTCCCGTCGGGTGTCTCGGGCGTGCAGATGAGCAACCGCTCAGGCAGCTCGCTCGAGTTCATGGACCACCGCGACTACCTGCCGGGCGACGATCTGAGGCGCATCGACTGGAGCGCGTTTGCCCGAAGCGACAAGCTGACGATCAAGCTGTACCGCGAGGAGGTGAGCCCGCACCTGGACATCGTGCTCGACGGTTCGCGCTCGATGGCGCTCGAGCAGAGCGCCAAGCCGCAGGCGCACCTCGGCCTCGCCGCGGTCTTCGCTACCGCGGCCGCGAACGCCGGCTACTCGCACTGTGCCTGGATTGCGGGGGCGGGGTGCGAGCGGGTCGGGAACGGCTCGGACGACCCGTCGGTCTGGGAGGGAATCGCGTTCGACTACACCGGCGACCCGGCCGAGTCGTTTGCCCGCCTGCCTCCGGCGTGGCGTCCGCGCGGGATTCGCGTGCTGCTGAGCGACCTGTTCTGGCTTGGGGATCCGATGCTGACGTTGTGGCACCTGGCGGATCGCGCCGCGGCCGTCGTCGTCGTGCAGGTCGTCGCTCGGGCCGATGCGAGCCCGCCCGAACGCGGCAACATCCGGCTGGTGGACTCAGAGTCCGGCGAGGTGATGGAGCTGTTCCTCGATGCGTTGGCCGAACGGCGGTACCGCGAGGCGTTCACCCGGCATCAGCAGAACTGGCACCGCGCCGCCCGGCAAGCGGGGGCGGCGATGACAACGGTGACGGCCGAGGAGGTCGTCGGCGACTGGGACCTGGCTGACCTGGTCAGGGCCGAGATATTGAAGGTGGCATGATGCTTCCGTTCGCGCTCCCATTCGCCTTCGTTGCGTTCGTGGCCGTGCCGGTGCTCGCCGGGATCTACTGGCTGCGGAACAGGTTTCGACGCCACACGGTCTCCAGCCTGATTCTGTGGGCGAATCAGCGCCAGGCCCGGGAGGGCGGTTCCCGGCTTCGGCGCATTCAGACACCGCTTCTGTTCTTTCTCGAGCTGCTCGCCATCGCATTGATCGTGATTGCAGCTGCCAGGCCAATGGTTCAGAGCGAGCGGGCCGCGCGACCCCTCATCGTGGTGCTGGATGACTCGTTCTCGATGCTTGCAGGGGGGGCCGGCTCGCCCAGGAATTCCGCCATCGGCGCCATCAAGAAGGAGCTCCGCCGCCGCCTGCATTACTCGGTCCGGTTCGTCCTCGCGGGCCAAGCGCCCCAGGTGTTGGGCGAGCCGGTGAAGAGGCCGAGCGAAGCGGACGCGCTGCTCAGGGAGTGGAGATGCCGTTCGCCTTCCGACTGCCTCGATCAGGCGGTGACGTTTGCGGCCGAGCTCGGAGGACGCAGGGCCCGGATCCTCGTGGTGACTGATCGTGCGCCTTCGGCTGAGCTCGGCGAGAACAAGGTCAAGTGGTGGGCGTTCGGGACGCCGCGACCGAATGTCGCGTTCGTGAGTGCTGCGCGGACGTCTCTCAACATGAAGGAACGATGTCTCCTGGAGATCGCCAATCTGTCGTCTCAGCCGGCACGAACCACGCTCACGCTGGCGGGAGCAGCTTCCGCGGGCCCTTCGGGCGAGGCGCGTCTTGATCTCAAGCCGGGCGAGACGCGCAGGATGTTGTTCGAGTTCGACGAGCAACCATCAGCGCTGCGCGCCCGGATTGGCGACGACGTGCTTCGGATTGACAATAGCATTGTCCTGTTGCCGCAGACGCGGCGGCCGGTCCGGGCGCAGGTGCGGATCGGCGACGCCGGCCTTCGCGCGATCATCGAAAAAGGTCTCGCCGCGACCGGGCAAACCGAGATCGTCACTACGCGCCCGGAGCTGATTCTGACAGACGGCGAGGGGTTCCGGGCCGCCCATGCGCGGACGTGGGTCGTCCAGGTGCTGGTGGAGAAGGACGCTGAGGCCTACGCCGGTCCGTTTGTCATCGATCGGACCCATCCCCTGACGGAAGGGCTGTCGCTCGAAGGCGTTGTCTGGGGCGCCGGGAAGGCGGGCGACCTCGACGGTTTGCCCGTTATCAGCGCCGGGAGCACACCGCTGCTCACGGACACCGAAGGCGTCGCCGGGAGCCATTATCTGCGGATGCGTCTCCGAGCAGACCTGTCGATCCTGGCGGAGACGCCCAGTTGGCCCATTCTGATGTGGAACCTGGTTGAGTGGCGTCGCTCCGAAGCCCCGGGGGTACAACACGCGAACGTGCGACTGGGCACGGAGGCAGTTGTGACAGCCGAGTCGGACGCGGAATCGGCCCGGATCACCACCCCCGACGGCGGGACGCACGACGTGCTTCTGCACGGGAAGCGCGTGGCGGTGAGGGCGGAGGCTGTCGGCGTTTACCAAGTCCGCGTGAACGACGGTACCTACCACTTCGCGTCGAACGCGCTGAGCCGGGGCGAGTCCGATCTCGCCCGCTGCGCTTCCGTCCGACTCGGCAAGTGGGTCGGGGGGGCCGCCCTGCGGAGGGAGTACAGAAGCGTGGCGTGGGTGTTTCTGTTGGCTGCATTGGGATCGCTGGCCGCTCATGCGGCGATCGCGGCTCGTCGAGCCTAAAGGAGAATGAACAGGCATACAGGCATGGTGCTGTTTCATCCATTTTGGCTGGTGTTGGTCATTCCTCTGGCCGTTGGCCTGTGGATCTGGCCGTTGTCCTCCCGCCTGCTGCAAGTTCTGAGGGCCGCGGCGCTGTGCCTGATACTGCTCGCGCTCTGCGGGCTGGCCGTAAGGCTCCCGGGCCGCGCGGGCACGGTGGTCGTGGTCGCGGACCGAAGCTACTCCATGCCGCCGGACAGCGACGCGGCGGAAAAGGAGGCCATCGGCCTCATCCAAGGCGCCATGGCGGGAGATGAGCGTGTTGGGGTCGTCGCCTTCGGGGAGCGCTCGGTGATAGAACGGCCTCCTCAGCGAGGCAAGTTCGCCGGCTTTGTGACTGAGGTCGGGCGCGACGGGTCAAACCTGGGCGCGGCTATCGAGAAGGCCGTCGCCCTCATCCCACGGGACGGCTCCGGACGAATCGTTCTGCTCTCCGACGGCCGATGGACCGGTCGGGACCCGGCGCTTTCGGCATCGCGGGCGGCCGCCAGGGACATACCTATAGACTACCGGCTGCTGCAGCGAGCGTCGGCGAACGACGTGGCCGTCTCGAGGGTGGATGTGCCGACGGCGGTCACGCCGGGCGAATCGTTCACGATCTCGGCATGGATTCGGTCGCCGATTCCCCAGGAGATTTCCTTTGAGCTCAAGCGAGGACGCAGGCTGCTTGCGGCCGGGACCAGGACGGTTCCGTCGGGCATCAGCCTATTGCTCTTCCGCGACACGGCGGAGACGCCCGGCACGTGCCAATACACGCTGAGCGTTCTGGGCGGTCAGAAGGATCCGGTGCCCGAAAACAACACGGCGAAGGTCCTGCTCGGGATCAAGGGCCCGCGTCCGCTGCTCTGCGTGACTGGCTCGCAGCCGCGTGGCCTTGCGCGCCTGCTCGAAGCGGGGGGAATGACAATCGTCGCGCAGTCGCCAGGCGAGTGCCACTGGACCCTCGAGGGGATCTCCAACTTCTCCGCCGTGCTGATCGAGAACGTGCCGGCCGAAAAGGTCGGCGTGCGCGGGATGGAGACGCTCGCGGCGTGGGTGAAGGAGACGGGTGCCGGCCTCATGATGACCGGGGGGAGGAACGCGTACGGGCCCGGGGGGTATTTCCGCTCGCCGCTCGAGCCCGTCATGCCGATCTCGATGGAGCTTCGGCGCGAACACCGCAAGCTCGCTCTGGCCATCGTCGTGGCGATGGACCGGTCCGGCAGCATGGCTATGCCCGTTCGAGGGTCCAGGACGAAGATGGATCTCGCGAACCTCGCCGCGGCGCAGGTTCTCGATCTGCTCAACTCGATGGACGAGTTCGGCGTCGTCGCCGTCGACAGCTCAGCACACATCATCGCCAAGCTGGCCCCGGTCGAGAACAAGGCGGGTCTCAGACACAAGATTCTGCGCGTCGAGTCAATGGGCGGCGGCATATTCATCTACGAGGCGCTGTCGGCCTCTGCGCGCATGCTGGTCTCCGCCCAGGCGGGAACCCGCCACATTATTCTTTTTGCCGACGCGGCAGACTCGGAAGAGCCGGGGGCATACAGGAAGCTCATTGAGAAATGCCGGGCGGCCAACACGACCGTGAGCGTGATCGGGCTCGGGACAGCTTCAGACGTTGATGCCGGACTGCTTCGTGACATCGCGAGTCGAGGCGGCGGGCGCTGCTTTTTCACTACCAATCCCGAGGAGCTTCCCCGCCTGTTCGCGCAGGATACGTTTGTGGTGGCGCGAAGCGCCTTTCTCGACGAGGAGACGCCCGTTCGGACCACCGGCGGCCTGGTTGCGTTGACCGGCAGAACGTTCAGCCCCCCGCTGCCCGTGGGCGGGTACAACCTGTGCTATCTGCGCCGCGGCGCCAACCTCGCCGTCGTCACAACCGATGAGTACAAGGCGCCCATCGTGGCGGCGTGGCAGGCGGGGCTTGGACGCGTGCTCTGCTACACGGCGGAGGCCGACGGCGAGTACACGGGCCCCATCGCGGGCTGGCAGGACATGGGGAGGTTGCTCACAAGCATGGCCCGCTGGGTGTCCGGTGCGTTCGGAACTCTGCCTCAGGATATGCTGGTGACGCAGGAGCTGAAGGGCGGGACGTGTGTCGTGCAGCTCCACCTCGATCCCGAAAGGGAAGGGGAAGCGCTTGCAGAGCTGCCGAGGGTGACGACGCTGCGCGGTGTCCCCGGCACGCCGCCGGCCGTGCAGAAGACGACCATGCAGTGGATGTCGGCCGACGAGCTTGCAGTCGAGATCCCTCTGCGCGGCAGCGAGACGGTGCTCTCGGCCGTGGAGGTGCCCGGCGTGGGCAAGGTCTCGCTCGCGCCCGTATGCCTGCCGTACTCGCCGGAGTTCAAGCCGATCGAAGCCGGGGCAGGTGTCTTGACGATCGAGCGTCTCGCTCGGGCCACCGGGGGAAGCGAACGGGTCGATCTTGCGGGCATATGGAAGGAGCTGCCCAGGCAGCCCCGGATGGTGGGACTCGGCCACTGGCTCCTTGTTGCCGCACTTGTGGTATTGCTTCTCGAAGTGCTCGAACGCCGCACCGGTTTCCTCACCGTGCGCCGACGTCCGGCCCGGCGGAAACGGGATGAGGAAGAGAAAGACGTGCGCCGCGCACGGCGCCGGCCGGTCCGAGCGCCCCGTGCACGACGCAGGCCGACGGCGACGCGGGCGCCGACGCCGGCGCCGACACAACCCGCCAAGGAAAGAGAGAGCCCTGTTCCCGCCGGCAAGGAGGAAGGACCGGGCATGGTTGACGCGTTACGCCGAGCGCAACGTCGGGCAAGAAAGCGGACGCGACGGTGAAGCCGCGGCACGTTGGTGCAGCCGACACCGATACTCGCCTGCCATCAGAATGGGCGGTCCAACGAGGGTGCCCGGCAGCCGACGGAGACAATCAGAGCGTACGCCCCAACATGGCGCAGAGGGTGGGATTCAATCGGGCAGGCTCGCCGGCAATTGTCATGGCAGCCCTGGTGATCGGAGCGAGGCCCGCGATGGTGATACCGCATGTGGCGGCCCGGATTCGAGCGCCGATAGATCAGTCTTCGGGGCATTTCTCCTAGCAGAATCCCCTTGACTTCCCACGTCCACCGTGGTAAACTAACTCCCTGGGAATGTGTAAGGGTTTGTCTGTGCTTTTTTCGGGGGGCGCAGGAGGCAGTGGCCCCTGCGCGCACACCCACCGATGCTGCACGGCCAGGCTCGCATCAGGACCCCGTTACCAGCGAGGAGAGGACGAACTGATGAAGCTGCACGCGTTTCTTTGCACACTGAGTCTCACGGCGATGATTCTGTCCGCGCCGGCTGTGGCGGGCACGATCTACGTCGACGACGATAACACCGGTGGCCCGTGGGACGGCTCGGAGGCGAACCCGTACCAGTACATCCAGGACGGGATCACGAACGCCAGCCCAGGCGATACCGTCATCGTCAAGGACGGCACGTACACCGGCGCCGGCAACAAGGACCTTGATTTCGGCGGCAAGGCGATCACGCTGCAAAGCGAGAACGGCGCCGACGTCACGATCATCGATTGCGAAGGCGCAGGCCGCGGCTTTCATTTCCAGTCGGGAGAGACCGCAGCGGCCATTGTTGATGGGTTCACGATTCGCAACGGCAGTGTCACCGGTGGAGGTGGCGGAGCCATCCGCTGCGAGAACCTTTCCAGCCCCACGATCACCAACTGCGTGATCGCCGAGAATTCAGCGGATTGGGCTGCCGGAATCTACTGCGGTGACGGAAACCCAACGATTTCCAACTGTGTCATAACCGGCAACAAGGCAGCGGGTAGCGGAGGGGGAATCTACTGCGGCGGCGGCCACACGGTCATCACCGGGTGCACGATCAGCAACAACATAACCGCCACCCATGGCGGCGGCATCAAGTGCATGTTCGGTGACAACGCAACGATAAGCGACTGCGTCATCAGCGGCAACGGTGCAAGAGATAACTTCGGCGGCGGTGGGGTTTTCCTTTATTCTGCGGGCCTCGTCACAATCGAGGACTGTACGTTCCACGACAACTGGACATACGGGGCCGGAGGTGCGGTGCGGTGCGCGTACACGGACGCGATAATCACCGGCTGCCGTGTCGAGAACAACAGGGCCGGCTCGTACGGTGGCGGGATCGATCTGTACGGCGGTGATGCAGCCGTCACGAACTGCATTATCAAGAGCAACGTTGCGGCGAAGGGTGCCGGCGGCATCCAGTGTGCGCTACCTGACAGCCCGACGATCACCAATTGCACGATCACGGACAACCGCGCGCCCGCGAACGGGGGCGGCATATTCTGCGACGACAACAACAGCCCCACGATCACCAACAGCATCATCTACGGCAATACCGGCGGCGAACTTGTTGTTGATTCTGCGACGCCGACGGTGACCTACTGCGACGTTCAAGGCGGCTGGCCAGGCACGGGCAACATCGACGCCGACCCGATGCTGTCGGCCGACGGC
Organism: uncultured Verrucomicrobiota bacterium; assembly: GCA_964550015.1. GTDB lineage: Bacteria > Auribacterota > JABMQX01 > JAFGEW01 > JAFGEW01 > CAZJXV01. The sequence goes on from CAZJXV010000003.1 coordinate 8,928, forward strand.
CATCTCCGGACCGGCTCCCCGTGCAATGGCACAGGCACCGCCGTGGCGGCACCCGCTGACGATATTGACGGCGAGGCCCGGCCATATCCGCCGGCCGGGGCCGTCGACATGGGCGCCGACGAGTTCGTGGACACCGACACGGACGGGATGCCCGATTGGTATGAGGACACATACGGCCTGCTCAAGGGCGACCCATCCGATGCCGGTCTCGACAAGGACGGCGATACGTTCACGAACCTGGCCGAGTACGAGGAACACGGCACCAACCCGGACGAGGCGGACACGGATGGCGACGGGCGCGACGACGGTCAGGAACTCACCGACGGCACGAATCCGCTTCATCCTGACAACGCGGCAATGACCTACTACGTGAACGGCGCTACGGGAAGTGACACGTACGACGGCATGGCGGCAGCGTGGGACGGCACCCATGGGCCGAAGGCGACGATCCAGGCCGGCATCAACGCTACCGCTCCCGGCTTGCCCTACACCGTGTTCGTCGCTGATGGGACGTACACGGGCATCGGCAACAGGGACATGAATTTTCGCGGCCGGGCGATTACTGTTCGATCCGAAAACGGCGCATCCGCCTGCATCATTGATTGCGAGAATGCGGGAGGCGGCTTCGCTTTTCGTCTTGCCGAGGGGCTCGATTCCGTTCTCGACGGGTTCACGATTACCAACGGGATTGGTTTCTGGACGGGCCTCCAAGGCGACGACACGCACAACGGCGGTGCTGTCTTCTGCCGCCGCAGCAGCCCGACGATTCAGGATTGCACGATCACAGGGAACTCGACTGAGAGCGAGGGCGGCGGCATTTGGTGCTACCAAAGCAGCCCGTCGATCATCGACTGCACGATATCCGACAATGTCGCGCTCCCGCCCTACGCAGAGGGCGGCGGGATCTTCTGCTTCGCTGAAAGCAGCCCCACGATCACCCGATGCACTATTAGCGGCAATACGAGCGCCAAGAGTGGCGGTGGCATATACTGCAGATTCTCTTGTAGCCCGGTCATCAGCGACTGCGTTATCGCCGACAACTCGACAGGGTATAACGGCGGCGCCATCCTTCTTGACGAGGACAGTGCGCCGATTATGACCAACTGCATGATCCTCGGGAACACGGCCAGTCAGCGCGGCGGCGGCATGGCCTGCTACGGCTCAGCGCCAACCCTGGCCAACTGCACCGTCGCGTACAACGACGCGGGTACCGCGGGCAGCGCGATTACATGTGGCTCGTCTGGAGACAGGCCGACGCTCACAAATTGCATTGTCTGGGGTGATATGACTCAACAGGTGTCCGGCGGGCCCATCGTTGCCTACTGCAACATCAAGGGCGGCACGGGCGAGGTGTGGTTCGATCCGGTGACATGCATCGAGGCTGACCCGCTCCTTGGTCCTGAAGGCCTGCTTCGGAGCGGGTCGCCGTGCATCGACTGGTGCCCCAGCGGCCCGGCGCAAGACGTCGAGGGCGATGCGCGGCCAGTGGATATTCCGGGCGTCGGCTACGACGACCCGCCGGATGCGCGCACCTACGACATCGGGGCCGACGAGTTCGTCGACACGGACGGCGACGGCTTGCCCGACTGGTGGGAGCAGGAGCACTTCGGCTCGCCGCTCGCGGCCGACGCTGGAGGCGACGAGGACTTCGACGGCCTGACCAACCTGGGGGAGTGCCAGCACGGGGCCAATCCATGGGTTCCGGATACCGACGGAGACGGCCGAAATGACGGCCAGGAGGTCGCGGAGGGCACGAACCCGGTCCATCCGGACAACGTTGAGAAGACCTATTACGTCAATGTGACCCTGGGGGACGATGGCCACGACGGCCTGGCCAGCCTGTACGACGGCACGCACGGGCCGAAGGCGACGATCCAGGCAGGCATTGATGTCTCGCCGTACACGGCCGGTTATACCGTGCTCGTCGCCGATGGCACGTACACGGGCGGTGGAAACAAAGACATCCAGTTCATGGGCCGGCCTCTTACCGTTTGCTCGGCACACGGGGCCGGCGCCTGCAGCATAGACTGCGAAGGCGCCGGCCGGGCGTTCTACCTGCGCTTCGCAGAACGATCCGATTCCGTCATCGAGGGGTTTGCAATCCGCAACGGCAACGTCGAGAACGGCGGCGGCATTGCCGTTGATTATTCCAGCCCGACGATTGCCAACTGCACGGTCACCGACTGCTACGCAAGCGGCAACGGCGGCGGCATGTATTGCTGGTCCAGCAGTCCCACGATCACCGACTGTACGATTACGGATTGCACGGCCGATGGAAACGGCGGGGGCGCTTACTGCTCGGAAGGCAGTCCAGTCATCATCAATTGTACCATCAGCAGCAACACGGGAGGCCCTTATCCAGCAGCAGGAGGCGGCATCTCCTGGGCCAACAACTGCGCTCTTTCGATTATCGACTCGACGATCTCCGACAATGAGGCCGGATGGTGCGGAGGCGGCCTCTACGCGGACGACGATTGCACCGCGACTATCACCGGCTGCACAATCTCTGGCAATAGTAGCTCCATAGGCGGCGGCATCAAGTTTCGGTTCGACGTCGCTGGGCCGGTGACCAACTGCGCGATCATCGGGAACACAGCCACGTATATTGGCGGCGGGATGTCCTGTTCCGGAGGCAACGGCTCGACGATCACCAACTGCACGTTCGCGGGGAACAGCGCCGCGACGCATGCTGGCAGCATCAGCTACACAACCAACGCCATGGTGCTAACCGACTGCATCCTTTGGGGCAACACTCCTGAAGAACTCTATCCTGACTCCGAAACCGCCGATCTGCCGACAGTGACCTACTGCGATGTGCAGGGCGGCGCGGGGGAGGCGTGGTTCGATCCGGTGACATGCATTGACCAGGATCCGCTGTTCGTTCACGGACCGCTGCACGACTACTACTTGAGCCAGCTGGCCGCCGGGCAAGGCATAAACAGTCCGTGCGTGGACGCGGGGAGTGATACGGCGGGGAACCTCGGCCTCGATGCGCTGACGACACGCACTGACGGCGTGGGTGACGCGGGCGTGGTGGATATGGGTTACCATGCCGCACCCGCGATCTTCGGGGATGTGGATGGCAACGGCGTCGTGGACGGTCTCGACCTTGCCGCCGTGCTGTCGGCGTGGGAGTGCGTGCCCGGCGACCCGCTGTGGAACCCGGCCGCCGACCTCGACGGCAACGGCGTCGTTGATGGGTTAGATCTCACGGAAGTGATAGCGAACTGGACTGAGTAGGTCCGCCGAGTCCGAGCCCACAAGAACAGGGCCGGTTGGCAGCGGGTGAGGGGCGTCGAGGCCCGGCAGGCGTGGTTCTCGCCCCGGCAACGTCACGCGGGGGAACAACACCGTGCGGACGAAGTAGACGCCCGTGAGAGAAGCAGGAGGGAGGAGCGATGAAACGACCATGGATTGTCCTCGCGGGTCTTGCGCTGTTCACGTCGGGGCCCATCCTTGCCGGCACGATCTACGTTGACGATGACGCCCCGGGCGATCCCGGCCCGGGCGACCCGACGGTCAGCGACCCGCTCGAGGACGGCACGGCCGCGCATCCCTACGACGCGATCCAGGAGGGCATCGACGCCGCAATCGGGGGCGACACCGTCCAGGTCACCGACGGCACGTACACGGGCGATGGCAACCGCGACCTCGACTTCGGCGGCAAAGCCATCACGCTCGCAAGCGAGAACGGTCGCGACGCGACGATTATAGACTGTGAGCGCTTAGGCTGGGGTTTCATTTTCCAGTCGGGGGAGACTGGGGCGTCGGTCATCGACGGCTTCACAGTGCGGAACGGGAGTTTCGCCAGTGGCGGTGGTGTTCACTGTTATGAAAGCAGTCCCAGAATAGCCAACTGCGTCATCTGTGATTGTCGGACCTCGTCTTCTGATGGCTCAGGCGGCGGTGTCTCCCTGAACTGGAGTAATGCAACGTTCGTGAATTGCGTGATCCGGGACAACACCGCGCGGAACGATGGCGGCGGCATTAGGCTATACTACAGTAACGCAATCTTCACCAATTGCATAATAACCGGTAATACTGCCCAGGACGATGGCGGGGGCATCTTCTCACACAAGGAGAGCGGCACGTTTATCAACTGCATGATCAGCAGGAATAGCACTCACGGCAAGGGTGGGGCGGCCTACCTGCGTTCCGGGAGTCCGACGCTGATACACTGCACGATCTATGACAACGTGTCTGATGAAGGAAGCGGAGGTGTTCACATTTATGGGAGCATCGCCTTTGTGCGTGTGTCCAACTGCATCCTCTGGGGTAACGGCGAAGAGGTCACCGTCGAATATGGCACGCTGCAGGCGAGTTACTGCAACGTAGAAGGCGGCTATCCGGGCGTCGGCAACATTGACGCTGATCCTTCTGTCTTGAACCCAGCGGGCGGTGATTATCATTTGACCGCTCACTCGCCATGCATTGACGCGGGTAGCGCGGAGGCGCCGGAAACGGACTTTGAAGGCGAGTGGCGCTGGGACGATCCCGACATTCCGAACACGGGTGGGACTCAATACGACATTGGCGCCGACGAGTGGGTTGACACTGACGGCGACGACTTGCCGAACTACTGGGAAACCGAAAAGGGTCTCGACCCTGATGACGATACCGGTGATCAAGGCGCCGACGGTGATCCGGACGGCGATATGCTCACCAACATGGACGAGTACCTCTTGGGCACGCACCCGCTCAGTTGCGATACGGACAACGACGGAATGGACGACGGTTGGGAGGCAGGCTACGGCTTTGACCCTCTGGTTGACGACAGCGCCGGCGACCCGGACGGGGACGATCTTGCCAACGTGCAGGAGTTCGAAAACGGGACCAACCCGTTCAACGCCGACACGGATAATGATGCAATGCCGGATGGTTGGGAGGTCGAGAACACGCTGAACCCGCTTATTGATGATTCGGCTGATGACCCAGATGGCGACGGGCTTGGCAATCTTGTCGAGTGCAATCTGGGCACGGATCCGCACGACCCTGATTGTGATGACGACGGGTTGATGGATGGCCTTGAGGTCGCCGCGGGCACCAATCCGTTCCATCCCGATAACCTTGAAAAAACCTATTACATCAACGTCGCCACGGGCGATGATGCGAGCGATGGGTTGGCGGCTGCGTGGGACGGCGTGCATGGCCCGACGAGGACGATCCGGGCGGGGATCGCGCGGTCGGTGGCGGGCTACGGTTACACGGTGCTTGTCGCCGACGGGGTCTACGACGGGCCGGACAATCGGGACCTCGACTACGAAGGCAGAGACATCACGCTCGTATCGGAGAACGGCCCGGCCTATACGATCATTGACTGCGAAGGCGCCGGCCGGGCGTTCAAGTTCTGGTATGGCGAGACGCCGGCGTCGGTGCTCGACGGGTTCACGATCTGCAACGGGTCGGTCGTGGGTTACGCCGGGGCCGTCTACTGCGTCTCGAGCAGCCCGACGATCAGCAACTGTGTCATGACGGGCAACGTGGCCAGCGCTCACGCGGGCGCGATCTACTGCACGGTCAGCAGCCCCGTTATCAGCAATTGTGTCCTGACGGCGAACGCGGCGGGCGACGACGGCGGTGCCCTGCGCTGTTATTACAGCAGTCCGGTGCTGTTCAATTGCCTGATCGCGGGCAACACGGCGAGCGGCGACGGCGGGGGCGTCTCGTCGTACGCGAGCAACTTGATGGTGGCCAATTGTACGGTGACGGGCAACCTGGCCGGCCTGGCCGGCGACGGCATTCATTCGAGCGGGGTGCCGGACTGGAATCCGACGGTCACCGACTGCATTGTCTGGGGCAACGGCGCGCAGGCGATCTACGTCTATTCCGGCACGGCGACGGTGACTTACTCCGATGTGCAGGGCGGCACGGGCGAGGCGTGGTTCGGCGCCGGGTGCATTGACGCGGACCCGTTGTTCGTGAGCGGCCCGGACCACGATTACTACCTGAGCCAAACGCCCGCCGGGCAGGGCGCCGACAGCCCGTGCGTGGACGCCGGCAGCGACACCGCCAGCGCCCTGGGCCTTATCGCGTTTACGACGCGAACCGACGGCGTGGCTGACACGGGCATGGTCGACATGGGCTATCACACGCCGGCTTCCACGATGCGGGGTGACGTGGACGGCAATATGGTCGTTGACGGTCTTGACTTGTCGGCGGTGCTTTCCGCGTGGGAGTGCACGCCGGGCGACCCGCTGTGGGACGCGGCCGCGGACCTCGATGGTAACGCGGTCATCAACGGCCTTGACCTCACCGAGGTGATATCGTACTGGACCGCCGGGCACTGAAGACGGATGTGAGCAAGCAGGTGCTCGGGGGACGTAAGGACACGCGTCCATAGGGTCATCCTCCGTTGGCGTGGCTGACCGAAAGGAATGAAAGGCCCGAGGCGTTGTATGCGCCTCGGGCCTTGTTGCGAGAGTGGTGGTGTGGCCCTCCTAATGGGTGCCGGCCGGTGGGGGGCGGTGTCATTGACCTGCAACCCGGTTGCGGCCCAGTGTGTCTGCCGGAGGTCATGATGATGGACGCCGGCTATGGAGCAACGAACGTTCTGTTCCGTTGCCTCTTGACGCGATTGGGCGGGCCTGTGCGATACTGACGAGTTTACTGTTGGGGCTGCTGCGTGCTCGGGCCCGGGACCTTGGAGAGAACAGCGGCACCGTCGGGGATGAGGTGTTGGTGGACGTGTTTTTGCGGGGTGCAGGGCGGGCGACGCCCGTGGCTCGTGGGGCCGGGGGGTCGTTTGACGTATGAAAGGTGTGACTGTGAAGAGAGCAATTGCGGCGGTCATTGTTCTGGCCATTCTGGCTCTGATCGGGTGGCGCATCTACCGGAAGGTGAGCGCGGAGCAAGGCGCGAACCGGGGGCGGGGACGGCGGGCGGTGCCCGTCGAGGCGACGGCCGTTCGCCGTCAGACCGTATACGACGTGGAGGAGTTCACGGGAACGCTGGTGGCGAAGTCCCAGTTCATTGTCGCGCCCAAGGTGTCCGGGCGGCTGGAGAAGCTCCTGGTCAATATCGGTGACCCGGTGAACAACGGCGACGAGATTGCCAAGCTGGACAGCGAGGAATACGCCCAGCAGGTGGCCCAGGCGACGGCGGAGCTCGAGGTGAGCCGGGCCAACCTGGCGGACTCCGCCAGCGAGCTGGATGCCGCCACGCGTGAGTTCGAGCGGGCCAAGGAGCTGCGCGAGCAGCAGGTCGCCTCCGAGGCGGAGCTGGATCAGGCGGAGGCACGCTCTCGTGCCGCGGAGGCGAAGCACCAGGTGGCGCAGGCGCAGATCAAGCAGAAGGAAGCCGCGTTGAAGGTGGCCGAGACGCGGCTCGGGTATACGCGCATCCGGGTCGCGTGGGAGGACGGCGAGGCGCCCCGGGCCGTTGCGGAGCGGTTCGTTGACGAGGGGGCGATGCTCAAGGCGAACGACCCGATTGTGTCCGTCGTGGACCTCAGTTCGGTCATTGCGGTCGTCTACGTGATCGAGCGCGATTTCCCGCAGATCAGTGCAGGCAAGGTACGATCCATCACGACCGACGCCTACCCGGGTCAGGAGTTCACGGGAGAGATCGTGCGCCGTGCGCCCGTTCTCAAGGAGGAGTCGCGCCAGGCGCGAGTGGAGATCGAGATCCCCAATGCGGACGGGCGGCTGGCGCCGGGGATGTTCGTTCGCGTGCGCGTGGAATTCGCCGAGCACGACAACGCCGTCGTGGTGCCCGTGTCGGCGCTGGTCCGGCGTGATAGCCGGCAGGGGGTCTTTGTCGTCGACACCAAGCAGATGAAGGCGCGCTTCGTCCCGGTCACGGCGGGCATCGTCGAGGGCGGTCTGGTGGAAATCCTGGAGCCGGAGCTCGAGGGCCTGGTTGTGACGCTCGGGCAGCACCTGCTCGAGAACGGGGCGGCGGTCGCGCTGCCGCAGGGCGAGCCCGGGGACGAGGGAGGCGAGCGCCCGGAAGGCCCACCGGCGGCGGAGGCGGTGAACCGGGGGAGGCGTCCATGAAGATCGCGCGGTTCGCGGTGCGTCGCCCGGTGTTCACCGTGATGGTGGCGCTGATCGTCATCATCCTGGGGGGTGTGTCGTTGACTCGTCTGCCCGTGGACCTCATGCCCGACATCACGTATCCGACGCTGAGCATTTCGACGTCGTACGAGAACGCCAGCCCTGAGGAGATCGAGGAGCTGGTGACGCGGCCGGTGGAGCAGGCGATGAGCGCCGTGCCCGGCGTCGAGGAGGTGTCGTCGATCTCGTCGGAGGGCAGCAGCAATGTGCGGGTGACCTTCTCGTGGGGCACGGACCTCGACGTGGCCACCAGTGACGTGCGCGACCGGCTCGACCGCGTCGTTCCGCGCCTGCCGGAGGACGCCGACCGGCCCTCGCTGCGCAAGTTCGATCCCGCGAGCTTTCCGATTCTGATTCTCGGCGCTTCGAGCAACCTCGACCCGGTGCAGACGCGGCGCCTGATCGACGACGAGATCAAGTACCGGATCGAGCGGGTGCCCGGCGTTGCGGCCCTTGACGTGTGGGGCGGGCTGGAGCGGGAGATCCACGTGGATCTTGATCCCGACAAGCTCAAGGCGCTCGAGATCCCGCTCGACCAGGTGGTCGCACGCATCAAGAGCGCGAACGTCACCCTTCCTGCGGGCGCGATCGAGTCGGGCAACTACGAGATCACGCTGCGTACGCCGGGTGAGTACACGGACCTCGAGCAGTTGCGGGACACGACGATCGCCGTGCACAAGGGCGCGGCCGTTCGTCTGCGCGAGGTGGCCGACGTCGAGGACAGTTGGGAACGGGTCACGCAGATCGTGCGCATCAACGGCGAGCCGGGCGTTCGGCTCTCGGTGAACAAGCAGTCGGGGACCAACACCGTGGAGGTGGCCAAGCGCCTGCTGCGGGAAATCGAGCGGGTCAATCAGGAGATTCCCCAGATACGGCTGACGCCGATTATAGACACCTCCAAGTACATCAAGCGCTCGATCACGAACGTCGGGTCAGCGGCGGTCTTCGGCGGGCTGTTCGCCGTGTTCGTGTTGTTGGTGTTCCTGCGCAACCTGCGCAGCACGGCGATCATCGCGGTGGCGATCCCCATCTCGATTGTCGCCACGTTCGCGCTGATCTATTTCGGTGGTTTTACGCTGAACCTGATGACACTCGGCGGCCTGGCGCTGGGCGTGGGGATGCTGGTGGACAGCTCCATCGTGGTGCTCGAGAACATCTACCGGCTCCGCGAGGAAGGGAAGGCCGGCGCGGAGCACGCGGCGGTGCGCGGCACGGAGGAAGTGACGGGGGCCATCATTGCGAGCACGATGACGACGCTGGCGATCTTCCTGCCGCTGATCTTCGTGCGAGGCATGGCGGGGGTCATGTTCAAGCAACTGGCGTACGTCGTGAGCTTCGCACTGCTGTGCTCGCTGGGGGTGGCGCTGACCATGATCCCGATGTTGGCCTCGCGCTTTCTGCATCCGACCACTCTCGAGCGGGTCGAGCACGAGAGCCTGGGGCACGTGCTGTTCCGCATCAGCGGCACGTTCTTCGCGCGGATCGAGCGCAACTACAAGCGCCTGCTGCACCTCGCGCTGGATCACCGGGCGCTCGTCGTGCTCGCGGCGGCGCTGTTGTTGGGCGGCAGCGTCGCCCTGATGCCGTTCGTCGGCGTCGAGCTGATGCCGCAAGGGGACGAGGGGGAAGTGCGCGTCGAGGCCGAGATGGAGGTTGGCACCCGGGTGGCCGTCGTAGACCGCCTCTTCGAGGCGATTCAGGCCGTCGTCGAGAAGGACGTGCCCGAGCGCGAGAACTTCGTCATCAACGTGGGCGGGTCAACGTGGCGGGGCCAGGGCTCGCGCACGGGCTTCATGCGGATTGCGCTCAAGCCGCAGTCCCAGCGCGATCGCTCCAGCGAGGAGGTCGCGGCGGCGCTGCGCGCCCAACTCGCGCGGATTCCGGGCGCGACGATTCGGACGCGGGCCGGGCAGGGGCTGTTCCTGCTTCGCCGGATGAGCGGCGGCAGCGAGCGTGTGGAGGTGGAGATCCGCGGGTTCGACCTGGGAACGGCCGACGAGCTGGCGCAGCGCGTGAAGCAGCTCGTCGAGGAGGTGCCCGGCGTCACGGACGCTCAGATCAGCCGGGACATCGGGGCGCCGGAGCGGATCATTACCGTGGACCGCGCCAAGGCCGAGGGGATGAAGGTGGCGGTTCAGGACGTGGCCGAGACGCTGCAGACGGCCGTGTCCGGGACGCGCGCCGGCGACTTCCGCGAAGGCGGCGATGAGTTCGCGATCCGGGTCAAGCTCAAGGACGCCGAGCAGCGATCGTTGCGCGAGATCCTCGACCTGACTGTGACCAACACCGATGGCCAGCCCGTCGTGCTGCGCAACATCGTCGCCGACAGGCCGCGGTCCGGGCCGGTCCGGATCGAGCGGAAGGACCAGGAACGTCTCGTCACCGTGCGGGCGAACATCCAGGGGCGGGACATGGGGTCCATCATCGCGGACATTCGCAAGGGGCTTTTGTCGCTGCCGGCGCCCCGGGGCTTCAGCATTGATTTCGGCGGCGAGTACGAGGAGCAACGGAAGACGTTCCGCGAGCTCGGTCTGGGGCTGGTGCTGGCGTTGGTGCTCGTGTACGCGGTGATGGCCTCGCTGTACGAGTCGCTGCGTGATCCGTTCGTGGTGATGTTTTCCGTTCCGCTCGCGGTGATCGGTGTGGTGCTGATGCTGCTGCTGACGAAGACGACGTTCAATATGAATTCGTACATCGGCTGCATCATGCTTGCGGGCATCGTAGTGAACAACGCGATCCTGCTGGTGGACTACACCAACCGGTTGCGCCGAGAGGAGGGCCTGGGTTTGCGCGAGGCGATCGAGGAAGCGGGGCGGCGGCGCCTGCGGCCGATTCTCATGACGGCGTTCACGACGAGCTTTGGGCTGCTGCCGCTGGCCGTGGGGCTTGGCGAGGGCGGTGAGGCGCAGGCGCCCCTTGCGCGGGCGGTGATCGGCGGGCTCTTGAGCTCAACGTTCATTACGCTTCTCGTCGTGCCCGTGGTGTACTCCGTTTTCGAACGGGGCCTGCGGACGTCGCGAGTGGGAAGCGCGGAGCCGGCCGGGCCGGGGATGGGCGGCGGGTCCACCGGCTCCCGGGAGGTGATGCCGTGAGGATGCGTGCCGGGTTGCGACTGGCCTGCGGTGCGGCAGCGATTCTGTCGCTGTCCATGTCATCGTGCAGGAGGACGGAGACCGAGCCGACGTGGGAATCATCCACTTCGGCCGTGCCGGGCGCGGCGCTTCCCCTGGGCGGGGGCTCCCCATCATCTGAAGCGTCGGCACCGGCCGAGCTGGGGGCCATCACCATCGAAGAGGCAGTGCTGACGGCCCTGGAGAACAACCGCGCCCTGACGGTTGAGCGGCTGAACCCGCCGATTCAGCGTACGTTCGAGCAGCAGGAGCGCGCGGCTTTTGACCCGCTGTTGTCCGTCGAGGTCTCCGGCAGCCGCGAGGAGGGCGACGGCGGCACGGGTTCAGAGGGCCGCGAACGCTCGAGGAGCGGCGAGGCGGTCGTGTCGGAGTTCCTGCCGACGGGCACGGCGGTCGAGCTGGGCGCAGAGACGGACGGGACCGACGGGGACGCCACGGCCGAGGAGTACACCACGCGCGCGGGATTGACGGTGACTCAGGCGTTGCTCGAGGGACGCGGTGTCGCCGTCAACCTGGCCGATGTGCGGCAGGCGCGTCTCGACACGCGGCTTTCTGAGTACGAGTTCCGCGGCTTCGCCGAGGCGTTGGTCGCCGAGGTGGAAACCACGTACTGGGATTACGTCCTGGCGCGGCGTCAGGTCGAGATTCTCGACGAATCACTGACCCTCGCGCGGCAGCAGTTCGAGGAAACCCAGAAGCGCATCCGCGTCGGGGATCTCGCGGAGACGGAGCTTGCCGCCGCCGAGGCGGAGATCGCGCTGCGGCGTGAGGCGCTGATCAACGCGCGCAGCCGGGTGGATGCGCTTCGGGCGCGGCTGGTGCGGCTCGTCCGCCCCGACGCGCTGCGAGCGGCGGGGCGCGAGGTCACGCCCGTGAGCGAGCCCGCCGTGTCGCCGGCGGAGCTGGATCCCCTGCAGGAGCACGTCGAGCTCGCGCTTCGCATGCGGCCGGACATGAACCAGGCGCGGCTGCTGGTTCGGCGCGGCGACCTGGAGCTGGTCAAGACGAGGAACGGCCTGCTGCCGCGTATGGACCTGTTCATCAGCCTCGGCAAGTCCGGCTATGCTGATTCTTTCGGCCGTTCGGTCGAGGATATCGGCGGCGGGTACGACACCACCATCGGGCTGACGTTCGAGTACGCGGTGGCCGACCGTGCGGCGCGGGCCCGTCACCGGCGCGCGGCGCTGACGCGGCAACAGCTCGAGGAGTCCATGCGGAACGTCGAGGACCTCGTGCGCGAGGACGTCGAGCTGGCGTACATCGAAGTCAAGCGCGCGTGGGAGCAGGTGGGCGCGACGGCGACGACACGGCGCTTCCAGCAGGAGAAGCTGCGCGCCGAGATGGCGAAGTTCCGCGTCGGGAGGTCCACGGCGCTGCTGGTGGCCCAGGCGCAGCGCGACCTCGTGGAGAGCCAAGTCGCCGAGGTGGAGGCCGGCACGAACTACCTCAAGGCGCGGACCGAGCTGTTCCTGAAAGAGGGGTCGCTCCTGGAGCGGCGCGGTCTTTCCGCGCCGGGGCGCGAGCCGCTGCTCGAGCGTGAGGAGTAAGGCAGCCGGCGTCAGCGCTTCCAGGCGTGGTGCCCCGCGCATGGGCTCGACGAGGCCGCCGCGGAAGCTTCTCGGCGGCAGGGTATAAGGGAAGCGCGCCCGGCTGGACTCGAACCAGCAACCTCCGGATTCGTAGTCGAAGAGGGCGGCCACGACACAAGTGGCCGCCCTTCTGTGTCTTGCTGCTTTTCTCGTCGAGAAGCCGCTCATCTGGGCGTGAAGTCCAATGAACTCAGATGAAGTCCAAGGAGCCCAGTGAACTCCAGAGGATGACACAAAGATGACACACGGCCCCGAGCTTGTCTCATGGACCTGCTGGCCTGACGTGCGTGTCCGCCTTGGCTTGGCTGCCCGGTCACCTCGTTGTCAGATGTCCTCGGCTGAGGAGTTGGGCTCGATCACGCACTCGCGCCTCGAGATTGGCCCACCCAAAACCTGAGAGCCCAATGCCATTTTAGCTTTTGTTACCCTCGGCGGTGCGGTCCTTCCCCGAAGCTAAGTGTCTGCAATCGTGTTGACCGGGGGAAGCCTGCTTGCCACCGATAGGTTCCCGCCGCAATCCGTCCGCTTTCGCATCCCCTAGGAATACGGCCACGGCGACGCGTATGTCCTTCAGGACAAAGGGGTCGCATACGTAAGGCGAACGCCCGGGAGTTGGGGGAACACGTCGGCGGCAGATGCCAGGTTGCCTGCCAGGCCATCGTGGAGATTCTTCGAGATTCTTCTTGACACCCCTACAATCGTTGTTATTCTAATGATTTGAGTTGAAACGATCACAGCCGGAATCCACGGGTCGAAAGACGGAAGGCATTCCTGTAACACCTTCCAGTGGATGGAATAAGGATCTACTATGGTGTCTCGTGGCGATACTGGTTCTCGCGGCGATCAGCCGAAGGCCAATCCAGGGCACAAAGCTGATGCGGACCCCGGCGGTCACGCGTCTGAAGCAGGGTCGGTCGTGCCGCTTGTTGAGGCTCCCGAGATTCGATATGACCTGCGGGTTCTCGAGTCGCTGCGTCGCATCATCCGCGCGCTTCACCTGCATTCTCGGAAGCTCGCGGCCGAGCACGACATCACAGCTCCCCAGCTCCTGTGTCTCATGACTGTGGCCCAGGAGGAGTTCCTCGGGGTCGCGTCAATCGCGCGGCGGGTGCATCTGAGTTCCAGTACGGTGATCGGCATTCTTGATCGGCTGGAGAGCAAGGGGATGGTATTGCGCGAAAGAGACAAGCAAGATCGCCGCCTTGTCAACGTGATGGCGACCGAACGCGGGCGCGAGCTCGTGGCGATGGCCCCATCGCCGCTCCAGGGTACGCTGGTTGAGGCGCTCAGACAGTTGCCCCAACTCGAGCAGTCAACGATTGCCCTCTCGTTGGAGCGCATTGTGGACTTGATGGAGGCGAAGGAGATTGCGCCGGCGCCGTTTCTTGATGCCGGCGTCGAGGCTAAGCCCTTGCCGGAAGAGAAGGCCCGCAGCCCTCAGCAGGGCGAAGTCATCGATCCCGCAACCGACGTTTCCACAGGGGGCGGCACGAACCGACCTTGAGGCCGTCGCCCGCCGTTCCGAGGAAGCGCCAAGGTCTGACACCCACTAGGGAACTAACTCACTGAGAAGAAAGGTAGACGGATGCCAATCATTGCTGAGAAACAGCGGCAAGGAGTCGTAGTAAAACCTCATTCCCGGCTTTCCGAGTCGGCTGTTGAGCTCATTGACGAGGTCTCGCGCGATCTGCTGCTGGAGCCGGGCCTGCTCTGCTGGAACGCCGAAGCCGCAAGGATCTTCGAGCGAAGCGGCGCAGCCGTGGAGGATGCCGGGGACTGCCTGCGCATCCGTATTCCGCCGGTCATCATTGACTGGGCGGTCGACGCAGCGCCGTCTGAAGTGGTTTTGGGGGCCCGGGATCCCGAGAACCGTCTGATCCTCGATGCCGATGAGCCACGAGTGCGCTTCGGCAGTGGCTCGGAGGCGAACATCTGGCTGGATGTGCGATTCGAGGACAGGACGCCCACGTTCGTGCGGCGCGAGGGTTCGATTGAGCGCCTGTGCGCAGCGGCGCACCTCGCAGAGAACCTCGAGCATCTCGACTTCTTCCTCCGCTGCGTCAACATCCGCGACAAGGAGATCAACAGAGAAAACAAGGATGTCAACAAGTTCCTGGCCAGCCTGAATAACACGACGAAGCACGTTCAGGCCGGCCTGACCGACGTGGACGCGCTGGATCACGTCATTCGGATGAGCGAGATCATCGCCGGGGGTCCCGACGCGTTCCGCGCCAACCCGCCGATTTCCTTCATTACGTGTGTCATCAAGAGTCCGCTGCAGATGGTGGACGACACCGCCACCACGCTCATTGAGATCTCGAAGCGCCGGGTGCCGGTCGTCATCTCGAGTTGCCCGATGGCGGGCACGACCGCGCCGTTCGACGAGTTCGGGCTGGTGGCCCAGATCAACGCCGAGGTGCTCGCCGGCGTTGCCCTGAACCAACTGGCCGCGCCGGGGGCGCCCGTGCTTTACGGCGCGGTCGCTTCGCGTAGCCGGCTCGATAATCTCAACGACATGTACGGTGCGCCGGAGTTCAACCACTACCTGCTCGATGCGGCGCAGATGGCGCGTCACTACGGTTTGCCGTGCTATTCGAGCGCGGGCGTCGGGGACACGAGCGTGCCGGGCATCCAGGCCACTGCGGAGAAGATGCTCACGCTGTGCGGCGTTCCGCTTGGCGGGCCTCAGTACGTGCACTACGCGTTCGGCTTGCTCGAACGCACGAACGTGTTCTGCCCCGAGCAGGCCATTCTCGATGATGCGCACATCGGCATGATCAAGCGCGCCCTCAAGGAGCCTGACATCACGCGCCAGGACCACGACCGCGTGGTGAGCGTGGTGAGAGAAGTGATGGCGAGCGATCACAGAACGTTTATCTACCACCTGCCGCTCCCCACGAGGGAGCCCACCTATGTGTGCTATCCGCTTGAGGATGATGGCGGCGGCGCGCTGCGGGCCGCTCACGAGCAGTACAGGGCAATCATGGATCGGCCGCGCTGCTCGCTTCCCGAGGAGATGCTGCGGGAGATTACCGCCTCGATTCCAGGGATCCTGCCCGACGCGATTGGTTCCACAAGGCACGGAGGCCGATGATGAGAGAGACGATGGCTGATTCACAGATGGCTGCCTACAGCGAGGCCGTTCGGACCGGGATGTATGCCAAGGCGTCCGGCCTCGAGGGCAAATACGACAACGTGCGCCGGTTCTGGGAGGACGAACTCACCCAGCGCCACCTGCGCCCCCACATTGAGGCGCTGATCGAACGGACCCGCGCGAAGGGCCGGGGCGTGCGCATTATGGACCTCGGCTGTGGCAGCGCCGACGGCTACGAGCTGCTCCGGGGCATCCGGCAGCGGGACGCAAACCTGATCGACCTGGATGTGAGCGTGCTCAATGGCCAGTGGCTCGAGCTGTATTGCGGCGTCGACCTCAATGACGATTTACTCGAACAGGCGTCCGACATCTATAGTGGCAGTCCTAGGATGCGGTTCGAACAGGCGGATTTCACCCGCGGTTTAGGGTTCGGGCGCGACCGCAGACCTTACGACCTCTATCTCATGACTTACGGGACGACCTCGCACCACACCGACGACGAAACGCTGATCGAGCTCTTCGTGGAGATCGCCGACCGTGCGCGCGACCACTGCTTCGTCGTGTGCGACTGGCTGGGCCGGTACTCGTACGAGTGGCAGACGCTGTGGGCAAAGGACCTCGCACAGAACCGCAACATGGACTACGTGGTCTCGTACATCTACGACGAGGAGGAACGCGAAGCCCGGCGCGATGAACTCGACCACCTCACCTTGCGCCTGATGAGCCGAGACGAGATTGATCGTATCGTCAGCGAGGCCGGCCGCCGTTCGGGCGTCCCGATCAAGCCGCTGGAGTTTTTCGACCGTTCGACCTTTGTCGGGCGCCACATGGACACGGGCGACTACAACCCTCACGCCCAGCCGATTCGCAAGGCGATCAACTCCCTGCTCGAACGCAACACGCGCACCTCGCTTGAGTCGTTACTGATTGACTATGTGCCGAAGTCCGGGTTCGGTTTTCCGAACAACTACTTCGAGGAGGTCGCGTCGTGCTGGAATGCTCTGGTCGAGTATGTCGGCCAGCTGCTCGAACTCTACGACGAGCAGGGCCGCCGCTACCGGCCCAGCCTGCCGTCGCATGCCGAGCCATATCCGCCGCCGCTGTGCCGGATGATGGCGCGCATGCAGGTCGTCGTCGGACACGTTGGGTGGCTCGATACGTGCCGGCCCCGCGAGAACATCATCGAGCCGCAGCTCGCCAAGGCGCTGCGCCGGCTCGTGACAGAGCTCCAGCAAGGGCAGGGCTGCGCGCACGGGCTGGTCGGCGTCTTCGAGGTCGAGAAATCGGGTTGACCTGGCTGAAGGCACGGACACACGCGCGTCGAAACGACCATGATCCAGATCACATCGGTTTCGAAGAGCTACGACGGTGTCTCGTACGCCGTCAGAGATCTCTCGCTCGAGGTGACTGAGGACGAAACGCTCGTGCTGCTTGGCTCGTCGGGCTGCGGCAAGACGACCACGCTGAAGATGATCAACCGCTTGATCGAGCCGACGAGCGGCACCATCCTGGTCGACGGCGAGGACATCAGGGCTCAAGACCCCGTCGCGCTGCGGCGCCGTATCGGCTACGTGTTTCAGGGCATCGGCCTGTTCCCGCACATGACGGTCGAGTCGAACGTCTCGATCGTGCCCCGGCTTCTCGGCTGGCCTGCTGCCAGGCGGGGAGAACGCGCGCACGAGCTGCTCGAGCTCGTCGGCCTCGAGCCGGGCGAGTACGCTGAGCGCTATCCTCGCGAGCTTTCCGGCGGCGAGCAGCAGCGCGTCGGCGTGGCCCGATCGCTCGCCACCGATCCCGAATACCTGCTGATGGACGAGCCGTTCGGCGCGCTTGACGCGCTCACCCGCGACCAGCTCCAGCAGGAGCTGTTGGCGCTCAAGGCGCGGCTCAAGAAGACCATCGTCTTCGTCACCCACGACATTTTCGAGGCGCTGACGCTCGCCGACCGGATCGCCGTGCTGCACGAAGGCCACCTCGAGCAGGTCGGCACGCCTGACGAGATGGTGAACCGTCCGGCCACCGACTTCGTGCGCGAGTTCTTCGGCAAGCCGGCCCAGCAGCTCGCCGCCTTCAAGGAGATGCTCTGATGCTGGCGGCCGTCACGTGGGGCGAGTTCCTGGCCAATCGCATGCACGAGCTCTGGCTGCGGCTCGGCGAGCACATCGTGCTGGTGAGCATCTCGGTGTTCGCCGCCATCTGCATCGGTGTTCCGCTGGCCATGCTCGCCTTTCGCCGCCGATGGACCCAGACGCCGGTGCTGGGCGTCGTCGGTGCGTTTCAGACGATCCCGAGCATCGCCATGCTGACCATTCTCCTGGTGTTGACCGGCAAGACCAAGGACATTCCGGCGCTGATCGCGCTCACGCTCTACGCGCTGCTGCCCATCGTGCGCAACGCGTTGGCCGGCCTACAGGGCGTCCGGCCCGATGTGATCGAGGCCGCACGCGGCGTCGGGATGACGCCGCGGCAGACGCTCTGGATGGTGCGCGTGCCGCTTGCGATGCCCGTCATTGTGGCCGGCATCAAGACGGCGGCCGTCATCGCCGTCGGTATCGCCACGCTATCGGCCTTCATCGGCGCCGGCGGCCTGGGCAAGTTCATCAACGCCGGCTTATCTATGAAGAACACCAAGCTCATGGTGCTCGGGGCCGTGCCGTCGGTCATCCTGGCTTTCGTCGTCAGCGGCGCGATCAGCGCGTCCGAGTGGGCCCTCGCCCCGGGAGTGCGCCGCCGAAAGCGAGGCGTCGCCGGCAAGGCTGCGAGGCATCTGGCCATCTCACTCCCTTTGCTGGTGGTGGCGTTCGGTGTTCTGGCTTCCGTATGGAATCCGTTTCCCAAACGGCGCCGCGCGGTTGAGATTACGCACCGGATCGGCATGCCCGGTACAGTGCGCATTGCCACAAAGAACTTCACCGAGCAGTTTGTCGTCGGCGAGATGATGGCCCAACTGCTCGAGGCGCGAACGCGGCTCACCGTCAAGCGCGATTTCAACCTCGCCGGCACGATGATCTGCCACGAGGCGCTGGTCCACGGCGAGGCGGACCTCTACCCCGAGTACACGGGCACGGGGCTCACGGCGATCCTCAAGGCCGAAGTCATCGCCGATCCGCAGAAAGCCTACGACAAGGTGTCGGAGGCCTACCGCGAGAAGTATGGCCTCGTGTGGCTCGAGCCGTTCGGTTTCAACAACACCTATGCGATCACGGTGCGTGCCGCTGATGCCGACGAGCACGGCTGGACGACGATCTCCGATCTCAAGGACGACGCAGAGGAGCTGCGCGCCGGCTTCACGGCCGAGTTCTCCGAGCGGCCCGACGGCTATCCGGGCCTTCGGGCCGTCTATGACATCGACTTTGGCAGTGTGGACGACTTCGACCCGCAGCTCATGTACGACGCGATCGCTCACAACGAGGTTGACGTCATCTGCGCGTTCGCCACCGACGGCCGCATTGCCGCCTACGAGCTCAAGCCGCTCAAGGACGACTACGGCTTCTTCCCGCCGTACTACGCCGCTCCCGTCGTGCGGGCCGAGTTCCTTGAGGAGCACCCGGAGGTGCGGCACGTGCTGGCCGCGCTGGCCGGGCGGCTCGACGACGCCACCATGCAGCGGCTCAACTACGAAGTGGATGAAAACAAGCGCGACCCCGCCGACGTGGCCTACGAATACCTCGTCGAGCAAGGCCTGCTGAAAGGAGACTGACCGCATGCCGGGCATTGCAGGAATCATCGGAGCCAAGGCGACCCAACAGCGCATAGGTGCCATGCTGAGCAAGCTGCGCCACCGCGGACCCGACGACCAGTGGTCGGTTGCGAACGAGGGCGTCGCTCTCGGCACGTGCATGCCCAACCTGGGCACGGAAAAGGGGCTGGCCCACGCCGAGTCCGACGGGATAACGGTCCTGTTTGATGGTGAGATCTACAACGACCGGCCCGTTGGTGCCGCTGACGTCGAGGTCGCCCTCGGCATGTACACAAAGCACGGCCGCACGTTCGCCAGCCGCCTGCACGGCGTGTTCGCCTGCGCCATCGCCGATGGTGACGAGATCATCCTGGCGCGCGACGCGGTCGGTGTCCGGCCGCTGTACTGGGGGACGGATGAGGCGGGCTCGACGGCGTTTGCCTCGGAGCTCAAGGCGCTCAGCGGGCTCGTGAGCGACATCCGGGAAATGCTTCCGGCCACCGTGGTCTCGTCGCGGACCGGGCTCCAACCGTATCTTCCCGCGTATCCCGAGGTCGTTGTGCCAGACTCGCTCGACGAAGCGCGCGACATGCTGCGCACGCTGCTTATTCGGGCGACGGAGCGCCGCTTGGCCGATGGCCGCGTGGGCGGCATGCTGCTCAGCGGCGGTTTGGACAGCTCGATCATTGCCGCCATCGCCCACGAGCTCGACCCGCGCTTGCCGGCATTCACCGTCGCCATGAAGGGGGCGCCGGATTTGCAGAATGCGATCCGAATGGCCAAGCACCTCGGCGTCGAGCACACGGTGCGGCTGTTCGAGCCCGAGGATATCAAGACGCTGGTGCCGAAAGCCGTCTATGCGCTCGAGTCCTTCGACGAAGATTGCGTCAGCGGCGCCATTGCCAACCTCATCGCGTCACGGCTCGCCTTCGAGCACACCAACTGCATCCTGAGCGGCGAGGGAGGCGACGAGCTGTTCGGCGGCTACCTGATGCTCAAGGACTTCGAGACCGAGCACGAGCGCAAGCAGTGCATGGAAAACCTGATCGCCGTGGCCTACAACACGGCACTCCAGCGCTTGGACCGCGCGATGATGCACAACTACATCAACTACCGGACGCCGTTTCTCGATTCCGAAGTGATCGCTCTCGCCCTCCAGCTCCCGATCGACTGGAAGGTCCATGACGCGGGCAACGGCGCGCTCATTGAGAAGTGGATCCTGCGAGAAGCGTTCAAAGACATGCTGCCCGAAGCCATCTACCGGCGCGAGAAGAGCCGCTTCTCGCGTGGCACGGGCGCCGACGTGGCGATCGAGGCGCTGGCTGAGGAGATCGGCTCGGCCGAGGAGTTCACCGCCCACGGCGGACGCACACCGATGGGTTACCAGCTCCAGTCGGCCAAGGAGCACTATTACTACAAGCTCTTCAAGAGCTACTTTCCGGATCCCGCCTTCGA
This sequence comes from uncultured Verrucomicrobiota bacterium, assembly GCA_964550015.1. Taxonomy (GTDB): domain Bacteria; phylum Auribacterota; class JABMQX01; order JAFGEW01; family JAFGEW01; genus CAZJXV01. The sequence goes on from CAZJXV010000003.1 coordinate 29,930, forward strand.
GGCCCTCGTCGGGCGCTGGGATCCAGCCAAGGGCCCGGTAACGGCGCCGTCCACGGCCGGCGCGTAGGACACATACCCGAGCCAACGAAGACGGATTCAACGGAGACGGCCGAGCAATGTGCGGCATCACAGGCATCTGGGGGCAGGCGGACAACGACCTCGTCGAGGAAATGACGGAGCGGATGGCCCACCGCGGTCCCGACGCGCGGGGTACTTTCGCGAGCGGCGCGGGCGCGCTGGGCCATTGCCGCCTGTCCATCATGGACCCGCAGGGAGGCGATCACCCGATCTACAGTGACGACCGGTCGAAGGCCATCATCGGTAACGGCGAAATCTACAACTACCCCGAGCTGCGCCGGGCGCTCGCTCCCCAGGTCGAGTTTCATACCGGATGCGATACCGAGTCGGCACTGCACCTGTTCGAGACCGTAGGCACCGACGCGGCGAGCCGCCTGGACGGCATGTTCGCGCTGGCGATCGCCGACGGGAACGATCTCTACCTTGCGCGCGACCCGATCGGCATCAAGCCGCTGTACTACAGCCTCGCGGACGGCCGTGTCGTTTTTGCCTCGGAGCTGAAAGCGCTCGTCGGCCTGGTGGACGAGGTGAGTGCGTTCCCGCCTGGCTCGTGGTACCACACGCGATACGGTCTGCGCTCCTACTATACCGTGCCGAGGCACCAGCCGGTTGACGCGCCGCCTGAAGAGCACGCCCGGGCATTGCGAACCACGCTCGAACGCGCCGTCGTCAAGCGCCTCATGAGCGATGTGCCTGTCGGTGCCTTCCTGTCCGGCGGTCTCGATAGCTCGATCATCGCCGCGCTCGCGCGGCCCCACCTCGACGAGCTGCACACGTTCTCCGTGGGCTTCGAGGGCAGCCCCGATCTCGCGGCCGCGCGCCGCGTCTCACGCGTGCTCGACACGGTGCATCACGAGTACGTTATCAGTACCGACGAGCTCCTCGACAAACTGCCCGAGATCGTCTATCACCTCGAATCGTACGACCTCGATCTCGTGCGCAGCGCGATCCCATGCTACTTCACCGCCCGGCTCGCGGCCGAGCACGTTAAGGTGATCCTTACCGGCGAGGGCGCCGACGAGCTGTTCGCCGGGTACCGCTACTACCGCGACATCGAGGACGGCCGGAGGCTTCATGACGAGCTCCGCCGCTCGGTGCTCACGTTGCACGACGTCAACCTGCAGCGCGTGGACCGGCTCACCATGGCCCATTCGGTCGAGGGGCGCGTGCCGTTTCTCGACGCCGAGATGATCGAGCTCGCGCAGCGCATTCCGCCCGAGCAGAAGCTGCACCGGCAGAACGGCGACGTAATCGAGAAGTGGATTCTGCGCACCGCCTGTGAGGGCCTGCTCCCCGCCGAGATCGTCTGGCGCGACAAGGCCCAGTTCGACGAGGGCAGCGGCACGGTCGCCGCCCTCGGGTGGACCGTTGGACGCGCCATGACGACGGGTGAATCGTTCGAGTATGCGACGGGCTACCGCGACGCCAACCTGCGCTCCCCCGAGGAGTGCTTCTACCACAAGCTCCTGCGCGAGGCGTACGGCGACGCCGAGGTGATCTTCAACAACGTTGCCCGCTGGGCCATGCGTCCGACAGCCACATCGAGCGGTTCTCAATCGAGTTACCCGAGCAGCCGGTGAACGTCGGCAGAGGGAGAAAAGCTAAACCTCTCGCTCGCACGTGCGGTTCGGTAGGGTGAACGGCAGAGCAATTCGGACTGTGCACGGCGCTCGTGGGAGGCTGATATGGCAGGCGCCCTTTTCCTGCCGAAAGCCAAGGCCACCATCGTTCAGGAGGCGACGCTGCACGTGCTCGAAAGGACCGGCGTGTACCTTGACCACGAGGAAGCCGAGGCGCTCTTCCTCGACAACGGGGCGACCAAGGACGAGTTCGGCCGGATCCTCTTGCCGCGTGCGATGGTCAATCAAGCGCTCGAGACGGTCTGTGACCGCGTGCAGTTCTACGATCGTGACGGCAACCGCTCGATCGTCGTGCGCAACGGCAAGACCTCCTTCGGCCCTGGCTCGGACGCCCTCTACAACATGGACGCTGAGACGGGCGAGCTGCGGCGCTCGGTGCTTGCCGACGTAGCGCGCAACGTCACCGTGGCCGATGCGCTGCCCGGCTTCGATTTCGTCATGTCCATGGCGTTGCCCGCCGACGTGCCACCGTACAAGACGTATGCCACAGTGTTCGCCGAGATGGCGCGCCACACAACCAAGCCGCTCGCGGTCACGGCCTCCTCGCTCGACGACACAAAGCAGATTCACAAGGTCGCTTCGCTTGTCGCCGGCGGTGAGGATGCGCTCAGGAGTAAGCCCTTCTACATCGCGTCCCTCGAGCCGATCTCGCCGCTCAAGATGGATCGCTCGAGCACGGAGCGCCTGCTCTATTGCGCCGAGCACGGCATCCCGTTCGTCTACGCCTCGGGCGCCAACTGCGGCAGCGGCGCGCCCGTCACACCGGTGGGTGGGCTCGTGCAGGGTTCAGCGGAGTCGCTCTCCGGCCTCGTGCTCGCCATGCTCAAGAACGAGCAGGCGCGCTTCGTCTACGGCTCGAACACATCCGTGCTCGACATGACGACGAGCATCGTCTCGTAGGGCGCCCCGGAGTGGTTCAAGACCGTGGCCATGTACGCCGACATGGGCAAGTTCTTCGACCTGCCGAGCTGGGGCACGGCCGGGTGCAGCGATTCGTTCTCCATCGACGCGCAGGCGGCGCTCGAATCGTATGAGGGGATCCTCCTTGCGGCGCAGTCGGGCACCACGCTCGCGCACGACGTCGGTTACCTGGCCCACGGCGCATTGTACGACCCGCGTATGCTCGTGCTCACCGACGAGATGGTCAACCGGGCGCGGTTCCTCATGAAGGAAGCCGACCTCACGGAGAAATCGCTCGCCGTGGACGTCATTGACGAGGTTGCGCGCATGAACGACCTCTATCTCGCCCACCCGCACACGTCGGAAGTGTTCCGGACGTCGCTCTGGCTGCCGCCCGCATATATCAACCGGCGCAACATCGCCGATTTCTCGCTGGGCCACGACCTTGCTGGCATGCTCAGCGAGCGCGTCCAGGGAATCCTTTCCACCCATACGCCAAAGCCGCTGCCCACGGACACCCTCGACGCTATCCACGCATACCTGAACTCGATCTGACCGCCTCGGCGTGCTCGAGGCAGACGACTTCCCGCACGGGCACGCCCTCGGTCGCGGGCTATCTCAGCGCGTTTCTCGATTAGGACAGAGCTATCGTACCGGTATGAAGGCGTGAATCCGCATGAATTCGAGAAGAGCAGACGAACCAGAGAGGATGACACAAATATGACACGCGGCAAGGCGATCCGAAGTTGGTGGCCAAGAGGCCAGTCGGACATAACCTGCTCATCGAAAAGCAGTTCGGAGTTCGCAGAATAAGAGAGCTCTGACTTTTGACCCCCGGACTTCAGTTCCGGAGGCACAACACAGGGCGAAAACGGGCGAACGCGCAAGCCCCTTGACCGCAGGAGATAAGGAAAGCGCGCCCGGCTGCACTCGAACCAGCAACCTCCGGATTCGTAGTCGGAGAGGGCGGCCACGACGGAAGTGGCCGCCCTTCTTTGTCTTGCCGCTTTTGTCGTCGAGAAGCCGCTCATCCGCGCGTGAAGTCCAATGAACTCAGATGAGGTCCAAGGAGCCCAATGAACTCCAGAGGATGACACAAATATGACACACGGCACGGCGGCTCCGATGGGCCCTGTGGGCATAGGCCTTCGCAAGAGGTCTTGAACGGCCCCGTGGCAGACTTGGACCCAGGGGATTTTAAGTTCTGTCTTGACTGTCTTGGCAAGACGCGCGTCGGCGACAACCTGTGTTGTATCTTCCTTGCCGCGGGCGACTGCCGGTGCTGAGTCGCTTTCCCTTTGCTTTGTTCTGCTTTGGCCTTTCTCGCCTGTTCCGGCTTGTTCACGGCACCAGATTGGCACCAGAGGCGCGCCGAGTTCTGGGATCAGTTCGGTGCGCCGGTCTACCCGATCAGTTTTAGTTGGGGGCCGCCGGGGCAACTCCTTCCGGACTTCGCGACCGAAGGTCGTGCTTTTCTGGGTCCGCCAACTCGGTCGCTTCGTCCTTGGGGAAGCCCTCGATCAGAGGCACTACGCGTCGGTACCTTGACGCCTCCGGATCGGTTTGAAGATCTCCCCGACTTGTCGGTCCCGTTCGTGCTCTTGTGGTCCATGGGGGTGCTTTCTTCTCTTCGGCGCAGATGGGTGGGGATCTTGTTTTAAACACGAAGGCCTGCTTTGCGCAGACAAGCTCCTGGGGCCTAGGGCTACGGAGACGATCGTCAGCCGTGAACGGGGTCGATGTGCAACCGAACTCTGGCCTACTATTTTTTCCCAAAGACGCTGACGACGAACACTTCTTTGCGGCTCCGCGAGGCCAGCGAGATGCAATCCGTTTCCTTTCCATGCTCTCTGCGTTAGGCAACCCTGTTCCTAAGATGGCCTCTTGAGCGGGCGGCGCTGGTTTTGAGGTCATTGCTTTCTGTAGTGATTGGATGTAATAGCTCTATGATGTCGAGAGGCATCGACGAGTCCGATTGGAGCCAGACAGCAGGGAGAAAGGAAATGAGGCGAATAGTCACCGCAGTAGTGCTTGCTGTAATGGTCTTCTCCGCCGGGGCGGGGGCAGTCGAGGCGCCGAAGCTGGAGGTCGTAGCGACGACAATGACACAGATCGTCCTCCAGTGGACCGATGTCTCGCCGGAAGCTGAATCCATAGAGCTCGAGCGTGCAACGGACAGGCTCTTCACGACGAACCTCAAGACGTACCAGGTTGATACGAGGATGCCGGTCTTTGCGGACACTGATCGAGACATCATCTCGAAGAAACGCTTCGTTGGCAACATCCGGTACACGGAAGAGACGGTGCTGCGGCCCGGTACGAAGTACTACTACCGCCTGAGGGTCCCCGGGCCGGAAGAAAAGGCCATTCTGTCCAACATCGTCAGCGCGGAGGTATCGAAACCTGTGCGCGGCATCGAGGGCGATCTGTTTGCCGACGTTGTACTTGGCGATAGCAGTTTCGGCGAGAACTCCGCCGGGACTCCCACGCGGCACGGCGTGTCCAGGTGCGGCGGCGTCATCATCGATAGGACGCACAAGCCGGAACGGATGTACATTGCCGGCTGCAATAACAACCGCATCCTGGGTTTCAAGACGACATCGCCGAAGGACGGCGCCGACATCGTCCTCGGCCAGCCTGGTTTCAGCTCCGGCGCAGGCAACGGCGATTCGTGTTTCCAGATTTATCCGTATCGCGGGTCCGCTTCTGCGTCGACGCTTTGCCTCACGAATCCCCAGCAGATCAGCATGGCCGAGACTGTCGCGTCGCTGAAGATGGCCCTCGACAGCGACGGCAATCTCTATGTCCCGGACCTGTTCAACAATCGCGTGCTGAAGTACAGCGATCCTTTCGGGACGGACACTATCGCCGATCAGGTCTGGGGCCAGGCGGGATTTGAAGGCAACGAGCCCAATCGCGGGGGCGCTGTTTCCGCGGGTAGTCTGAGCTTTCACATGTACAAAAGCGGCGCGGTGGACTTCGATGATCACGGAAACATGTGGGTGGCCGATAGCGGGAATCACCGTGTGCTCCGCTTCCCGAAGGACAAGGAGACCGGCAGGATCGCCTCGGAGGCCGACGTGGCTCTCGGGCAGAAATCGCTCACGGAAGCGCATGTGGCCGGTTACGAGAGAGGGCTCGACCAGTTATGGGTACCGATGGATATCGAGTTCGACACGACGGGCAGGATGTACGTCTGCGACGGCATGTGGGGAAGGAGCGACGGCAGAATCCTCGTCTTCGAACCACCTTTCAAGACCGGTATGGCCGCAACGGAGAAGTACCCGGTGCCCATGGAGCTGGAACTGAACAAGAAGCCCGAGCTTGAAGGGAACACGCTCGTCAGGTGTATGAAGCTCGACTCGAGCGGGAAGCGAATGTGGGTAATGAAATCGAGCAACACCATCGAGCTTATTGACCTTAAGGACCACACGTCGGTCTCGTCCGTTATGTACCCGGCGGCTTTCGTCATCGACCTCGACAACGCGGGCAATCTCTATGTCGCCTCGAAGTGGTATGGGCTGCTGCGTTTCAGTGCCGCTCAGCTCGAGAAGGGGGGAACGATCAGCGAGAAGGAGGTCGAGACCGTGTTCCCTTCGGGAAACAGATTGGGCGCCGACAGCACGAGGATGATCACCGCCATTACCACGGTCGGCGACCAACTGCTCATTGCCGATTATGGCCGCGTGCTCATTTACAATGATCTCGACGTGAGGAAGCTCAGGAACGGCCGGCCCGCTGACGATGTGTACGGCCAGAAGGACTTCGATTCGAACGACAACCCGAACGTATTCTGGGGCCTCGAGCCCGATTCGCAGGGGCGCTTGTGGGTGTACGTTGCCGAGGGGCACACGTACATTCTGCGTGCGTTCAAACCGCCGCTGAAGAACAATTCGCAACCAGTGAAAGAGATTCTCATCAAGCGCGGGAAGGAAGAAGTGCTGCCGGTGCTGGGGGGCGGCTCGACGAGCATAGGCTGGGCTGAGGATTTCGCAGTCCAGGGTCCTGGCGACAAGATCTGGGTAGCCGACCGAAGCAACAACCGCGTGTTGCGCATAGCCAACATCGACGGGAACGAAGCCTCAGGGAAGCCGCCGTACGTTGATATCGTCCTGGGCCAACAGGACATCACGGGCAACAAGATGAACGGCGAGGGCTTCGGCCCGCAAACCCTCGCGGTGCCGTATAACGTCGGCATCTCGGCTCGGGGCAAGCTAATGATTTCCGATAACGGCCTCGAATGCGGGACGAACAACCGAATCCTTATCTATGACTTGAAACGCTTTCCCGACAGGCCGAAGACGGTCCTGTTCAACAAAGACATCGGTGATCCGGACGGCGTCATCGGGACGAGCGACAGTCTGACCACGGCCGGTCGCGCGAGTCCGGATCCGACGTGTTCGCCGTTCGAGCTGGGACTGCACCTAAGCGGGGCCGTCGTGGCCACGACGAATCCATACTCAGGGCAGAGGTTTCCCCTTGTATATCTCGACCCCTCAATTACCACGCAGCCGCAGTGTGCTCTTGGCGATTTCCTTTCGTATCCGATTTCCTGTCACATCGACAAAAACGGCAACGTGTACATCGGCGATTTCGACTGGTACCGCGTCCTGGTGTACTGGGACCCCTTTATGAGAATAACGTGGGACGGGAAAGAAGAGTGAATGCGCTTTGCGTGGGTTGCGGCTTCGAGACGGGGGAGGCTCACCGGGAAGGCAAAGGGGTGGACGGCGAGGGCGACGGCGTCTTCGGCCGGACCGCGCGCGCCGAGCACTACCGTGGCTATATCGCCTGTATCGTTGTGGCCGCCGGATGGGCTTGGACAATGCCACGAGCGTTATGATATTTTAAGCGTTAGAGCGTCCGTGGCATCGGGAACGATCGAGAGCAAATAGGGGTACAAATGCACAAGAGAGGCCTTCTCTTCGCGGGAATCGTCGCCGCGAGCGTATTCCTTCTGTTTTTGCCACCGCGGGCCGACGCGGCTTACGGGATGTACGAATCGGAGAGAGACCGGCAGCGATACGGTCACATCGCCTTGCTCGAAGATCTGCATCCGGGCAAGAAAGATACGCACGAGGACTAAATGGCGCAGCATCCGTTCCGGCCGATGTTTCACCAGCGCCTCATTTTGCGCGGCGGGCGGCTCATTCCCCTCGACAAGGCGGGAAGGCTCGCGGTCACCGCGTCGGGCATCGGCCCCAAGGCGCTTGTGATCGTCAATACCACGCTGCGGCCACAGATCGAGCCGCGCCTGACGCGCTACATCACCGATCTCCAGGCCCAGGGCTTCGACGTTGTCGTGGAGGAATCCGAGGGAGGAACGCCGGAGAACCTCAAGGCACTGATCATCTCGCACGAGACCGATCTTATCGGCGTCGCCCTCGTCGGCGAGCAGCCGGCTGCCTGGTTTGAGATCGAGAACGATTTCAACCCGGGCCACTACGCCTCGTTCCCCTGCGACCTTTTCCTCATGGATCTCGATGGGACCTGGGAGGACACGGACAGCAACGGCAAGTACGATCTGCACGAGGCGGGCTCGGGCGATGAGGCGCCGGAGATCTGCATCGGGCGCATCGCGGCGCACAACATGTCGGGCGGCGAGGTGGCGATGCTCGAGCACTATTTCGACACGAATCACGCCTACAGGACGGGCGTGATTCAGTGTGCTGAAAAAGGCCTGACGTACGTCGAGCAGGACTGGGCCAACTGGCCGGAGGCCAATTACGGCATCGCGCGGGCCTATCCGGATTTCGACAACATGACGCCGCCGGAGCTGTCGGAGCCCGACTACCTTGACCGCATCAGCAACGGTCTCTATGAGTTCGTCCAGTTGTGCGCCCACTCAAGCTCCAGCGGGCATTCCGTCGGCGGCGGCTGGGTCACCACGTCGGAGGTGCAGACCGCGCCCCCCGTTGCCACGTTCTACAACCTATTCGCGTGTAGCTCGGGGCGGTTCACGACCGCCAACTGGCTCGCGGGCGGCTACGTCTACAACACGACCGGCCAGGGGGTCACGGTTATCGCCAGCAGCAAGACCGGCAGCATGACGAATTTCTACGAGTTCTACGGGCCGTTCGGTGAGGGCGAGACCTTCGGCGAATCGTTCCGATCGTACATGGAATACCTCGCCCCGTACAGCGGCTCGGACCGCTCGTGGCAATTCGGCCTGAACATCCAGGGCGACCCCTTCGCCGTCGAGGACCCGCCCGCTGTCCCCGGCGACGTGGACGGTAACGGCGTCGTGAACGGCCTCGACCTCACCGCGGTGATCGCCGCGTGGCAGACCACGCCAGGCGACCCGCTCTGGAATCCGGCTGCCGATTTGGACGGGAGCGGCGTCGTGGATGGGGCCGATCTCACAGAGGTCGTGTCCAACTGGGCCACTGCGAGTGCCGCGGCATCAGCCGCGTCTGAGTCAACGGAGACGGCAAAGCCGGGTCAGCGCGGCTCCCGCCCCGGCTACGCCGGCCGCGACTCCGGCAACGAGCGCCGTAAGTAGGTCGCGCCACAGCGCTTTCGGGGATCGCTGGTGCGAACGAAGTGACGCAGGCAAGACACAGCTGGGGTGAGAACCGCAACCGAATTTGGGGCCTGAAAACCGCCCCTTTTGCTAACGACTTACGCTGTTCATCGTCAGCGTTTTTGGGACAGATGGTGGGTCGCATCCCCTGGCGCCTGTCCACGCATATCAGTATCAATACCCTTGCCGCGCCCGGTGGCACTCGGTATCGCGGGTGATGCTGTCATTGCCCTACTGGGACCAGTTCGATATTACCTCCGTGAGATCGAGGCCATCCACGATGCCGTTTCCGTCGAGATCGGCGGCCGGGTTCCAGAGCGGGTCGCCGGGCGTGGTCTGCCACGCCGTGATGACAGCGGTCAGGTCAAGGCCGTCCACGACGCCGTTGCCGTCCACGTCGCCGAAGATGGCGGGCGGCGCGTGGTAGCCCATGTCCACGACACCCGAGTCCACCACGCCATCGGTGCGCGTGGTGAGGGTGTCGAGGCCGAGATTGGCCGCGGTGTCACTACCCGCGTTGACGCATGGGCTCTCGGCGCCTTGCCCGGCGGCTATTTGGCTCAGGTAGTAGCCGTGCCGCGGGCCGGTGGTAAAGAGCGGGTCAAGGTCAATGCACGTGCCGTCGAGGTCGAGCGTGCAGCCGGCCTCGACGTATGCCTCGCCGGCGCCGCCCTCGACGTCGGAGTGCCTGACGGTGAGCGTTGATGGACTGGTGGTGGAGGCCACGGCGAGCTCGTGGCCGTTGGTGGCCGCATTTTCCCACGAGAGGCAGTTGGTCAGGGACAGCGTGCTGGCGACGCAGTAGAGGGCGCCGCCGGAGGTGGCCGAGTTGCCCGTGATCGTGCAATTGGAGACTGTCAGGCTGCTGCCGTCAGCGTACATCCCGCCGCCGCTGGCCGCGGAGTTGTTGATGATGAGGCAGTTGGTGATCGCCGGGCCGCTGGTAACGCTGTAGATGCCTCCGCCGCTGCCGATGGCCGAGTTGCCGTTGATGACGCAGTTGATGATCGTGGGGTCACTCGAGCAGTAGATGCCACCGCCGTCAGTTTCGCTCCCGCCGGTGATCGTAAACCCGTCAACGACGGAGTCGGCACCCTCTCCGGACTGGAAGATGAAGCCGCGACCGGAGCCTTCACAGTCGATGATGGTTGCTGTCGGGCCGTGATCAGACTGGAGCGTGATGGTCTTGCCGCCGAAGTCGATATCCTTGTTGCCAAGGCCCGTGTAGATGCCTTGCGCGACGTTGATGATGTCGGCGGCGCCCACGGCAGCATCAATCGCCTTCTGTATGGCGTCATATGGATGCTCCTGCGAACCGTCCTCGAGCGGATCACTTACAGTCGGGTCCCCCGGCCCTGGATCGTTGGGGGCGTCGTCATCGACGTACATGGTCGTGCCGAAGTTGGCCTCGACGGCGTAGTCGGCGTCCATCGTGATCGAGGTGCTGGCTTCGGTGGGCGCCGCCACCTTGCCGGCGTCCACGCCGGTGCCTGTCCACTCGACGAACCGGTAGCCGGGATCGGCCTCGGCGACGATCGGTGCCAGGGTGCCGTCGTCATAGTCGTAGTCGCCTTCGCCCGGATCGGTCACTGAACCGCCGAACGTCGACGTGGTGGTCAACGTGTAGACGGCGATGAAGTTGGCGTGGACGGCGTAGTCGGCATCCATCGTGATCGAGGTGCTGGCTTCGGTGGGTGCCGTCACCTTGCCGGCGTCCACGCCGGTGCCCGTCCACTCGACGAACCGGTAGCCGGGATCGGCCTCGGCGACGATCGGCGCCAGGGTGCCGTCGTCATAGTCGTAGTCGCCTTCGCCCGGATCGGTCACTGAAC
>CAZJXV010000004.1:0-39804 GCA_964550015.1 uncultured Verrucomicrobiota bacterium
CGGTCTTTACCTCATTTGAAGAGCACGCCTTCGCCGTCGCCGAAGCCGGGCCGCCGCAAGAAGCCTGCCGGGGCGATCCCGATCACCGTCAAGCCGCCCCGCGAGACCTAGCAGGCTGCCAAAAACAAGGCCTCACCCGGATCGCGCCGCCATGAGGGCCGTACGCCCGCCAAGGGCAGGCAAGCCCGACCGCGGCCTGGGGCGCCTGCCCTCCGTAGCCTTAGCGAAGGAGGGTGAGGGCCTGTTGAAGAAACCGCGACCAGCCCGTGCTGCAGGGCGCGACGCACGTCGTCCCATGCCCCCAAGGGGCCGAACGTGAGTAGCCGTAGGCGTAAGCCTACGGGCAGAAGGCGACCGATAAAGGTCCTCCTTCTCGACGGGCGACCGGCCCCGTCCGGGCCGGTCGCCCGTCGACGAACGTTGGTTGTTCCTCGCTCGCAGTCCGTAGGCTTACGCCTACGGCTACTCACGTGGTGCCCCTACGGGGCGTCGCGGGCACAGGTCTTTCAGCAAGCCCGTAAGCCCCAGGTTCACGACGAGAAAACACACAATCCGAGCCCCGGAGGGGCGGCAGAAGCATCTACAAAGCTGCGACGGCTTCTGGGGGTTGACGGCGTTTTTCAGCAACCTGCTCGCCTGGAGCGCGGCGCCATCTGCCGTCCGCCGGCTCCCTTTCCGCCGACACCGTGTTCCCCTTCGACTCACCGCGGGTCCAACCCGATTCCGCTGGAAGTGACGCACCCGAACGCTATAATGCGCCCCCGTTCGGCTCGATCTCGGGCAGCCACAGGGAATCACCCACAGGTTTCTACAGATAAGACAGACAGAGGAAAGATGAACGCGGCGGCCGAGAGGCGACCGCCTTAGTCAGCATATATCTGTGGAAATCCGTGGTTCATTCTTTTCCTGATTGAATCCATGCGTGAAACAGTAATCGGATCGAGACCCATCGTCCTGCGCCGGGCGGCGTTCGAGGAGATCGTCCGGCTGCGCGAGGCCGTGCTCATCGTCGGGACCGACCGCGATTCGCCCGAGTTCCCCGGCGACCACGACGAGACGACGCGCCACTTCGGCGCCTTCGACGGGCAGCGCGCGGTCGGGTGCCTGAGCTTCATGCTCAACGAGTGGGACGGCCGCCCCGCGTGGCAGCTCCGCGGGATGGCGACCGATCCCGACGCGCGCGGCACTGGGATCGGGAAGGCGCTTCTGCAATTCGCCGAGGAGACGCTGCTCCGGGACTCCGAGGTCAGGCAGATGTGGTGCAACGCGCGCGTGGCCGCCGTGGGCTTCTACGTGAAGCAGGGCTGGGAGGTCGCGTCCGAGGAGTTCACGATCAAGGGCGTCGGCCCGCACCACAAGATGACGAAGCGACTGGCCGCGGAAGAGCTACACGCTTCGGATTGACCGCCGATTTGCACAGGGAGGCCCCGATACAGCGTCTAATCCGCCCGGCCCTGCCCTTCTCCCTTCACGACGAGATAATGTGTTTTCATCTCCAGAACGTGCTCGCCCCTGATGAGGACGTCGGGCGGGGCCTCGTGCAGCTCGTCGAGGGTTGTCTTGCGAACGGCGACGACGGCGCGAGGAGTCTCAGCGAGGAAACGTGGTACGTCGGCAGCCGTCTTGATCTCACGGATGACGCGTGATCGGGCGTAGTAGTTGTACGTGCCGACTGGGACACCGCAGGTGGCAAGGACGTAGCCGTCGTCCGCATACTGGCGCATGAGCTCACCGGCCGCTTTCGGCGACATCACGTCGTTGAACGCGGGCGTCAACACGAGGGCGGTAACTCGCGAGAAAGCCAGACCCGTCACGACGAGGACTGTGCCGACCAGGACTGCGCGCCTTCGGCCCGTGGACAAAGCGGGGAGCCACGCGACAACGACCGCAAGAACGCCGAGCGCCGACAGCCCCAGGCACACGGGAAGCACGGAGCCCATCTTCGCCGGGAAGACGCGCCGAAAGAGAAGCTGCGCCACGATACTCAAGGCGAGAACCAGGCCGCCGGTGACAGTCGCCTCGATCTTGAACCATTTCGACGCGCCGTCATCGAGGGCCTGGCGCAGCCGCACCGCGGCGGCCACGGCAAGCGCAGGCCAGATCGGCAGGATGTAGACCCAGAGTTTACAGCTCACGGCCGAAAGCACGACGACGTTGGTGGCGGCGACGGCCAAGATGAAACGGAACGCGACGGGACGGCGCCGCCTGAGCAGCGTGAAACCGCATGGCACGAACGCGACCCACGGCAGGAACTCGAGCGGTAGGTACGCGACGTAATACCAGAACGGCTCCTTGTGGGCCCACGAGTCGGCCATCCGGCCAAGCGTCTGCTTGACAATGTAGTCATGAAGGACGTGCGGCCCCTCGACGAGAGCAAGCAAGGCAAACCAGACGCCCACAACACCGAGGCCGATGAGAAAACCGCCGACGAACCACGGCGACACGGCCTCCTTCAGCCGCCCCTCCCACGCAAGAAAGGCAAGCACGGCGACGAGCGGTAGCACCATGCCGAAGGGGCCCTTGGTCATGACGGCCAGCGCGCAGAAGACGAAGAACCACGCGTAGAGGCTGCGCCGGCCGCTTGTGTAGCCGCGGACAAACGCGAGGAGGCCGAGGACCATAAGCGTGACCATCATCAGGTCCATGCGCGCGATCCCGGCGCTAATGACGTAGAGAAACGACGAGGCCATAACCACGGCGCCGACCCAGGCTGTCCGCTCCGGCACCAGAGCGCGAAGCAGGAAGTACGTTGCGATGACGCACGCGACGCTGAGCAGCCAGGCGATGGTGTAGAGGATGAACTCGCTCTGGCCGCCGGTGAGCGCGGTGATGCCCCCGACGAGCCAGAAGTACAGCGGCGGCTTGTGGTCGAAGAACTCGCCGTTGAGATACGGCGCGAACCAGCGCCCCGTCTCGTGCATCTCCTCGACCACGGCGGCGTAGCGAACCTCGTCGAGGACCCAGAGCTTTCGGGCGGCGCCGAGCGGAAACGTCAGCGCCGCCGCCACCAGCACGAGGAGCAGGACGCGGCGGCCCGTCATTGCCCGGGCTCCTCAGGCTCCACGGTCTCGGGCGGCGGCTGGTCCTGGCCGAGCCACGCGCGCACTCTCTTGATCGGGAACCCGACGACGAACCAGTGCCAGACGATAAACGAGGAAACGAGGCCGATGTACGCCCCCGCCAGCACGTCGCTCGGGTAGTGGTGGCCGTTCATCACCCGCTCGAACATCACCATGACCAGCATGACGAGCGGAATGACCCAGGCCGACCTCCGGCGCGCGAAGTAGATGAAGAAGGAGACCGACGTGGCCACGTCGGCGGCATCGCCCGACGGCAGCGAGTGATACGAGTTCCACGTGAGCAGGAACGGGCGGAAGTCCGTCCTGCCGGTGTAGGGCCGCGCCCGCCCGATGACGATCTTGAGCACGCGCACGAGCGCCCCTGCAAAAACAAGCTCGAGCGCGACGACAATGAGGGCGACGTGCACCCAGAAGCGCTGCTTCCGGTCGAGGCCAATGATGAAGAGCAACGCGATAACGGCGTACATAATGAAGCGCGGCGCGCGGCACAGGTAGGTTTCGACATCGTGCGTCAGCCTGTCGCCGCTCGCCAACGAGCGCGCCCAGTCGAGCGCCGTCCGCTCGCCGACGAAAAGTGAAACCGCGGCGAGGCCGCCGCACACAACCGTCGTGATGAGCAGCGCGCGGCCAAGCTTGCGCGCGTCGGAGCGGTACGTCAGCGCCCGGCTCTCGTAGTCGAGAAAGCGGGCGGGGACATCGTCCGCGGGCGTTGCCTCGTGTGTGTCGTACATGGTGGACCGGACGGTTCCTAGTCCTGCAGGTGTTCCACGACGGCGGCGGTCTGCTTGAAGCGCTCTTTCAGGTCGAGGTAGAGGTGTTGGTAGATCGGGTAGTAGTCGTTGTAAATGGCGCTCGTCGCGGCGTCCGGCTCGACCTCGTCCACGATGCGGATCGTCGCGTCGCACGCTTCCTCGACGGAGGCGTACGCGCCCGTGCCGACGGCCGCGAGCAGCGCCACGCCGAACGCCGGCCCCTCGTCCTTATCAATGGTCACGACGGGGGACTCGAACATATCGGCCTGCATCCGGCGCCACAGCTTCGAGCGCGCGCCGCCGCCCGAGGCGCGGATCTGCTCGATGCGCACGCCCATGCCGCGGATGATCTCGAGCGAGTCACGCATGCCGTAGGTCACGCCCTCCATGACGGCGCGCGTGAGCGCCGCCTTGTCGTGGCGTGGGCTCAGGCCGAAGAAAACCCCGCGCGCGAACGGGTCGGCGTGCGGCGTACGTTCGCCGCTCAGGTACGGGAGAAAGATCAGACCTTCGGAACCCGCCGGCGCCTTGGCCGCGTTGGCGGTCAAAACCTCGTACGGATCCACGCCTTTCGTTTTGGCCTCGGCTACTTCCTCGACGCCGAGCACGTTGCGGAACCACTGGAACGAGCCGCCCGCCGCGAGCATCACGCCCATGACGTGCCAGGTTGCCGGCACGGCGTGACAGAACGTATGCACGCGGCCTTTCTGGTCGAGCTTCGGCGAAGCGGTCGAGGCAAACACGACGCCCGACGTGCCGATCGTGCTCGAGACGATGCCCTCGCGAACGATGCCGTTGCCGACGCCACCGGCGGCCTGGTCCCCGCCGCCGCCGACGATCGGCGTGCCTTTAGCGAGCCCGGTGGCCGAAGCGGCCTCAGTGTTGAGCTTTGTCGAAGGCTCCGGTGATTCAAACACATCCGGCAGCCACGCCTTGGGGATTTCGAGCTTGTGGAGGACGTGGTCTGACCAGCGTCGGTGGGTCACGTCGAAGAGCAGCGTGCCGGAGGCGTCCGAGACCTCCCCACAAAAATCGCCCGAGAGGCGGAAGCGGATGTAGTCCTTCGGCAGGAGCACGCGCCTGACCCTGGCGTACACGTCGGGCTCGTTTGTACGGAGCCACAAGACCTTGGGCGCGCTGAAGCCGGTCAGCGCGGGGTTCGACGTATGCTTGATGAGCGCCGCGTAGCCGATCGTGTCGGTGATCTCGTCGCACTCGGCGGCCGTCCGCTGGTCACACCAAAGGATGGCGGGGCGAAGCACGCGGTCGCGGTCGTCGAGGAAGACAGTGCCGTGCATCTGGCCGGAGAGTCCGAGGCCCTTGACCTCCCCTACCCCGATGCCTGAACCCTGCATGACCTTGCGGATGCTCTCGACGGTCGCGCGCCACCAGTCCTCGGGATCCTGCTCGGCCCAGCCCGGCTTCGGGTGATGCAGCGGGTACTCGACGGTGGCGGACGAGAGCACGGCGCCCCGCTCGTCAACCAACAGCGTCTTCGTGCCGGACGTGCCGACGTCGATGCCAATATAGGCGGCCATTGCCTCCTCCGAACGCACCGCATGCAAAGGCGCATGATAGCGGAAAACCAGGGACAGTCACCCATTTTTCCGGTGCGTCGCCGTCTTGGCAGACCGTGGGAGCATGAAAAATGGGTGACTGTCCCTAATTTTCCCGCGTAGTATTCGCGCTGCCATGAATGGGAGCGAACTGACGAGTCGTGAGATCATCCGCCGCGTGCTGGCGTTCGACGCGCCGCCGCGGATCGGGATGAACTTCGACCACGGGCGGATGGACGACCTGTTCGTGGGCGTCCCCTCTGCGCCGGCCGACTTCGACGCGCAGGAGCACACAACGCAGGAAGGGGTGAGACGCTGGCGCGACGAGTGGGGCAACACGTGGCGCCGGCTCGACGCGTTCTCGATGGGCGAAGTGGCCGAGGGCGCGATCGAGGAGTGGTCGAACCTCGACGACTACGAGCCGCCCGATCTCGCGGACCGCACCCGCTACGAGGAGGCGAAGCAGGGGCTGGTCGAGAACCCCGAGAAATTTCGCCTCGGGTGGCTTGCGGGGATGACCTTCAGCATCGGGCGCAAGCTTCGCACCGTGGAGCGCTACCTGCTGGAGGTCGCCGCCGAGCCGGACAAGATCAGGCGCCTCAACGCGATGATCCGGAACGTCGTGCTGGCGCAGGTCGAGGTCTACGCCGACCTCGGCTTCGACGCCGTCGGGTTCTGCGAGGACTGGGGCACGCAGGAGCGGCTGCTTATCAACCCAGCCCACTGGCGCGCGCTGTTCCGCCCCGAGTACGACGCGGTATGCGCGGCGGCGCACACACGCGGGATGACCGTGTGGCTGCACTCGTGCGGATACATCGCGGCCGTGATTGACGACATGCTCGAGGCCGGCGTTGACGTGCTGCAGTTCGACCAGCCGGCGCTCCACGGCATTGACTTCCTCGCCGAGAAGTACGCCGGGCGCGTGACGTTCTGGTGCCCGGTGGACATCCAGACGACGCTGCAGACGGGCGACCGCGAGCTCATCCGCGCCGAGGCCAAGACGATGGTGGAGAAGCTCGGGCGCGGCGGCGGCTTCATCGCCAAGAACTACCCGAGCCTCGACGCCATCAACGTCAAGCCCGAGTGGGACCAGTGGGCCTATGAGGCCTTCGTCGAGTTCGGCGCGAAATAGGGACAGTCACCTGTTTTTCTCGTTCACTGCGCGACGACCCTGCGACGCCGGGGCTCGGCCGGCCGCCGTGCATTCCTGCCGCACACGGAAGAAAAACAGGTGACTGTCCCTGTGTTATCGGGGGTGGATGTCGAGGTGGAGTTGCGAGTCGCCTTCGCGCTTGACCTTGACGGCCAGCGGCTCGTCGCTCGCGGGGAGGTCTATATCGAGCGTACCGTCCGCGCCGGCGGTCACGGTCTGGATGCTGATGACGTCGCCTGACTCGGCGGCCCAGACCTCGACGCGGTACGGCCCGCCGAGCAGGCCGCCAAGCGCGAGCAAGACGGACTGCGGGACGGCCGGGCGGCGCGTGCCTTGCTTCGGCCGAAGAATCCTCTCGGGATCGAAGACGTACACGAAGGCGCTGGTGCGGTTGACGACGCCCTGCATCCAGAGGGTGTTCCCCTCGGCGAGGGGGAGGCGGCGCTGGAAGAACTGGTCGTGCCGGTTGCGGCGGTCCTCGCCGTCGAGAAACCCCGCGACGGGGGCGAAGCGGTCGTAGAGGTCGTTGGGGTCAATGTGCGTGTCCCACCACCAGGGCATCGCGTTGCCGGCGGCGGGCGTGGTGGCCGCGAGCCACAGCGTGGCGCTCAGCAGGATGCCGTCGGGGTCCACCTGGTCCTGGTGCGCCTGGCCGCCGCGTCCGAACTCGCCGACGAGGTACGGCTTCCTGTAGATGCGCTTGGCGAACCACTGCTGGGGCAGGATGTCGAAGACGCGCGGCGTGTAGAAGTGCGACTGCACGTAGTCAATGTCGGCCAACGCCCAGAGCTTCGTGAGCCGGTTGCGGTCCACCGTGCTCGTCGTGACGAGGTGCCCGTACGGGTCGATCCGCTTGAGGTACGCGGCCATCTCCCTGTGCCAGTTGACCACGTCGTCGTCGTGGGCGCGGGTGGTCAGGTCGGCCTCGTTGAAAAGCTCCCAGGCCAGGATGTTCTGTGAGGCCCCCCAGCGGGCGACGATATAGTCGAGCCGCTTGCGGTAGAAGCGCTTCGCCTCGCCGTGGCGCCAGAAGTCCTGCGGCATCGTGCAGCAGCCGCCGTTCTCCACGTTGTAGGGGTTGCGGGCCCAGTCGTTGGCGACGATGGCGTGGTAGTCGAAGACGAGCTGGATGTAGATGCCGTACTGCTCGGCAAGCTCGACGACGCGGTCGAGCTCCTTGGCGACCTCCAGGTCGTAGATGCCGGGGCCGTCTTTGCCCTCCAGAAACAGGTTCCACGGGCACATCCAGATCCGCGCGCAGTTGCCCCCGTAATCGTGCATTTTCCGGAAATAGTACTCGTAGTCCGAGGCCCAGCACACGTTCTGGCCGAACGGATAGAAGGACAAGCCGCGCGAGTGCTCGAACGCCGTGGGGTCGGTCTCGCTCACGCGCACGAACCCGGGCGCGCCATCCTCGACGACGCGGAACGTAAACGGCCCCGTGCCGACCTCGCCCTTGCGCGTGCGGACGAACACGTCGAAGGCGTGCTCGCCGAACTCGCGCGGCGAGTAGCGGATCTTCCAGTGGAACGTGTCGCGCCGCGTGTCGTAGTCGCCCAAAAAGCCCTCGATCCGCTCGTGCTTGCGCGAGGGAGCGCGCACGTTGGCCCAGACGGAGACGTCTTCCCGGTTGAACGGGTCGCTGAAGGCGCCCTCGAAGTCCACATCGATCTCGAGGCGGCGGCAGATCCCGACGGTGGCCGCGGAGGGCAGCACGTTGATGATGCGCGGCCGCATGCCCCGGTCAACCATCTGGAACGGGCGGTCGCAGCGGAGGTTGTCCACGTAGAACTCGTTGCGGAACCGCTCGCCCTCGAAAAACAGCAGGCTGATGCGCGTCACCCGGGGCCGGCCGCGCAGCCAATGCTCATACGTCTGCTTGCCGTACAGGGGCTTGAACGTCCTGGCGTTGAGCGGGAACACCAGCCCCTCGTTCGCGCCGGGCTTGAGCTTGAACGGGACGGTCTCGAAAGTGCGGCCGCCGTCAATAACCTTGAACGCAAAGGCGAAGTCTATCGGCTCGCCGGCGGCGTTGAAGACGTCAACCTTGAGCTTCCTGACGTGGGTGAGGTCGTAGTCCACCTCCTTGCGAATGGCCGTCTTGAACCGGCCCATCTTGAACGCCGTGACCTTGAGGGCCCGCTCGCCGGAGGTGAACATCTGGCCGACGTACTCGATGAGCCCGTGGTTCTCCGCGCTCTCGACCGACCACGGGGACTCGACCTCGAAATCATCGAGCACCGCGAAGCTATCCGACAGAAACGGGCCCGGCACCTCCTCGTCGCCGGGGCGGTCCCTCGTGCACGAGGCGAGCGCCGCGAGCACGGCGGCGGCAAGGAACGCGCTAACAGCCCGAAGCGTTTTCATCTGCACTTGAACGTTTCGTGTTGAATCAGTCACGGACCCGTCGTCGGCAGTATACGTGGCCGCCTCTTGCACGGCAACGGATTTGTTGTAGGATGATAAAGAACGATGGAAGACGACTTGGACGGAGGGTGATTATGAACGTGCGAAGATCAAACGGCTGGAAGGTCGGCGCCCTCGCGGCGTGCGCGTGTGCGGCGCTCTGGCTCGGCGGCTGCGGTCAGGAACAGCCGGTGATGGTCGTGCCGGTGCCGCCGGAGCCGGTGCCGATCTCGCTCGACGAGGTCATCGCCAAGGCCAAGGAGGGCGAGACCGACTGGCAGATCATCTGGGCGCTCAGGCAATCGCGGCGCGCACTGCCGCTGACGACGGCCGACGTGGGGCGGCTGCGCGACGCCGGGGTGAGCGACCAGGTCATTGACTTCATGCTCGAGATGGTGACCGCCGTCAGGCTGTACCAACCGATGCCGATGACGATCGACGAGGTCATCGGTCTCAAGGCGGCGGGCGTGCCCGACGAGGCCGTCATCGCCGAGATTGCGCGGACCGAAACCGTGTTCTACCTGCTGGCCGCCGACGTGTTCCGGCTGCGCGAGCAGCGGGTGAGCGACAAAGTCATAGACTTCATGTTGTATACGCGCCAGCTCGAGCGGCCCGGGCCCCGGTGGCGCCCGGTTTCGGGCGGGCCGTAAGTGCCTATTGACAAAGCCAGGCGTTGCCTTCGTGGCGCTTGCCCCGTAGGGGCTTCATAGAACAGCCCAGGGTCAGCTTTGCCCCGAGGGTGCCGAGGGGCAAAGCGCAACCCTGGGTACAGGGCCCGCAACAAACCAAACCATAGCCTGAAAGGCTTACATAGAGGGAGTTCTTCAACAGCCCCCGTAGGTCCCCGGCGGCGTCGCCGCGCGGCCGCCACGCCCACGGCAAGATTTGCGTTGCCGCCGGCCCGGCGCCTCTGGTACCGTGCAACACGAGGAGCGGACATTCACCTGAGGACATTCAGACATTCACCTGAAGTCGCGCGAGGAGAGACGATGACGCGCAAAGCGTTGGGCAAAGGCCTGGAGGCGTTGATCGGCGATGCCGACGAGCTGACGGCGCCGGGTCGAGAGGTGCTGGAGCTGCCGATCGCGGAAATCCAACGCAGCCCCCTGCAGCCCCGGACCTCGTTCGACGCCGCCAAGCTCGACGAGCTCGCCCGCTCGATCAAGGAGCGTGGCGTCATCCAACCGGTGACCGTTCGCCGCCGCGACGACGGCTACGAGCTCGTGGCCGGTGAGCGCCGGCTGCTCGCGGCCAAGAAAGCCGGGGCCGACACGGTGCCCGCGCTGGTGATCGAGGCGAACGACGAGGAAGCGCTCCAGCTCTCGCTCATCGAGAACATCCAGCGCGACGACCTCAACCCGATCGAGCACGCGCGCGCCTACCACCAGATGACGACCCGCTTCAGGCTCACCCAGGACGAGGTGGCGCAGCGCGTGGGCAAGGACCGCGCGAGCGTGGCCAACTACCTTCGCCTGCTCTCGCTGCCCGAGAAGGTCCAGAAACTCATTACCGAGGACAAGATCACCTTTGGCCACGCGCGAGCACTGCTTGGCGCGATCACCGCGTTCGACCAGGAGAAAATCGCGCGGCGCATCGTCGAGCGGGGCCTGTCCGTGCGCGAAGTCGAGGCCCTGGTGGCGGGCGCCAGGCCCTGGCCCAAGCCGCCGACCCGGCCGAAGCCCGCGGCCAAGAGCGTCCATGTGGCCGAACTGGAGGCAAAACTCCGCCAGGCCATCGGGACAAAGGTCAGCATCGTCGAGCGGGGAAAGGGTGGTCGGATCGAGATCGAGTACTACTCCCTCAACGACCTGGACCGTATCCTGGCACGCATCGGTGTCGAGGTGGCCGACCGAGACTGAGGCAACCGCGGCTCGGGCCCTTTGGAATTGACTTGAACGGGAGCCATGCGTAGCGTGGAGCGTCCGGGATCTCTGGCACGTTCTCCCTTTGCCGGAGAGGTCCCCGTTCTGACGGGCCCCGTCCTGACGAGCCCCGTCCCGACACACACGACGGGCCGGCTGAGAGGGCCTCTGGACATGCCTGAAGGGCAGTGGCGATACCTGGCGCTCGTTGGCGAGGTCGGCGTGGTGCTCGTCGCGTGCATCGGCGGGGGTCTGCTGGCCGGTGTGTTGCTCGACCGGTGGCTTCACACGGGCCCCGTGCTGAGCCTCGTGCTCCTCTTCGCGGGCATCGCGGCCGGGTTTCTGCAGGTGTATCGGCTCCTCGTGCCGAAGGACAAGCGGTGAGAATGCGAGATGACATCAGGTTCTTCAAGCGCTCCATCGTAGCGTGGACCATTCGGCTCGTCCTGCTGCCGCTGCTGGTGGCGATCGCGGCCGGCCGCTGGGACATCGTCAAGGCCCTCGCCTTTGGGCTCTGCATCGGGCTGATCAACTTCGACCTGATGACGCGGTTCAACGCCGCGCTCCTTCGCTCAGGAGGCCGGAGCCGCGTGGCCGTGCTCGGCACGTTCGTCCGGCTGGGCGTGATCTTCGCCGGGGGCGTCGGCGTGTGGTACAGGCAGTGGAACCTCATCGCCGCCGCCGCCGGCTGCTTCAGCCTCTACCCCGTGCTGCTCGCCCACGGGCTGCTGCTGGGACGACGCGGGGCCGCGGCTCCCACTGAGGCCGAGAGGTAGGATGCGCAAGCGCACGTTCTGGATACTCGTGGCGATCATCGTGCTGCCCGTGGTGCTGGCCGGCGTCGCGCCCAAGCACACGGCCCGGCAGGCGCACGACCCGCTCAGCGAAATCGGCGAGCACCCCCCCTACATAGACCTGGCCACCGGCACGGTGCACCTGGAGGCGGCCGAAGGCGCCGAGGAGGCGCAGCCGCCGCTCACGGCCCTGTTCTTCTACCGCCTGCTGTTCTCCTGGATCGTCTTCGGCCTGATCCTGCTCTTCGCGCACCGGGCGACGCGGAGATTCTCGGAAGTCCCCTCGCGCGTGCAGGGCGCGGGCGAGCTCATCGTCGGCTTCTTCGACGGGCTTGCCAAGGACACGCTCGGGTCGAAGGCGCGCAAGTACTTCCCCCTTGTCACGACGCTGTTCATCTTCATCCTGATCTCGAACTGGCTTGGCATGTTGCCGAGGGTATGGGAGTACCTCGGCGTGTACATCGGCTCGATCGTGGCCTTGGTGGAGCCGAACGTGCACGTCGTCGGCAAGAAGTTTCTCACCTGGTCCATCGAGGTGCCGGACGGCCACTGGCTGGCCTTCATCGCCAAGCTGCCGCACATCGAGGAGCCGACGGCGGACCTGAACACGACGCTCGGCTGTGGGCTGATCGTGTTTTTCACCGCGCACGCCGCCGGCATCAGGTACGCGGGCTTCAAAGAGTACTTCAGGAGCACCTACTGCGAGATTGACATTCCGATCGTGAAATACTTCCCCGGCGTGCTCCTCGGGATCCTCGGCGAGCTCGGCAAGCTGGTCTCACACTCGTTCCGCCTCTTCGGCAACATCCTGGGCGGCACAGTGGTGATCATGGTAGTCGTCTCGCTGCTCATGCGGGTGGTGTATTTCCTGCCCCTCGGCGTCTTCGTGCGCGTCGCGCTGGATTTGTTTCTGGGGCTGTTTGTCGGGCTGGTCCAAGCGTTCGTGTTCGCCATGCTGGCGATGGTCTACATCGCGATCAAGATGCCGGTGGAGGAATAGGCCGTGGCCGTGCCGGTGGAAAGCGTCGTCACCCTTTCAGCCTACGTGGGCGCGGGCTTCGCGATGGGCATGGGCGCCATCGGCGCCGGCATCGGCATCGGCATCGGCGGCGCCGAGGCATCGCGCTCCGCGGCCCGGCAGCCCACCGCCTACAACGCGATCTTCAAGACGATGCTCATCGGACAGGCGGTGACCGAGACGGCGGCGATTTTCGCGTTGCTGGTGGCCTTTGCGCTGCTGTTCGCGCCGTTACCCGGACAGGGGCTGTCGGGCGCGGCGGCCCGGCTCGG
Source organism: uncultured Verrucomicrobiota bacterium (assembly GCA_964550015.1). Lineage (GTDB taxonomy): Bacteria > Auribacterota > JABMQX01 > JAFGEW01 > JAFGEW01 > CAZJXV01. Next base: position 12,894 of record CAZJXV010000004.1, read on the forward strand.
CGCGGGCTTTGCCATGGGCTTTGGCGCGATGGGACCGGGCATCGGCGCCGGGCTCGCCAACGCGATGGCGTGCCGCGGCGTCGCGCGCCGGCCGGACACGGGCAACGACGTGACCATCATGATGCTCGTAGGCCAGAGCGTCGCCCAATCGTCGGGCGTCTTTGCGCTCGTCATCGCGCTGCTCTTGGCGTTCGAACCGTCGGTGTCGTCGGACATCGTCGCCGTGTGCAAGCTGCTCGGGGCCGGGCTCTGTATGGGCTTTGGCGCCATCGGCGCCGGCCTGGGCTGCGGCACCGCGGCGATGTATGCCACCTTCGGCGTGGCGTGCAACGTGAACCAGCGACCGGCCATCCTGCGCACGATGCTCATCGGCCAGGCGGTGGCGCAGTCGCCGGGCACCTTCGCCCTTGTGATCGCCATCATGTTGATCTTTGCCGTGTAAGGAACACACTGAGTCACACATACGACATCAAGCAAAGGAGACAGGACAATGCCACCTCTCATCGCGCAAGTCAGCGGCGACCTCATCCGTGCCATGGCCCTTTTGGGCGCCGGCATCTGCATGGGGTTTGGGGCCATCGGCCCGGGCGTGGGCGAAGGCTACGCGGCGGGGCGCGCCTGCGAAGGCATCTCGCGCAACCCGGAGAAGAGCGACCTCATCACGCGCACGATGCTCATCGGCCAGGCGGTCTCGGAGTCCACGGGCATCTACTCGCTCGTCGTGGCGCTGCTGCTCATGTTCGTCATCAAGAAGTAGGCGCCGACGCCACGGGAGAACGACTAGGAAGAAAACCATGACTGCGGCACCGATCATGCACGCCGTTCACACCGTCCAGCCCGTCCAGGCCCTTGCGCTTGTCTATCTGAACACGACGATGGCGTTCCAGATCGTAAGCTTCCTGCTCCTCGTCGCGTTCCTGAACAAGAAGCTGTTTCAACCCATGCTCGCGTATCTCGACAAGCGCGCCAAGACGATCAAGCACGAACTCGACCAGGCGCGCGAGACCCGGACCGCGGCCGAGGCCGACCGCACAGACGCGCAGCAGGAGCTCGACAGCGCCCGGCGCGAATCGTACGAGATCCGCACCCAGTCGCGCGAGATCGCCCGGGGCGAACGCGAACGCATCCTCGACGGCGCCAGGGCCGAGGCCGAGCACGTGGTCGAAAAAGCCAAGCGGGACATCGCGCAGTCGGCGGACATCGCCCGCGAGGCGCTCCGCGAGCGCGCGGGCGCCCTGGCGGTCGAAGTCGCCGAGAAGGTCCTGCGCACCGAGCTGAGCGCCGAGCAGAAGCGCAAGGCCACCACGGTCTACCTGGACGAAGCGGAACGGCTCTAGACTCGAAGGCGAAAACGAAGACGATGGGCAATTACGCGCTCGCCACACGCTACGCGCACGCCCTGCTCGACGAGCTGCCCGACGAGCACGCCGATCGCGGCTGCGAACAGGTCCGCGACGCGGCCGAGCTCTGGCGTCGGAGCCGCGACCTGCGCCGCGTGATGCTCAATCCGTTTATCCCCGTCGAGGAACGGGCCGAGATGATGGGACGGATCGCCGACCGCGCCAAGTGGCCCAAACTCGTGCGCGACTTCCTCGGCCTGCTCGTGCAGAATGAGCGGATCGCCCTGCTGCCCGAGCTCACGGCGGCGTTGGCGGACTTGGTCCGGCTGCGCCGGCGCCAGGACGTCGCACACGTGGAATCGCCGGTGCCGCTCACCGACGAGGAGACGGCCCGGCTTGCGCGCCGCCTCGGCGAGCGGCTCGGGGTGACGCTCGTCCCCCGCGTCGAGGTAAAGCCGGAGCTCCTGGGCGGGCTCCGCGTGCGGGTGGGCGATACGGTGTTCGACGCGACGGTCACAGGCAACCTCGAGTCCCTGCGAGAGGCACTGATAAAGGGAACGTGATGGTGAAGATTCAACCGGAAGAGATCACAAGCATCCTGGCCGATCAGATCAAGAAGTACGGCAAGTTTCTCGACGTGAGCGAAGTGGGCCGGGTGATCCTCGTCGGCGACGGGATCGCGCGAATCCACGGGCTCGACCAGGCGATGGCGGGCGAGCTGATCAAGTTCCCCGGCGACGTCTACGGCATGGTCTTCGACCTGAGCGAGGACAACGTCGGCGCGATCCTGCTTGGCTCCGACGTGCACGTGCGCGAGGGCGACGAGGTGCACACCACGGGCCGCATCGTCGAGATCCCCGTGGGCGAGGCGATGCTCGGTCGGGTCATCAACAGCCTCGGCCAGCCCATCGACGGCAAGGGGCCCATTCACACCGAGGCCACCTCGCCGATCGAGAAGATCGCGCCCGGCGTGGTGACCCGGCAGCCGGTATGCGAGCCGCTCCAGACGGGGCTCAAGGCTATCGACTCGATGGTGCCGATCGGCCGCGGCCAGCGCGAGCTGATTATCGGCGATCGCCAGACGGGCAAGACGGCGCTGGCCGTCGACGCGATCATCAGCCAGCGCGACACCGACGTCGCATGCATCTACGTGGCCATCGGTCAGAAGAAGTCGTCCGTGGCGTCCGTGGTACAGCGGCTCGAGGAGTTCAACGCGCTCGACGACACCGTGGTGCTCAACGCCTCGGCGGCCGATCCGGCGCCGATGCAGTTCCTGGCGCCCTACGCCGGCTGCGCCATCGGCGAGTACTTCCGCGACAACGGCAAGCACGCCCTCGTCGTGTACGACGACCTCTCGAAGCAGGCGGTCGCCTATCGCCAGATGTCCCTGCTGCTCCGCCGGCCGCCGGGACGCGAGGCGTATCCGGGCGACATCTTCTACTGCCACTCCCGGCTGCTCGAGCGCGCGGCCAAGATGAACTACGAGCTCGGCGGCGGCTCGCTCACCGCGCTGCCGATCATCGAGACCCAGGCGGGCGAGATCGCCTCGTACATCCCCGCGAACGTGATCTCGATCACCGACGGGCAGATCTACCTCGAGAGCGACCTGTTCTTCTCGGGCGTGCGGCCCGCGATCAACGTCGGCAACTCCGTGAGCCGTGTCGGCGGCGCCGCCCAGGTCAAGGCCATGAAGCAAGTCGCCGGGCGGCTGCGGCTCGAGCTGGCGCAGTACCGCGAGATCGAGTCGTTCGCCCAGTTCGGCTCCGAGCTCGACAAGGCGACCCAGGCCCAGATCGCCCGCGGGCGCCGCCTCGTCGAGGTGCTCAAGCAGGGCCAGTACGAGCCGATGCACGTGGCCGACCAGGTGGTGCAGATCTTCGCCGTCGTCAACGGGTTCCTCGACGACGTGGCGATCGAGGACATTCAGCGCTTCGAGCGCGAGCTGCTCGAGTTCATCGCCAACGCCAGGGCGGACGCGCGCGCGGAGCTCGTCGAGAAACTCGAGCTCGACGAGGCCCTCGAAGCGAAGCTCAAGGAGGCGATCGGCGCCTTCAAGCGCACGTTCGCTTCGACCACCGTCCTGGAAAGCGGCGAGGGCAAAGAACAAACCCAGCCCGGACCCGACGCAACGGCCCCGACCGAAAGGGCCGAAGCCGACGACACGGAGACCGGCTGATGATCAATCGGCGGCTGGAAACCCGCCACACGAGCTGAGACCGCATGGCGAACCTACGCGACATACGACGCCGCATCAAGAGCGTGCGCAAGACCCAAAAAATCACCAACGCGATGGAGATGGTCGCCTCGGCCCGGCTCCGGCGCGCCGACGCGAAGCTGCGGAAAGCACGCGACTATGCCCGGGCCCTGCGAGGCGTCGTCGAGCGCCTCGACCCGATGCTCACCCCGCTCGAGGCGCCGCTCGCACGGCCGCGCCCCGAAGTGCGGTCGCGCTGTCTCGTCGTCGTCTGCGGCGAGCGCGGGCTCTGCGGCGCCTACAACAGCAGCACGCTCGCGCGCGCCGACAAGCTGCGCGCCGGCCACGCCGCCACGCGCGTGGTGGCCGTCGGCCACAAGGGCGTGCAGCACTTCCGCAAGCAGCGCGTCGAGCTGCTCGCCGAGCACGTCCGCATCCTCGAGGGTCTCTCCTACCGCCAGGCGGCGACCATCGCGCGAGCACTGATCCGGATGTTCCTGCGCGGCGAGGTGGACGAAGTCGTCGTGCTCTACCACCGGTTCGTCTCGACCCTCCAGCAGCGGCTGATCGAGGAGCGCCTCATCCCGGTCGAGCTCGAATTCACCGGCGCGGGCGCGCTGAGCCTCGCCGAGCACGAGCCGCCGCCGAACGAGCACCTCGAGATGCTCCTGCCGGAGCTTGTCACCGCCCGGCTTTACCAGGTGCTGCTCGAGGCCGCGGCGAGCGAACAGGGCGCGCGACGCAACGCAATGGAGGCGGCGACGGACAACGCGGGCGAGATGATCGACGCCCTCACGCTGCTCTACAACCGGACGCGCCAGGCGGCCGTCACCAAGGAAATCCTGGAGGTCGTCGTCGGCAGCGAGTCGCTCAAGTAACGGGCGCCGCGGGCGCCCAGACACGGACCGGACCGCTTGGAGAATGCATTGATGAACATCGGCAAGATCACGCAGGTGCTCGGACCCGTCGTGGACGTGCAGTTCGACTCGGACCATTTGCCCGAAATCCGTACCGCGCTCAAGATGAAGCGCCGGACCGGCGGCGACCTCATCTGCGAGGTCCAGCAGCACCTCGGCAATAACACCGTGCGCACGATCGCGCTCGACTCCACCGATGGCCTCGTGCGGGACGACGATGCGATCGACACCGGCGGCCCGATAGCGGTGCCCGTCGGCGAGGCGACGCTCGGCCGCCTCTTCAACTTGCTCGGCGAGCCGATCGACGGCGGCGACCCGATCCCGGCCGACGCGCCGCGCATGCCCATCCACCGCCCGTCGCCGAGCTTCGAGGAGCAGGTGCCGGTCGGCGAGATCTTCGAGACGGGCATCAAGGTCGTTGACCTCGTCGCGCCCTACGCCAAGGGCGGCAAGGTGGGCCTGTTCGGCGGCGCCGGCGTCGGCAAGACGATCATTATTCAAGAGCTGATCCGCAACATCGCCACCGAGCATGGCGGCTACTCGGTCTTTGCCGGCGTCGGCGAGCGCAGCCGCGAGGGCAACGACCTGTGGCTCGAGATGAAAGAGTCCGGCGTGCTGGCGCGCACCGCCCTCGTCTTCGGCCAGATGAACGAGCCGCCGGGCGCTCGCTTTCGGGTCGGGCTCACGGCGCTCACCGTCGCCGAAAGCCTGCGTGACGAGACGGGCAAGGAGGTGCTGCTCTTCATCGACAACATCTTCCGCTTCATCCAGGCCGGCTCGGAGGTCTCGGCCCTGCTCGGGCGGATGCCCTCGGCGGTGGGCTACCAGTCCACGCTCGGCACCGACGTGGGCGAGCTCCAGGAGCGAATCACCTCGACGACCCGGGGCGCCATCACCTCGATCCAGGCCATCTTCGTCCCCGCGGACGACATCACCGACCCCGCGCCGGCCACAACCTTCGCCCACCTCGACGCGACGACGAACCTCGAGCGCCGCATCGTCGAGCTCGGCATCTACCCCGCGGTGGACCCGCTCGCCTCGACGAGCCGCATCCTGGACCCGCGCGTGCTCGGCGAGGACCACTACCGCACCGCCACCGACGTGCAGAAGATCCTCCAGCGTTACCAGGACCTGCAGGACATTATCGCCATCCTCGGCATCGACGAACTCAGCGACGAGGACAAGACGATCGTGGCGCGCGCGCGCCGCATCCAGCGGTTCATGTCGCAGCCGATGTTCGTCGCCGAGACGTTCACCGGCCGGCCCGGCCGCTACGTGCCGCGCGAGGAGACCGTGCGCGGTTTCCGCGAGCTCGTGGACGGCAAGTGGGACCACCTGCCCGAGCAGGCCTTCTACATGGTCGGCCGGATCGAAGAGGCCGTGGAGCAGGCGAAGCAGCTCAGCGGATGAGCGCGATGGCCAACGACGAACAGCGAGGCGCCGGCACCGTGACACTGCGCGTCCTCTCGCCCCGGGGCCTTCTCGTCGAGGCCGACGTGGCATCCGTGACGCTCCCCGGCCTGGATGGCGACTTCACCGTGCTGCTCGACCACCACGAGACCGTTGCGCAATTGCGCTCCGGCGTCGCCGGCTACACGGCGAACGGCACAAACCGGTACTTGAGCATTCACGGCGGGGTCGCTACAATCCGAGACGATCAGGTCGAGGTGCTCTCGCCGGCGTGCGAGCGCCCCGAGGACATTGACGAGCAGCGCGCGCGCGATGCCCACCGGCGCGCCAAGGAACGCGTCGCCGAACGCGAGAGAGAGACCGACATGGCGCGCGCGCAGGCCGCGCTGAACCGTGCATTGACCCGGATCGAAGTCCTGCGGCTCTCGCGAAACGAGTAGGTGCGTGATGGCCAGCAACCCTCCACGGCCCGGCCGCACAAACCAGCCGGACTTCTTCGGCGACGAACCCGACCGCCAGGACTCCCCCGAGGACGCCGTCGAAGAGGCCTTCGACGACGTTGATGAGGACGTCGAGGACGTCGACGACGTGGAGGAGGCCGACGAGGCCGACGAGGCCGACGAGGCCGAGGAGGTGGATGAGGCGCGGATCGTCAGGCAGTTCCAGCGCCACGAGCGTGCCGAAGTCGTTGATGCCGAAATCGAGGAAGCGGACGAGACCGCGCCCGACGAGGAACCCGCTCCCCGGCAGGACGAACCGCCGCCGCAGGACGAACCGGGCGACGATCGGCCCGCCGCGACCCCGCCGGCGGACATCGGACCCGCCCCCGAACAGACGGAAGAACAACGCGCCGACGCGAAGCGCTACGAGGCGATCCACAACCGCCTGTTTCTCCTCGACATTCTCGCCACCGTGCTCGCCCTCGTCCTGTTTCTTTTCCTCGGGTTTTCGCAGAACCTCAAACTCTTCGTCGAGCAGCGGATCAGCGAGAACCCATTCGCCCTCGTCGCCTTCTACGGTATCATCGTGACGATCGTGTACTACTTCCTCATCCTGATCCCGCTCCACTTCTGGGACCGCATCTACGAGCTGCGGTTCGGGCTGTCGCGCCAATCGTCGTTCGACTGGATCAGCGACGAGTTCAAATCCATGGGCTTGAACATGGTCCTGCTCGTCGTGTTCCTCGAGCTCGTGTACGCGCTGCTCAGGGCGACGCCGGCGCACTGGTGGCTCTGGGCGGCGGCGGCGTGGACGGTGCTCGTCGTGGTCCTCACCAAGCTGGCGCCCGTGCTCCTGATCCCGATTTTCTACAAGCGCGAGCCGCTCGACAACGACGAACTGGCCGAACGCCTCCGGCACCTCGCCGAGCGCGTGCAAATGAGCGTGATCGCGGTCGAGAAGCTCGGCCTCGGCGCCAAGACCGTCAAGGCGAACGCGATGCTCGCGGGCCTCGGCAACACCAAGCGCGTGCTGCTCGGCGACACGCTGCTCGAGAACTTCACGGACGACGAGATCGAGGCGGTGCTCGCGCACGAGCTGGGCCACCACTACCACCACCACATCTGGAAGCTCATCGGCGCCGGCGCGGTGGCGACGTTTGCGGGGTTTTTCGTCGCGTCCGTCGTGCTGCACGCGCTCGTCGTGAAACTCGGGTTCGAGGGCGTCGCCGACGTCGCTTCGTTCCCCGTGCTCGCCGGCGCCCTGCTCGTCATGGCCATCGTCGCCATGCCGGCGACGAACGCGTTCTCGCGCGCGCTCGAGCGCCAGGCCGACCGCTTCGCCGTCCGGCTCACGCGCAAGCCCGACGCGTTCATCGCGGCGATGCGCCGGCTCGCCGTGCGCAACCTCGCCGACACCGAGCCGTCGCGGGTCGTGGAGGCGCTGCTGCACGGGCATCCGAGCACCTCGCGCCGGATCGCGGCGGCCGAGGCGATGCGCAACGAGGAGCAGTAGCATGGGCGCCGGGCCGGCGCTGATCGTGGTGGGCACCCCCATCGGCAACCTCGACGACATGGCGCCGCGCGCCATCGACGCGCTGCGCCGCGCCGACCTGATCGCCTGCGAGGACACCCGCCACACGGCCAAGCTCTGCAGCGCATTCGACATCCCCACCCCGCGCGTGAGCTACCACACGTTCAACGAGGCGCAGCGTACCGCCGAGTTCCGACGGCTGTTCGCCCAGGGCAAGCGCATTGCGCTCGTGAGCGACTCGGGAATGCCGGGCGTGTCGGACCCGGGCTTTGCCATTATCCGGGCCGCCATCGACCAGGACGTCCCCGTCGAGATCGTGCCGGGTCCGTCGGCGATCCTTGCCGCGCTCGTGGTCTCCGGCCTGCCGACCACGCGGTTCCTTTTCGCGGGCTTCCTGCCCGCAAAAGCGAGCGCCCGGCGCAAGGCGCTCTTCGAGCTTCAGTATGAGCCCGCGACGCTGGTCTTCTTCGAGCCGGGCCATCGCCTCGTGGACACGCTCGCCGACATGCACGCGCTCTTCGGTGACCGGCCGGCGGCGCTGTGCCGCGAGCTGACGAAGCTGCACGAGGACGTCGTCCGCGCGCCGCTCAGCGAGCTGGCCGGGCGCGCCGCCTCGCTCGAGCACCGGGGCCAGATCGTCATCGTCGTCGGCGGCTGCACGACTGGGGAAGACTGGAGCGACGTGCCGCTCGCGGAGCACGTGGCCGCGCTCGCACGCGCGCTCGACGTGCCGCGCAAGGAGGCGATTCGGTACGCGGCCGCCGTACGCGGCCTCGACCGCAAGGCGGTCTACAAGGCACTGCTGCCGGAGCAACCATCTGAGAACACGGCGGAGAAGGCGGCAGAAAACGCCGACGGGCGTTGAGCCACGAGCCATTCAGCCTGCGCCCATTCCGCCGACGGCCATTATTCTGTTGCGGCCCGGCTGGACTGCTGCCTATAGTGGCGCTTGGCTGGATCGCGGGACGCATGTCCCACGGAGGCACCATGAGCGAGATCATCGACGTGCTCGCACGCGAGATCCTCGATTCCCGCGGCAACCCGACGCTCGAAGTCGAGATCACGCTCCTCGACGGCAGCGTCGGCCGCGCGGCCGTGCCGGCCGGCGCGTCGATGGGCGAACATGAAGCGGTCGAGGTCCGCGACGGCAACAAGGACCGCTACCTCGGCAAGGGCGTGACACGCGCCGTCGCGAACGTCAACGAGATCGTCGCGCCCGAAGTCCAGGGCATGCCGGCCACGCAGCAGGTGGACCTCGACCAGGTCTTGATCGCGCTCGACGGCACGCCGAACAAGGGCGAGCTCGGCGCCAACGCCATTCTGGGTGTGTCGCTCGCCGCCGCCAAGGCCGCCGCGCTCTCGGCCGGCCTGCCGCTGTACCGCTACATCGGCGGGGTCAATGCGAGGACCCTCCCCGTGCCGATGATCAACATCATCAACGGCGGCACGCACGCCGACAACAATGTGGACGTGCAGGAGTTCATGATCGTCCCGAAGGGCGCGCCGAACTTCCGCGAGGCGCTGCGCATGGGCGCCGAAACCTTCCACCACCTCAAGCAGGTGCTCAAGGACAAGGGCACCAGCACCGCCGTGGGCGACGAGGGCGGCTTTGCGCCCAACCTCGGCTCCAACGAGGAGGCGCTCCAGGTCATCATCGACGCGATCGAGAAGGCCGGCTACCGGCCCGGCGAGGACGTCTTCATCGCCCTCGACCCCGCGAGCAGCGAGCTCTACGAGAACGGCACCTACATGCTCCGCGCCGAGGAGCACGTCGAGCGCTCCGCCGGCGAAATGATTGAGTTCTACCTCGGCCTCATGGACCGGTACCCCATCGTGAGCATCGAGGACGGGCTCGCCGAAGACGACTGGGACGGCTGGAAGGAGCTCACCGCGCGCTGCGGCAAGCGCGTCCAGCTCGTCGGGGACGACCTGTTCGTGACCAATACGGAGCGGCTCGCCCGCGGCATCGAACAGGGGGTGGCGAATTCGATCTTGATTAAGGTCAACCAAATTGGCACCCTGACCGAGACGCTCAACGCCATTGACATGGCGCACAAGGCAGGGTATACGGCGGTGATCAGCCATCGCTCCGGCGAGACCGAGGACACGACGATCGCCGACCTCGCGGTCGCGTGCAACACGGGCCAGATCAAGACCGGCTCCGTGTGCCGGACCGATCGCGTGTGCAAGTACAACCAGCTCCTGCGCATCGAAGAAGAGCTCGGAGACGAAGCGCTCTACGGCGGCACCCTATGAACAAGAAATCTCCCTCGCCGGCGGCACGGTTCACGCGGCCACTCATCATAGTGGCCGTCGTGTGCCTCTGTGCCTATGTGCTGCTGCCGGGGACCCGCCGCTTGCACGAGCGCGCGCGTGACATCCGCGAGCTCGCCAAAGACAAGGAGGCGGCGGCGGAAGGCGTCCATGAATGCCAGCGCCAGATCAGCGAGCTCGATACCGACAAGGGCATTGAGCGCGTCGCGCGCGATGAGCTGCACTTGGTCAAGCCCGGCGAAATCATCTTTTTCTTCGAGAAAAAGCCTCGCGTCGCCCGCGAGGTCAATCCCGGCGCACCCGGCGAGAGGAGACCTTAGACGGTGCCGCAAGAGGAACGGGTGCCGGAACCCTCGCCCACGCCTGAGGCCGATCGGCCGGTCGCCCCAGAACCCCAGCAGAAACCCGACGCGCCCGACGCCCCGGCTGCGCCCGAAGCCCCGGCTGCGCCCGACAGCCCGGCTCCGGCCACCGTGCCGGAGGCGCCGCCGCAGCCTGCGCCGGAGGCGCGGCCGCCTGCGCCGGCAGCGCCCGAGGCCCCGGCACAACCGCCGTCACCGCCCGAGAAGCCTGCGCCGGACTCCACGGCGCCCCCGTTGGCCGAGCGCGGCGAGATCGTCGAGGCGACCGTGAGGCGGCTCGCGCCGTTCGGCGCGTTCGTGCGTCTGCCCGACGGGCGCAAGGGCCTCATCCACATCTCGCAGGTGGCCGAGCAGTACGTCACCGACATCAAGGAACACCTGAAAGTGGGCGACGTCGTCCGGGCCAGGATCACCGCCGTGTCCGAAGACGGCAAGGTGGACCTCTCCATCAAGAAAGCCAAGCCGCGACCGAAACCGCGGCCCAAGGCGCGGAAGCGCCCGGAGCCACGCCGCGCCGAACCAATGCCGCCCAAGCGGCCGGAGTTTCACGTCAACCCGATGGCCGAGCTCCTCGCGGACGTCGAGAAGGACCTCGCGGACGCCGAGAAGGACCTCGCGGACGCCAACAAGGACCTCGCGGACGTCGAGAAAAACCTCGCGGACGCCAACAAGGACCTGAAGTAAGCCGTCGCTCGACCGTGTCACCCGATCGCGGAACCCGATGCGGCACGACTGCGTTCACTAAAGCCAAAGCGGAGACACCATCCAGGGAGCGAAAACACGATGACCGTGCAGAACAAGACCGCCTATAACGTCGCGGTCGTTGGCGCGACCGGCGCCGTCGGCACTGAAATGATCGCAATGCTCGAGCAACGCGATTTCCCGGTATCCGAGCTGCGCCCGCTCGCCTCGTCGAGGAGCGTGGGCCGGACCGTCACGTTCAAGGGCAAGCAGGTGGCGGTCGCGGAGCTGACGGCCGATGCGTTCGCGGGCATTGACGTCGCGCTGTTCAGCGCCGGCGGCGCTCGCAGCAAGGAGTTCGCGCCTGCGGCCGTCAAGGCCGGCGCCGTGGTGGTGGACAACACGAGCCATTTCCGCATGGACCCGGACGTGCCGCTCGTCGTGCCGGAGGTCAACCCGGAGGACATCGCCCAGCACAACGGGATCATCGCGAACCCGAACTGCTCGACGATCCAGATGGTGGTAGCCCTCAAGCCCATCCACGACGCGGCGCGCGTCACGCGGATCGTGGTCGCCACCTACCAGAGCACCTCGGGGGCCGGCGCCAAGGCCGTCCACGAGATGGTTGAGCAGTCGCGCGCCCTGCTCGAAGGACGCCGGTACCCGCCGGCGTTCTTCCCGCACCAGATCGCCTTCGACTGCATCCCGCAGATTCCGCAGTCGGGCGCGTTCGGCCCCAATGGCTACACGTCCGAAGAGATGAAGATGGTCAACGAGACCCGAAAAATGTTCCACGACGAGACGATCCGCGTCTCGGCCACCTGCGTGCGCGTGCCCGTCGAGCGCAGCCACAGCGAGGCCGTCAACGTGCAGACCGAGCGCAAGCTCACGGCCGACGAGGCGCGCGCGCTGCTGGCCAACGCGCCGGGCGTAGTGGTCGTGGACGACCCGGGCGCGCAGCTCTATCCGCTCGCGACCATGGCGGCCGGCAAGGACCCCGTCTACGTCGGGCGCATCCGCGAAGACATCTCCCAGGAAAGCGGGCTCGATATGTGGGTGGTGAGCGACAACCTGCGCAAGGGGGCGGCGCTCAACGCCATCCAGATCGCCGAGCGGCTCGTGGGCGTGGACCGCCCGCTCTGCATGGTCATCTAGCACCAAGACACACCGCCGCGCGTGTCGAGCACGCTGAGAGATGAGCCGATGCCCGGTTCTCTTCGCTGCGCCGTCGTGAGGCCGTTCGCGGCCCAGGTCAGCCGACGCGATTGCCCACCATAGCGTTGAGCATGTCGAGGTAGTCGGAAAGGAGCCGGGTAATCAGGAACTGTTGTTTGACTCTCTCGCGGGCGCGTTCGCCCATGGCCTTACCGTCTTCCGGGTGCTCGATCAGGTGACCGATTCTATCGGCGAAGCCGGCCTTGTCGTCTGCATCGAGCAAGAACCCGGTTTCTCCGTCCGTGATCTGGCTCGGGATGCCCCCAACTCTCGATGCAACGACCGGTTTGGCTTTCCAGAGCGCCTCCGTCACGGCGAGGCTGAATCCCTCTCGGGTCGACTTCTGTACGATCACGTCCGACCCGCGCTGGATGGCGTTGACCAGCGTGTCGTTGTTGCCCACCACGAAAAGCACGTCACCGGATTCGACCATCTTGCGCGCCTTGCGATGGACGCGCTCGTAGATCCTCAGCGCTTCGGGATCATCGGTCGCGACGTTGTAGCAGAATACGAGCCTGCACTCGACCCGCTTTCTTACGAGTGCGAATATCTCGAGGACCCCCTCTGGATCCTTCCAGGGATCGAGGCGGGAGACTTGCGTCACGATCGGTTTGTCCGTCGGGATCCCCGCCCGGTCGAGCCATTTGGCGACCGCGCCTTCCGTCAGGTCTCGATTCTTCTCGGTCAGCGGATTGATGGCCGGTTTCATCATCCGCTGGTCCACCGGGAGATCACTCTTGAAGTAACTCTCGTCGGACACGATGACCTGATCGTACTTCAGCAGGAAGGTTTTGAGGTACTCCCACAGGTCGGGCTGCGGATGGGTCAGATCAATGTGGCATCGCCAAATCCAAGGCTGCCGCTTCTTATACGAGGCGATAAGCGGCAACGGTTGTGGATCGTGAACGATGACGCAATCGTGGTCCAGGTGAGTGAACCGGCCGAAATCCTCGTTGACTCGAAGATAGAGCTCCTTCTTCCTGGACGTTATATTCACTTTCCGACCTTGCAGCCCATTGTGAAACTCCTTGGTCACCTCAAAGAACTCCATGGTCCCGTGCAGAATCCTCCAGCCGGCATCAAGGCCCACATCGTTCATCAGGGGCACAAGCGACTCGAGGATAGCCGCGACACCTCCGCCCATATATGTCGAGTTGACGTGGACAACGTGCTTCCCGTATAGCCCTCGCGCCTTCGCATAGATCTCGGCGAGCGTGTCGTCGGGAACGATGTGCCGGAAGTTCTCGAGGTACAGCATGCTAGCTCCTTGCCAGTTGCGTTAGAAGTTGCCGGGCCTCATCGACATCACCCACAGAGAAGCGGGCCTTTGAGATGCCACGGCCGACCTTGACCGAGTAGGCGTCCGCCGGCAGAACAGCGAACATATCCTCGTCGGTATAGTCATCGCCCATCGCGAGGATGAAGTCCCATCTGCCTCTCGCAAGCCATCGGTTCGCCGCTTGCCCCTTGTTGATGCCCGGCGGCTTGATCTCGAAGATCTTCTCGCCCTCGAAGATGCCAACGTCGAGGTTCGCCGTCAGATCGTGCACCGCGTCTCGCATCTCGTTCGCACGCACTCTGGCGAGCTCAGGATCAGACGCGCGCAGGTGCCAGACAAGCGAGAAATCCTTCTCCTCGACGCTGGAGCGAGGCGTGCGGTCCACGTGCAGATCCAGAACCGGCCGGATCGTCTCCTTCCACTGCGGACGCAAAGGCGCCGTTGCCTTCCACCCCTCATGCGCCTCTCTGAGCCACGCACCGTGCTCGGCCACCAGCGCGGCGCCTAACTCGCCGAACCAGCTCTCGAGTGTTCTCCTGTCGCGACCGCTGATCAGCACGACCTCGTTGCCCGCGCTGCGAACGAGTGCACCCAAGAGCCTCCGTAGCTGACAATCCGGCACTGCGTCCTCAGTCTTCTTAAAGAATCGGGTAAGCGTCCCGTCATAGTCCAGAAGGAGCAACCGCTTGCTGGCCTTGCGGTACGCGGCAACGAGATCCGCCGTCAGACCGTCATCCAGCCGTCTTACGAACAGCTTCTCTTGCGTCTCTCGCATGCGATCCAAAGCGTCCAAGAAGTCTTTCGCCCACCGCTGCACCGTGTACCGAGACAGTCGCTGCTGCATCCCCTTGTTCCGCTTGATCTGCTCTGCCTCAGGCATCTCAAGCGCATCGCGTATCGCGTCGAGCAGCGCGCGCTTGTTGTTCGGGTTGACGACAATCGCCTCGCCGAGCTCGCTCGCCGCGCCGGCCATCTCGCTGAGCACAAGCACACCCTTTCCACCGTGCTTCTCAGCGACGAACTCCTTGGCGATCAGGTTCATCCCGTCGCGGAGCGGCGTCACCAGGGCAATGTCGGCAACGGCGTACAGCGCCGCAAGTCGCTCAAAGGGAACTCGCCGGTACAGATACCAGATTGGCAGCCAGCCGATCGTGCCGTGTTCGCCATTGATCCTGCCAACAAGGCCCTCGAGCTCTCGCCGCAACTGGCGATACCGATCGATATCCGTGCGTGACGGTACAGCAAGCAGGATCATCGTCACATGCTGCTTGTACTGGGGATGCTCCGAGAGGAAGAGATCGAAGGCCTCGACGCGCTGCAAAATGCCCTTCGTGTAGTCGAGCCGGTCAATGGACAGCACGATCTTCGCCGAGCCCACCCTCTTGCGGATCCGCTCGACCTCGCGCTGTACCTGGCCTTGCCCGCCGGCGCTTGCGTAGCGCTCATAGTCGATGCCCATCGGAAATGCGTCGGCTGCCACCACGCGCCCCTGCACCACGACTCTGCCCAGTGAGTGCTCCACACCCTCGATGCGCGAGGCGCTGCTCAGAAAGTGTCGCACATAGTCATACGTATGAAAGCCGACAAGATCCGCCCCCAGCATCCCGTGGAGGATCTCGCTTCGCCATGGCAGGGTGCGGAAAAGCTCCGACGATGGGAATGGGATATGCATGAAAAACCCGACGCTCGCGTCCGTCAGATGCTGACGTAACAGCTCCGGGAGCAGCAAAAGGTGATAGTCATGCACCCAGATTCGATCCCCTCGCCGGGCGTGTTCGAGCACGGCATCGCAGAATAGCCGGTTGGCCTTCACGTAGGCTTTCCACAACTGGTCTTTGTACAGGGCGAATTGCGGGAAGTAGTGAAACAGCGGCCAGATCGTCTTGTTCGAGAAACCGTGGTAGTAGTTCTCGATCTCACGTCTCGACAGGAAAACCGGGTACAGGCGCTTCTTGCCAAGGGCCCTGGAAATCGACTGCCGATCGGCGTCTGAGAGACGATCGCTCGCCAAGCCCGGCCAACCGATCCAGTGCAGATCGAGCGACTTGCCGACCGAGGCCAGACCCGTTGCGAGACCCCCGGCGCTGGGGCTGTACACGAACTCGCCCTTCTGCCGCGAGACGCTCAGCGGCAGCCTGTTGGACACGACGAAAAGCCTGCTCACTGCATCCCCTTTCGCCCTACCTTAAGACCAGGCTGCTGCTGCTGTCAAGCCCAGCATGGCCGTTGCGCTCGACGCACGCGGCGCTCGGCAAAACCACGGTGGCGAACGAGGAGGGATCCCGGAGTGATCCCGGTTACGGGACCAGAAGGACCTCTCGGCCCGCGTTAGCAGACTCGTACAGGCCGCACAACATTCGCATCAGCTCAAGCCCGTGCTCGGCGTTGGCCATGTTGTCCCTGCCCTCACGGATGCACTCGGCGAAGTACAGCAGTTGGCTGCGCAGCGCCCCTTCCCAGTCAACGCGCTCGTATTGCGGCAGGTTGATGTCGAACCAGTCGCCGTCCTTCTCGGTATAGATGCACAGCGGCTGGCGCTCGCCAAGCGCACGCAAGTCCATATCCAAACCCGCCGCAGTGCCGAGGATCCGCGAGTAGCCACGGTCATGGTCAATATGGCTCGCCCAGCTGGCCTCGATGGCGAGCGACGCGCCGTTCGTGAACCGAATCAGGCCGGCTGCGAAGTCCTCGACGTCGGCCTTCACGTCCGAGAGCCCTTTGATGAAATGGTCGTAGGCGACGCCAGCGATCGCGGCCGGTTTGGGTGAGCCCATGAGCCACCACGTCAGATCGAGCACGTGGACGCCTATATCAATCAGCGCGCCGCCCCCGGCCCGCTTGCGGTCAAGGAACCAGCCGGCGGACGAACCGACGGGGATGCCGCGCCGGCGCAGCCAGCCGGTCTTGCCGTAGTAAATCTCCCCAAGGTCACCGCGCTCAATGATCGCCTTGAGCCGCTGGGTCTCAGGGCGAAAACGGTTCGTCACGCCGATCATGCAGCGGCTGCCCGTCTCGCGTACGGCCTCCACGATGTGCTGCGCGCCCTCGACGCTGTTGCTCGGCGGTTTCTCGACCAGCGCGTGTTTGCCCGCGCGAAGACAGTCCACGGCGACCGGCGCATGCAGGAAGTTCGGGAGCGCGATCACGACGATCGTGAGGTCTTCTCGTTCAAGGAGCGTCCTATAGTCCGTATAGCATCTGGGCGGCTCGGCGCCCGCCGCTCTGCTCAGCTCCGTGACTCGGCGCAAGCGCTCTTCATCAAGGTCAGCGATCGCTGCCACCGCGATACGCTCCCGATCCTCGAGGTAGCTTCGAACGTGGTACCTCCCCCATCCTGCACCGATTAGGCCGATCTTGACCGGTCCCCCCATGTGTCCTGGCCTCCAGCTTGTTGTGTCCGCGTGATGTTCTGCGCTCTGTAGTCCACCTACTCCGCCAAGTCAAGGAAAACGCGACAAATCGAGGGCGCAACGAAGCCAGGGCGCGACGAAGCGAGGGCGCGACGAATCGAGGGCACGATGAATCGTCCGGCGCAACGTCCAGGGAACTCAGACGCCCGGGGCCGCGTCTTGTCAATAGGGCGCGCAACGCGCCCGGCCCCGACGCAGGCTTGACCGATCGCAGATGCGGCGCTATATTCTGGGCACGGACCCCGTTGTGGAGGCGAGAGAGGACCATGAAACTGAAGCACGTTCGGCTCGTGTCCTTGGTCGTGGCGCTACTTGTTCCCGCCGTGGCTGTTGCGGCCGCCGAAGGCGCGTCGGCCGAAGCCCCGTCGGCCGCCGACGTCAAGGCCAAGGCCAAGACCCTCATGGACACGGGGATCCAGTGGCTCCTCAAGCAGCAGAACGAGGACGGCTCGTTCGCCGCCGAAAAGAGCATGGAGCCCGCGGTCACCGCGCTGGCCATACGGGCCATGGCGACCAGCCCCTTCCGCGACGAGCTGATGAAAACCGACGAGTTCAACAAGGCGCTGGACTTTCTGCTCTCGTGCGTGAGGGACGACGGGGGCGTCTACATTGAGGACTGGGCCGCGAACTACCACACCTCGGTAGCGCTCAGCGCGCTCGCCGCGATCCAGGACCCGAAGCTGCGTCCGAAAATCGACACCGTGCAGGCCTATGTCAAGAAGGCGCAGGCAGACGAGGGCGAGGGCCTCAGCCCGGGCGACACGAGCTACGGCGGCATTGGCTACCGCAAGGGCCAGCGCGAAGGCGACATGTCGAACCTGCAGTTCGCGCTCATCTCGCTCAAGGACAGCGGCCTCTCCTCGGACGACGCCGCCTGGGGCAAGGCGCTCGAGTTCGTCAAGAAGTGCCAGAACCTAAAAACCGACGGCGGCTTCATCTACCGGCCCGGCGAGAGCAAGGCGGGCGAGGACCCGAACGCCCCCGAAGGCGAAACGCTGTACCGCTCCTACCAGTCCATGACCTACATCGGCCTGCTGAGCATGATCTACTGCAACGTCGCGAAGGACGACGAGCGGGTCGTCAAGGCGGTCGAATGGCTCAAGAAGCACTGGAGCTACGATGAGAACCACCCCATCGGGCTCCAGGGGCTCTACTACAACTTCCATACCTTGTCGCGAGCGTTCGCCGCGTACGGCCAGAAATACATCACCGACGCCGACGGCGTGAAGCACGACTGGTACGCCGAGCTCGTCGAGGCGCTCGCCAAGCGCCAGCACAAGGACGGCTACTGGGTCAACACCGAGAAGCGCTGGCTCGAGACCGACAAGACGCTCGTGACCGCCTACTGCCTGCTTGCCCTCGCCCACCCGTACGACCAGTACCAGTAGGACGAGGCGGCGATGACGAGTGTCCCGGGCGACCCGAACGGGCCGCCCATTTTCTCGACGAGAGGTGGCCCTGACCCGCGAACGGCTTGTCCGGACGGGGCGCGGCTGCTAAGATACAACCTCGTTGTGCCGCCACGGCCACACCGCTGACACCACAGAGAGACGACTCCGGCGCATGAAAACAAAACACGTGCTGCGCGAAGCGCGCGTTCAGCTTCGCCGTTACCGAGGCAAGATCAGCGACGAGACCGCCCACGCCATCGAGACGGAGATCGACAAGCTCCAGAAGGCCCGCGAGGAGCGACGCAAGACCGACGCACGAAAAATCGCCACGGCCCTGGTGAAGAAAGTCCGGACCCATACGCCTAAGACGGTCTGGCACCACGCGATCGAGACGATTGAATCGCTCGCCATCGCGATCGTTGTCGCGTTGCTCATCCGCCACTTCATCATCGAGCCGTTCAAGATCCCCACCGGCTCGATGGAGCCGACGCTGCACGGCGCCTCGGCGAATCCGCGCCGCAGCGGGGACTTCATCATGGTCAACAAGTTCGCCTACGGGCCCAAGTTCCCGTTCACCGACCGGCGCATCTGGACCGTGAAGCCGAAGCGCTGGGACATCGTCGTGTTCAAGACGACCGGGATCATGAGCGAGGACGGCACCAAGCTCGCCGCCGCCGACCCGCCGCGCAACTTCGTCAAGCGTATCGTGGGCCTTCCCGGCGACACGCTCGAGATCCGCGACGGCTGGCTCTACGTCAACGGCGAGCGGGCCGACATGCCCGAGTACCTCCGGACGCGCCTGACCGACGGGAGCGACCGCGACACGCCCTACCTGCCCGCGCCCGACCGCTCGCACGGCTACGTCAAGGGCCACTACCTGATAAACATCTTCGGCCTGCACCTGCTCCCCGACAGCACGCGCGCCAAGCAGGTGCTGGTCGGGCCGTGGCGCTTCGGCTTCGAGGGCGAGCCGTTCACGGTGCCGGAGGGCCATTACTTCATGATGGGCGACAACAGCCCCCACAGCGCCGACAGCCGCGCCTGGGGCTTCGTGCCGTTCGACAACATCAAGGGACGCGTCCTGTTCGTGTGGCTGCCGCCGCGGAGCTGGCGCACGGTCAAGTAGGAGCGCCATGGCCAAGCACGGGTCCCTCAACATCTTCCAGCGTTACATTTACTACCCGCTGTGCGGTGTGCTGCTGGCCGCGCTCGCCCTGACCCTGTTCTTCGTGTTCCGGCGCCTCCAGATGGGCGAGACCCTCAAGCAGCGCGGCATCGAGCACTACCGCCAGGGTCAATACGAGGCCGCGCTCAAAGAGTTCCTGCTTGCGCTCCAATGCGATGCGAACCTCAAGGAGGCGCACACCTACAAGGAGCTGTGCTACCAACGGCTGGCCCCGAATCCGGACGTCGCCAAGGTGCAGGAGTACCTCAGGAGCGACAACCCCGACATGCAGCTCTTCGGGCTCGAGCTTGCCATCGAGCGAAACCTGCGGGGCGCCGTGGCCGACATCGGCCCGCTGGCCCGCTCCAAGCACAGTCCCGTCCGGGAAGCCGCCGGCGTCGCGCTAAGGGTGCTCCGCACGAGTACGGTCCGGGTCAAATGTCTTGTGTGCGAGCGGGACGCCACCGTCATCATGGAACCCGGGCAGCGCTTCCCTGTCCGCTGCCCGCATTGCGGCCAGTTCGCCGCGCGCGCGTTGTGGTACTGTAATAAGTGCGGCCACCTCTGGGTGCCCACGAGCGGGGCCGCCTGGAAGTGCCCGGAATGCGGCTCCCCCAACGTCGGCGGCGCCCCGATCAGCAGAGAATAGCGCGCGGCGCTCGCGCGCGTTGGTCACCACAACCAGCTTCAGGTCATCCTCACCAGTAGTTGACCCACTCGAGGCCCGCGCGAGCGCCGACCCTGCAGAAAATAGGAATCTTGTAACCTACTGCAGGGGAAGATGTTGCTCATGCCCACCGGCACCTCGCCATGCGGCGAGGCGAGCCGGTGGCATGCCGGTTGCATCTGACGGCGGCAACGGCGGCTCGCAAGCCGCCGAGGAATCGAGGACAAACCACCTCACACGCTGAAAGGGAGGCGGAACGATGGGCGTGTTCAAGAGAGTCGCGCGGATGATCCGCGCCAACATCAACGACCTGCTCGACAAGGCGGAGAACCCCGCCAAGATGATCAAGCAGCTCATTCTCGACATGGAGAAGGAGCTCGGCGAGGCCAAGGAGCAGGTGGCCGTCGCCATCGCCAACGAGAAGAAGCTCCGCGCCAAGCACGAGGAGAACAAGCGCCTGGCCCAGGAGTGGTCGGGCAAGGCGATGCTCGCGGTCGAGAAGGGCGAGGACGACCTCGCCCGCGAAGCCATCCGCCGCAAGAACAGCCACGCGAACCTCGAGCGCAGCTTCCACGAGCAGTGGGAGAAGCAGTCGTCGGCGGTCGCGGCGCTCCGGCAGGGCCTCGAGCAGCTCGAACTGAAGCTCGAAGAGGCCCGGCGCCAGAAGACGCTGCTGCTCGCGCGCCAGAAACGCGCCGAGGTGGCCAAGCAGGTCAACAAGACCGTGGCCCGCATGCCGGACACCGGCGCGTTCGAGGCGTTCGACCGCATGGCCGAGCGGATCGAGGACATCGAGACCGAGGCGGAAGCCATCGTCGAGCTCAACACCGACACCCTCGAGGCCAAGTTCAAGAAGCTCGAGGGCGAGCCGGACGTCGAGGGCGAGCTGCTCGCGCTCAAGGACAAAGCGGCCGGCGGCCCGGCGCCCCAAGGCGCCCCCGAGTAACAGCAGCCTGGCGGTCGCCGCCATTCATGGCACTTGTGCCCGCAGTCCGGCCGCGCCTACAATAGAGCCGTGGCCGGACCGGGCCGGAACAGAGGTGTAGCCACATGGGTCTGATCGAGCGAGTCCGAAGCATCATCCGGGCAAACATCAACGACTTCGCGCCCTGCTTTGAGGACACCTGCACGCCTGGAGCTCCAGACCAAAGGGGTGGTTGCGCATGAACACAAATCAAACGGTATTCCTAGTGTTCTTCGCCATCGCTTGGGGAGCAGTTGCGAACGTCCAGGGCAAATGGAAGGCTTTTCATTGGCCGTTTGTCAACGAGAAGCCCGCCCGCAGTCGCGTGCTTCTGTCCATGATATACCTCAACATTCTGCCACTCGCCTATGCTGTGTTCGCCCTTTGGTGCTTGTCCGGGCCAGATCCAGATTCTGTCAAATGGACGCCCCGCGCGGCCCTCGATGTCCTGCTGTTTGGCTTCTTCCCTGCCTTCGCGGCCTTTGCTTTCCACCGGTTGTGGCTAGCGCGCATTGAGGCGAACCCCGGCCGCTACTACTACCCAAAGAAGCAAGAGAAACGAGACGCTCCGACAGGCGCTTGGCGTGCGGCGTTCCTAGTGATATGGGGGATATTTCGGGAACTTGCGCTTCTGCTAGTCGTGCTGTTCGAGCTTCTGTGCAAACCCCCTTCACAAGAGCCAAGCTACCGCGTGACCGAGGGAGAGATTGACAAGCCCGCCGACAAGAAGGCAGACGACCCTTTTCGAGATCGCGAGCGTCTATGGGTGACACCAAAGTACAGTCGGGGGAACCACGCCGCCGGATTGGGGTATCTCGCGTTCGGGATCCTTTTCTCACTGCTTAAGCTTTTGACCAAATAGTGTGTGCCATGACAATAGAATCAGGAACAAGAGCGTGGAGCCCCGAGTGGCCCCGCGAAACAGGTTCACCGGAGCCCACACTCGACGATAAACGACGACATTGGGCGGGGCGCTCGTAAGGTAGGGAACAATGGGTCTGATCGAGCGAGTCCGAAGCATCATCCGGGCAAACATCAACGACCTGCTTGCGCGGGCCGAGAACCCTGAACGAACGCTGGACCGGCTGATCGAGGCCATGGACGCCGACTTCGGCCAGGTCAAGACCGAGGTCATGGACGCCGTGCGCGACGAGAAGCTGCTCGAGCGCCAGTTCGAGAGTCAGCTCGGCGAGGTCCAGCTCTGGGAGCGCCGCTCCGTGCTTGCGGTCGAAAAGGGCGACGACGAGCTCGCGCGCGAAGCCATCCGGCGCCGCAAGCGGGCCGAGGATCTGGCCGACAACTTCCGGCGCCAGCTCGAGGCGCAGCGCGAGGCGGTGGACTCGCTCCGGCACAACCTGAGCGAGCTCGAGCAGAAGATGGCGGAGGCCAAGGCCCGCAAGTCCATACTCCTCGCACAGCAGCGGCGCGCGAAGATACAGAAATCCGTCGGCAAGGTGATGTCGAGCCGGGACACCGCGAGCGCCTCAGAGGCCTTCGAGGACGCCGCCGAGCGGATCGAGGACCTCGAGCTCAAGGCCGACGCGTACCAGGACATGCACGAGGGCTCGATGGAGAAACGCTTCCGCGACCTCGAGAAGGGCTTCGACGTGGACGAGGAGCTCAGGCTGCTCAAGGAACGCATCGCCAAGTCCAAGCAGGCGCCCGCCCCGGGCAAGCCGGATGCCCCGCCGGCCGACGACGCGGAAGGTAAAGAGGAGTGAGCGCTCATGGCTGATCTCTTTTCATCGCTCGGAGCGGGAATCGAGCACGTGGTCGCCGCGAAGGCGTTCGGGCTCTTCCACGTGTATCTGATCTTCCTGATCCTGGGCGGGCTCTACGCGGTGTTTACGTTCTTTTTCTCATCGCTCGGCGGCGACCACGACGTCAGCGGCGCCCACGAGGTGGACATCGGCCATGACTTCGACGTCGGACACGATGTTGACGTCGGCCACGACTTCGACGTCGGCCATGACGTGGACGTGGGCCACGATGTCGACGTGGGCCACGATGTCGACGTGGGCCACGACGTGGGCCATGGCGCCGAGCACGGCGAGCTCGCCGCGTTCGACGGCTCGGTGACGCATCTCGGGCCGTTCAGCCCGATGATCGTCGCGATGTTCTTCACCTGCTTCGGCCTGACCGGCGTGATCCTCACCAGGCCGATCCCGCTCGGGATCCTGAGCCTGGTGCCGAGCCTCGGCCTGGGCGCCGGCGGCGCCTGGGCCTCGATGAGCGTGTTCAACAAGATCTTTGCAGCCACCGAGGCCACGAGCGAGCCGCTCGTGTACCAGCTCGTCGGGCGCGAGGCGCAGGTCATCACGCCGATCCCCGCCGGCGGCGTCGGCGAGATCCAGTACGTGGCGCGGGGCTCGACCTTCAGCGCCCCGGCCCGGAGCACCGACGGTGAGCCGATCGGGCGCGGCACAAAGGTGACGATCACCGACGCCGCGCAGACGATCTTCACGGTGACTAAGTCTGTCGAGGAACGCTTCCGCGACCTGGAGCGGAGCGACTGAAGCGAATCCGGCCGGAGGTGGTCGGGCCGGCCGGATTCTCGGGAGATAAACGCGACCGTGCGTTAACACGAGGGTAGAGGAGGAGAACGTCATGAATGGGTTATTGTTATCGGGTCTTGTCGGCGCGACAACCGCAGGGATCGTCGTGGGCCTCGTAGCCCTGGCTATCCTGGTGTTCGTCATCTTCGCGTATGCGCTGGCGAAGCGCTACGTGAAGGTGGGGCCGAACGAGGTGCTGATCATCTTCGGCCGCCGGCGCAAGATGCGGATGCCGGACGGCTCGTACGAGACCGTCGGCTACCGGACGGCGATGGGCGGCGGGCGCTTCGTCTGGCCTGTGATCGAGCAGTACAAGGTGCTCTCGCTCGAGCTGATGACGCTCGACGTGAAAACACCGGAGGTGTACACCATCATGGGCGTGCCGGTGATGGTGGACGGCGTCGCGCAGATCAAGGTGAAGGGCGACGACGTCTCGATCCGCACGGCGTCCGAGCAGTTCCTGTCCAAGGGCCGCAACGAGGTGATGCAAATTGCGCTCCAGACGGTCGAGGGCCACCTGCGCGCGATCCTGGGCACGATGACGGTCGAGGAGATCTACAAGAACCGCGACGCGTTCGCCCAGCGCGTGCAGGAGGTCGCCGCCGGCGACATGGCCAACATGGGCCTGACAATCATCTCGTTCACGATCCGCGACATCCGCGACAGCCAGGGCTACCTCGACGCGCTCGGCAAGCCGCGCACCGCCCAGGTCAAGCGGGACGCCGTGATCGGCCAGGCCGAGGCCGACCGCGACGCCACGATCAAGAGCGCCGAAGCGAACCAGGCCGGCCAGACGGCCAAGTACGCGGCCGACACGAAGATCGCCGAGGCCGACCGCGACTACGAGATGAAGGTGGCCGAGTACCAGGCCTCGATCAATCTGAAGAAGGCGGACGCCGACCTCGCCTACGACCTGCAGAAGTTCAAGCGGATGCAGGAGGTCAAGAAAGAGGAAGTGCAGGTCGAGGTCGTCCAGAAGACCGAGCAGGTGCGCGTGCAGGAGGCCGAGGCCCTGCGCAGGGAAAAAGAGCTCAACGCCACCATCAGGAAGCCGGCCGAGGCGGAGCGCTACCGCGTCCAGACGCTGGCCGAAGCCGAGAAGTTCAAGCTCGAGACCGAGGCGACCGGCCGCGGCGAGGCGACCCGGGCCACCGGCTTCGCCGAGGCAGACGTCACCGCCCGCGACGGCCAGGCCGAGGCGGAAGCGTCCAAGGCCAGGGGTCTCGCCGAGGCCGACGTGATCAAGGCGCAGGGGCTGTCCGAGGCGGAGGCGATGCGCAAGAAGGCCGAGTCGTGGGCCCAGTACAACGAGGCGGCCGTCACGCAGATGTTCATTGACGCGCTGCCGAAGCTCGCCGCGGCGATCGCCGAGCCGCTCTCGCGCACCGAGAAGATCGTCATCGTCAACACCGGCGGCGACGGCGGCGGCGCCTCGAAGCTCACGCAGGACATCACCAAGATCATCGCCCAGCTCCCGCCGGTCGTCGAATCGCTCACCGGCGTGAAGATGGAGGAGATGATCGAGCGGATTCCGGGCCTGCGCGCCGGCGCCAAGGGCCGAGGCAAGGCCAAGGACGTCAAAGCCGAGGTCGTGGACGACTAGCAGAGGAACGTGCGGACGGTCCGGGGCGCGTACGAAGTGCTTTCGTAGCGCCCCGGACGCTTTCACCGCAGCATCGAGGACTCGAACAGCATGCAGCGGCTCGCACAGGCAGCCATCCAGCTCGGCATCATCTGGGCGATCTCGACGGGGATCGTCTGGGCGTCGGTGCGGCTCGTCGGGCGCCGGCTCAAGGTGGCCGACGCGGCAAGCATCGCGTTCGTCGGCTCGCTCCTGAGCGTTGCTGTCGGCATCCTCTTCGTGTGGGTCGCCCAGCTCTTCAGCGTCTTCATCATCTGGACAGCCCTCATCTGGTTCCTGTGCCGGCTGAGCCTGTGGCGCGCGGCACTCTCGTCGGCCGTCATGCAAGTGCTCGCTCTGATTGTCTTCTGGATCATTTCCTGATTCTCTGCGCGCTCTGCGCCTCTGCGAGAGCTTCTTTCCCTCTCGCGGAGACGCAGAGCACGCAGAGAGTTCCTGCTTGATCGGTCCCACGCGTGAGCGCATAATGCCGCGGTCTATTCTCCACCCGAACACGCAGGCGTACGGAGCATCGGCATGAACAAGACGCTCAAGTTGATCGAGCAGGAACGGATCATCGGCATTATCGGCACGGAGACGACGGACCAAGCGCTCGCCGTCGTGGACGCCATGGCCGCCGGCGGCCTCAAGGCGATCGAGGTCCTCTGCGGCACGCCCGACTACGTCAAGGTCATCAAGCGGATCAAAACCCACAAGGGCGTCGTCGCCGGCGCGGGGACCGTCACCGACATGGAGCGTGCCGAGGCCGTCGTCAAAGCGGGGGCCGACTTCGTCGTCGCGCCCAACACCGACGAGGAGATCATCGCCTACGCCAAAGAGCACGGGCGCGTGGTGATGCCGGGCGCCGCGACGCCCACCGAGATCTACCGCGCCTGGCAACTTGGCGCCGACGTGGTCAAGGTTTTCCCTATCTCGCACCTGGGGAAATCCGAATACATCGGCTCCGTCAAAGCCCTGCACAAGGACATCCGCCTCATGCCGACGGGCAACGTGACGATCGAGGAGATTGACGAGTACCTGCGCGCCGGCGTCTTCTGCGTCGGCGTCGGCCCCGCCATCGTGGACGGCCGCGCGCTCGAGAACGGCGACTACGAGCGGATCGCCGACCGCACCCGCTCGGCGCTCGTCAGGGTACGCTCGGTTTAGCAGGCTGCTGAAAAAGGGGCCTCGCCCGGATCGTGCCGCCATGAGGGCCGGAGGCCCGCCCTTGGCCGGCAAGCCCGGCAGCGGGTAGCCTGGGGCGTAAGGGCCTGCTCAAAAACCTGTGCCCGCGACGCCCCGTAGGGGCACCACGTGAGTAGCCGTAGGCGTAAGCCTACGGACCGCGAGCGAGAAACAACCAACCTTCCTCGACGGGCGACCGGCCCGGACGGGGCCGGTCGCCCGTCGAGAAAGAGGACCTTTATCTGTCACCTCCTGCCCGTAGGCTTACGCCTACGGCTACTCACGTTCCGCCCCTTCGGGGCATGGGACG
>CAZJXV010000005.1:0-39532 GCA_964550015.1 uncultured Verrucomicrobiota bacterium
GGAACTCGCTCGCCCAGTCCGTGTGCACGTCGAGCCCGCACAGCTCGTTGCACAGGTACGCGCCCACCATGCCCGCGTGCAGCGCCGTGCCGCACGAGACGACCGAGATGTCCGTGAGCGCCCGCAGCCGCCGGGCGGACAGCGGCTCGCCCTCCACGGTCAGTTCGCCCGTCGTGCGGTCCACGAGTGCCGAGAGCGTCCGGCGCAGCGTCTCCGGCTGCTCGTTGATCTCCTTGAGCATGAATCTCTCGTAGCCGCCCTTTTCGGCTTCCTCCGCGGTCCAGGTGATCTCCGAGATCGTGCTCTCGAGCGCCTCGCCGTCGAGGTCCGTCTTCACAAACCCCTCGCGGGTAATCTCGAGCACCTCCTGGTCGTTCAGGTACAACACCCGGCGTGTGTGCGAGATGATCGGCGCCGCGTCGCTCGACACGAAGTAGGCGCCGTCCCCGACGCCCAGCAGCAGAGGCGCCCCCCACCGGGCGGCCACCAGCCGGTCGGGCTCGCGCTTGTGCATGATGCACAGCGCATACGCCCCGCGCACGCGCTTGAGCGCCGCCCGCGTCGCGTCGGCCAGCGAGGCGGCGCCCTGATCGAGCTCATTCTCGATCAGGTGCGCCACCACCTCGGTGTCGGTCTCCGAAACGAACGTATGCCCCTTTTCTTTGAGCGCCTCGCGCAGCTCGCCATAGTTCTCGATGATGCCGTTGTGCACGAGCACCAGCTCGCCCGAGCCGTCGCTGTGCGGGTGGGCGTTCACGTCGCTCGGCGCGCCGTGCGTCGCCCAGCGCGTATGCCCGATGCCGATCGTGCCCGGCAGGTGCTCGCCCTTGAGTTCCGCCTCCAGGTTCGAGATCCTGCCTTCTTTCTTTGAGAGGAGAAGCTCCCCTTGCGGATTCAGCACCGCGACGCCGCACGAGTCGTAGCCGCGGTACTCGAGCCGCTTCAACCCCTCAACGATGATCTCCTGCGCTTCCTGCGCCCCAATGTATCCAACAATCCCACACATGCAGTTCGCGTTCTCCCTGTTGTACCCATTTGCCTTGCAGTTATGGTTGCGTTGCCTACCTCTTCCCCGTTGGCGCGGCGAGCACCTCCGTGAGCCGGAAATCCTGCGCCGCTTCCGCGACTCCGAGCAGCTCGCGCGCCTGGGCCAGCATGAAGATCGAGCCGGTCACCAGCACGAAGCCTTTCCGCTCCCGCATCCGCGCCTGCCCGGCCGCGAGCGCCTCGTCGAGCCGCGCGACGACCCGCACCGGCCGGCCCAAGGCGTACCGTTCCGCCGTGTAGAAGAACTCCTCGGCCCACAGCGCCCGTTTGCTCTGCGGCTCGGTCACGATCACCTCGTCCGCTCGCTGCACGAGCGCGCGGCACATCCGGCCGTACGCCTTGTCCTTGAGCACGCCGATGACCAGCAGCAGGCGCTCATCATCGGCGAGAAACTCATCCAGCGTCGCCCGCAGCGCCTCGGCCGCCGACGCGTTGGCCGCCGCATCGAGAATGAACGCCGGGTCGCCCGGCACGACCTCGAACCGTCCCGGCCACCGCGCCTCGCAAAAGCCGGTGAAGATCGCCTCCCTGGACACGTCGACGCCCGCGTAGGCAAGCGCCTCGATAACGCCTAGCGCTACGGCACAGTTCCCCGCCTGGTGGGCCCCGTGCAGCGCCACGCGCACCGTGTCATACGTGCCCTGGGCCGTCCGGACCGTCAGCGTCTGCCCTTCGCGGTCCGGCATGCGCTCCTCGACAACGATATCGCGCCCCACCTCAACGAGCGGGGCCTCGCGCTCGGCCGCCGTGCGGCGCACCACCTCGCGCGCCTCCGGCGCCAGCGTGTCCGTGACCACCGGTACGCCCGGCTTGATAATCCCCGCCTTCTCGGCGGCGATTTCCCAAAGACTCTCGCCCAGCCACGCCGTATGGTCCACCCCAATGCTCGTGATCGCCGAGACCGTCGCCCCGAGCGCGTTCGTCGCGTCGAGCCGGCCGCCCAGGCCGACCTCGAACACCGCCACGTCGCACCCGCGCGCCGCGAACACGTCCGCCGCCATCGCGGTAACCACCTCGAAGAACGTGGGCAACGTGACATCGTCACGTTCACCCATCTCCTCGATGATCGGCAGCAGCCGCTCGAGGCGCTCGACGACCGCCGCCTCGGTCACCAACTCGCCGTTCACCTGCATCCGCTCGCGAAACGACGAGATGTGCGGCGACGTAAACAGTCCCACCGTGTGCCCGGCCGCCCCAAGCGCCCCGGCCACGAGCGACGCGACCGTCCCCTTGCCGTTGGTCCCGGCAACGTGCACGACAGCGTAGCGGCGCTCCGGATGCCCCAGCGCCTCCAGCAGGTACCGCGTGTTCGCCAGCCCCAGCTTCGTCCCGAACAGCCGGATCCGGCAGAGAATATTGATCGCGTCCTCGTACCGCATTGGGATGAACCGCAGATCCACACAGATCCTGACCTGTCCTATCTGTGACATCTGTGCAGATCGGTCGTGAATTATCCTTCTTTGTATTTCATCTTCAGGTCGGCCAGCTTCACGTTCGTCCGGCGCAGCCGCCCCACCAGCGTCTCGGCAATGTTGCGATAGATCTGCGACGCGGTCTGGGGATTGTGCGCCATGAGGTGCTCGAAATCACGCTTGGCGATCACCAGCACCCGCGCGTCCTCGACGCACACGGCCGAAAGCGAGCGCGGCAGCGAGTCAATGAGCGCAAACTCCCCAAAAATCTCCCCGGCGCACACCGTGGCCACCGGCTCGTCCGATGCCGTCGCGCCCCCCTGCGGCGCCGAGTCGCGCACCTCGATGCAGCCTGTGGTCACCACGTACATCTCGGCCCCCGTGCTGCCCTCGGCGAACACAACCTCGCCCGCACTGTAGCGCTTCTCCGTGCAGATCCGTCCGATGCGCTCAATGGCTGCCTCGCCCAGCCCCTCGAAGATGCCGATCCGCGCCATGATGCCGCCAATCTCCACGCCCTTCTTCTTCTGGAGCATGCTGTTGTTGACGATCTCGAACACCGGCTTCGTCTCGTCGAGGAACTTCACCTCGCCCGGCTCGTAGTCGCACACCAGCTTCGCCATCTTCACCACGTCGAGCCGCTCGACCGAGTAAAACACCATCGCGGGGCAATACGCCACCGGCACGTAGCCGAGCAGGTCGAGCGTGTATTGCAGGCGCGGCGAATGCGCGCTCACGTCCACCTCGATATAATCGCAGCCGTACTGCGTCGCGGCACGCTCGGTCACCGTCCGCAGCAGGAAGCCCTTGACCGCGTCGTCGTACTCGATCAGCTCGAAGATCCGGCACTTACGGTCAATGTCGTCTATGGCAAACCCGATCGCGCCCACCGGGGTACCGCCCTCGCGCGCGACCAGGTACGTCGCGTTGGCCGACTTAATCTTGAGAAACCCGTAGTCGAGGTGCATCCCCCCGAACACCTCGGTCTTGGCCACGCGCCCCTGCTCGATCCGCAGCAGCCGGTGCGACCAGTCGTTCTGCATCTCGACGATCTCGTACTC
The DNA here is from genome assembly GCA_964550015.1 of uncultured Verrucomicrobiota bacterium. GTDB lineage: Bacteria > Auribacterota > JABMQX01 > JAFGEW01 > JAFGEW01 > CAZJXV01. The sequence goes on from CAZJXV010000005.1 coordinate 3,521, forward strand.
GAGGTCACACGGGTACGGCTCCACCTCGGCCTTGACGATCAGGTCCGGCTCGAGCCCCATGTTCTCCAGCGCTCGCGCGCCAAGCGCGTGGACCGCCTTGATCACCGGCGGATTGTTCTTCCGAAGCTTCGTGGCGTTGCCGAAAAGCCGGCCGAAAAACACCGCGCTCTCTCGGTGCTTCATCTTGTACTTCATCGGCTCGAAGCCGATCGGCGCGAACCCGAGCCGCAGCATGATCTTCTGCGCGCCCGTGTGCACCGCGCGCGCCTCGCCGAAGGCGAACTCGACTCGCTCGCCGATTCGCTCGACCCGCGCCCGGCCCAGCGCCTCGCCGATGCCCTGGCCCCGGCACGACGGGTCAACGACCAGCCGGCCGAACTCGCCCAGCATGTCGTCGTAATCACCGACGTTGACCATCACCGCCGCCGAGCCCACCACCCGGCCGTTCTGCTCCGCCACGCTCCAGGCGATCCCGTCGTCGTAGATCCCCTTGCGGACCCACGCCGGCTCGTAGAACTCTTTGAACGGGAAGTCGTCCCCGTACACGGTGTGGTACAGTGCGATCACATCCTTGATGTCGCGCTCCTCAATCGGACGGATTTTCACGCCCACCAACCTCCCTTCGTGCGCTGCGTGGGGGAATGTGCTAGGCTGACGCCGGACTGGTGCACGTGATTCTGGCAGCACGCCGGGGGCCGGTCAAGGGCAACTTGAGCAGGCCCCAACGCACTCGGGGAGGCGCATGCACGAACTCTCGATCGCGAGACAGCTCCTCGACATCGTCGCCGAGGCAGCCACGCAACATGAGCTCAAGCGCGTCCGCCGCCTCCGTGTGGTTGTCGGCGCCCTGGGCAACGTCGTGCCCGAGGCGCTCGAGTTCGCCTTCGACGTCGCGGGCGAGGGAACCGTCGCGGCGGGCGCCGAGTTGGAGATCGTGGAGGTGCCCGTCACCGTGCGGTGCAACGCCTGCGGCGCCGAAAGCCGCCTCGAGGACTTCGCGTTTCTCTGCCCCGCGTGCGGCTCGCTCGACGTGACCGTCCTCAAGGGCAACGAACTCTATCTCGACTCGATCGAGGGTGAAGAAAACAACGGCACAGGGCCCACGGATGACTGAAATCAAGATCGTCGCCGACATCCTCAAAGCCAATGACGCAATCGCCGAGGCGAACGCGCGGCGCTTCGCCCAAGAGAACGTGCGCGTCCTCAACTTCATCAGCTCGCCCGGCGCCGGCAAGACCACGCTCCTCGAGCGTACACTCGAGCACTTCGCCGACGCACCCCGCATCGGCGTGATCGAGGGCGACGTCGCCACCTCGCGCGACGCCGAGCGCATCCAGGCCCTTGGCGCGCCCGTCGTGCAGATCAACACGCGCGGCGGCTGCCATCTCGACGCCAACATGGTCGCCCGCGCCCTCGATGAGCTGCCGCTCGCCGAGCTCGACGCCGTCTTTATCGAGAACGTCGGGAACCTTGTCTGCCCGGTGGGCTACAAGCTCGGCGAGGATGCCGTGGTCGCCGTCCTCTCGATCGCGGAAGGCGAGGACAAGCCGGTGAAATACCCTGCGCTCTTTCGCCGCGCCGCCGTCATGGTCCTCAACAAGCTCGACCTGCTGCCGCACTGCGACGTGGACCCCAACGCGATCGTCCGCGACGCCCGCGCCATCAACCCCACCCTCGACGTGGTGCGCACCTCGTGCCGCACCGGCGAGGGGCTCGACGACTGGTACGCATGGCTCGAGCGCCGGCTCGCGCCGAAGGAGTAGGCGATGTGCCTCGCCGTCCCAATGCGCGTCGTCTCTGTCGAGGGCATGACGGGCACCGTTGAGCTCGGCGGCGTCGAGCAGCCCGTCAACCTCAGCTTCACGCCCGACGTCGCCCCCGGCGAGTACGTCATCGTGCATGCCGGCTTCGCCCTCGACCGACTCGACGAGGTCGACGCCCGCCGCACGATCGATCTCCTCAGCGAGCTCGCCGAATCCGCCGACGCCGAAACCAAGCCACCCCGGAACAAGAGCGCCGAGCCATAAAACTCGGCGAGGCCCGCCGGCCTCGCCGCTCCACCCGTGCTCATCTGTGAAGACCTGCTGTTAATTCCCTTCCACCACCCGCATCCCGCGCGACACCCGCGCGAGCGTCCGCCAGTTGAACAGCAGCACCGCGCCGCACGCGATCATCGCGCCCCCCGCCACGGCGAACGACACCTGGAGCGACGGAAAGACTTTGTCGAGCTGCCCTGCGACGGCCGCCCCCACCACCGCCCCGGTCGCACGGAAAAGATAGGTGAAGCCCGAGTTGCCGCCGAGCCGCTGCTGCGGGAAAATCGAGGCGACCATCATGCTGTAGCAGAAGATCACGATCACGTCGCCGACCGTATGCAGCAGCCGCACGCCAAGAACGAGGCCGAACGTTCTCACATGTGCCGTGACGATGTGCATGCCGCCCGAGAGCGCCAGCCCCACGCCGACCAGCAGCAGCAGGTGCGTGTTCCGGTCGAAGAGTCGTCCCATCAGCGTTGTCAGCGCCGCCGTCCACAGCCCGAACAGGCTGAAGAGCAAGCCCAGCTCGAGGAGCGAGAGCTGGGCGACGTTGTGCAAGTACAGCGAGAAATCTGTTCGCTCCTGGCCGAAGTGGATGCCGAGGCCGCAGATCGCGATCACCACCAGCAGCACCTCGCGCCGCCGAATGTCAGGGAGGTAGTCGGCAATGCGAATCGCGAACGGCGGGGTCTCCTCGAGGCAACTGACCGCCACAAACAACAGCACAGCAACACCGCACGAGATGCCGAAGAGCGTCGTGTAAGGAAGGTGTGCCTTCGCGACAAGCAGGGCGCACGGGTACGGCGCTATCGCCCACCCGAGCAGCCCGGCCGCGATGAACCCCGAGACCCTCCGGCCGCGCCGCGCGGCGCCGAGCTTCTTGTACAGGAGCGCCGGCAGCACGATGAGCAGGATGGCCTCGCCCGTCCCGCCCGTCAACTGCACGGCGAGCAGGCCCCAGAACGAGCGGACGACCGTCAGCAGCGCCGCGTACGCTACGAACAGCCCCGCGCCGACCTGTAAGATCCGCCTTTCCGACACCCGGTCCGAGAGATAGCCCAACGGCAGGATCAGCAGCAGCGTGGTGAACATATAGACGCTGATGAGTACGCCGATCCGCTCCGGTGACATCGGCGGCTCCAGCTCGTTGCGCAGGTAGATCGGCAGGTAGACCACGAACAGCCAGTTCGCGAAAATGAAGAGGAACTGGCAGAGCGCAAACGCGGCCACCCGTGGCCGATCCGCACGCCTCATTGCCGCCTCTGGCCGGAGCGCACCGCAATCAGCGGCGCGCCACTCGAAGGGTTCGCAACCACACTCACCGCCGCGCCGTACACCTCCCGAAGCAGCGCCGGCGTGACCAGCTCACGCGGCGTGCCCGTCGCCACGAGCCGCCCGGCCCTCAGCACCATAAGCCGCCGACAGTACTCGGCGCATACGTTCACATCGTGCGAGACCGCCAGCACCGTCAGCGCCCGCTCCCGGTTGAGCCGCGCCAGAAGCTCGAACACCTCCACCTGGTGGTTGATGTCGAGATGTGTTGTCGGCTCGTCGAGCAGCAACAGCTCCGGCTCCTGCGCCAGCGCGCGCGCGATCACGACCCGCTGCTGCTCCCCGCCCGAGAGCTCGTCCAACGGCCGGCGCGCCAGCGCCGCCGTCTCGGTCTCCTCGAGCGCGCGCTCGATCGCCTCGCGGTCGCGCCGCCCCTCGCGCTCGAAGCGCCCCAGGTGCGGGTGCCGCCCCATCGCCACGACCTCCTCGACGCTGAACGGAAACAGGATGCTCACGCCCTGGGGAATGACCGCCACGCGCCGGGCGATCGCGCGCGGCGAGAGCGTGCGCACGTCGGCGCCGAACAACTCGGCCCGGCCCGACCACGGGGGAAGCACCCCGGCGAGCGTCTTGAGCAGCGTGCTCTTGCCCGAGCCGTTCGGCCCCAGCAGCCCAGAGAACTCCCCCCGGCCAAGCTCGAACGTGACCTCGTGAAGCACCTCGCGGTCGTGGTAGCCGGCACGCAGCCGCTCGGCCCGGAGCACGACATCAACCATGGCTTACACCGCGCGCCCCCCGCGCTCGCCGGTCCGGATACGGATCGTCTCCTCGACCGGGAGCACGAAGACTTTCCCGTCGCCGATCTTACCCGTCTTGGCCGCCTCCAGGATCACCTCGACCGCCGTATCCACCAGCTCGTCCTCAAGCACAATCTCGATCTTGGTCTTCGGCAGAAAGTCCACCTTGTACTCGCTGCCCCGGTACACCTCCGTGTGGCCCTTCTGCCGCCCGAAGCCCTTGACGTCGCTCACCGTCATCCCGTGGATCTGCACGGCCCCCAGGGCCTCCTTGACCTCTTCGAGCTTGAACGGCTTGATGACGCATTCGATCTTCTTCATCCGCGCGTGTCTCCCTATCAGCATCGTCCCGGAGCGGCCGACACCGTAGCATGCACCGGCGCACCCCGGCAAGCGACGCCTATCGGCGGCACCGAGCGCAAAGGAGGGCCACCTGCCTCATGACGCGAAGCGGTGGCAACGAACCGATGGGGAACACGGGCCGCTAGTAGAACAGCCCCCCGGAGCGCCGGAGCCCCCAGCCAAAGGGACCGACCCACGCGTTGTACGCCCACCCGCCGGGCGTCCCCGGCGGCAGCGGCACGCTGCCGTCGTCTGGCCAGTGGGTGTTGCGGGTGTGGACGTGGAGATCGTCGTACACGGTGTTTTCGCGAAACGAGTTGTAGTGCCGGGGCTGGCCGTAGTCCTCGGGACGGCTGATCCACGGATCGCCGTCGTGCACCAGGGGTACCTTGTGGATCCGCTGCGTGGTGATCCGGAACGTCCACATGTAAAGCCCCTCCACCTTATGGATCTGCTGCGGCTCCGGAGTCCACCGGCCGTGCTCCCACCAGTAGCTGTAGCTCTGACGGAAATTCGGGTTGTTCCAGAAGTAATCGTCCTTCGGACAGAGAAAAGAGTTGAAATTATCAACGTACCCGGCGTCGTCCTGATAGAGGAACCGCGTCAGGTTGCCCTGGCCGGTATTCCGCCCGACCGTCGCGGGCGGCATGTACTTGTTGTCGTCCTCGTCACAGTACTGGGCGAGGCCCTTGCCTATCTGATCGAGGTTATTCATGCAATACACGAGCTTGACCCGCTCCCGCGCCCCTTGCAGCGCAGGCAGCAGCAAGGCGGCGAGGATGGCGATGATGGCGATCACCACGAGCAACTCGATAAGCGTAAAGCCGAACGCGCGCTCTGACATGATCACATCCCTCTGCTACAATGCTTACCCTCCCGTGTAAGGTACTACGTTTGACTACGGCGTACAATGGCAGAATGGCCATCATTGCCAGACTTGTCCTGAAGAAAGGTCTGGTTTTCTTGCATATTTGGCCACAGGGCACTATAAAGGGAGTTTCAGACTTACATTTCCAGCCCTCAAGGAGCTCGCGATGCCACGCAAAGCCCGCCTGACCGCCGTCAGCACGATGCATATCCCGTTCCCCGAGTATCCGAACGTCGTCGCCATCATCGAGGGAAAGGCCAAGGGGCCCAGAGAGAGCGACTGGCACGGCCATACCTGGGCGGAAATCAACATCATGCTCGAAGGGCACGGAATCTGGTACACCGAAGACGGACCCTTCGAAGTCGGCGTTGGCGACGGTATGCTGATCATGCCGCAAGCGCGGCACCGCGCCAAGTGGCCCGCAGGCGTGCACTTCGGAACAGGCTCCGTCGGCTTCCTGCTCGGCCGAGAGAGCCGATCGCTTTTCGGTTTCCAGGACTTCGACAAGGGGCCTGGCCCCCCGCGGGCCGAGGTTGCAGCGTGGCTTTCGGACGCGCTGTCACTCAAGCCCTATCACCGGCTCACGTGGAAAGGATTCCCCGATTGGTGGCAGCGGCTCTACGACGAGGGCAACGCGACCGGGGGCCCCTACCGCGCGCTCCGGGTCGAGTCAGCCATCCTCGAGGTGCTAGCCCGCTTTGCCGATCCCTCTTTCGGCAAGCCCGAGTGGGAGCAGCCCGAGCGGCGGGGCATCGAACGCGCGCTGCGCCTGCTCAGCGAGACCATCTCCGAGGGCAACGTGACGGTCGCGGCGCTCGCGCGCGCGGCCGGGATGTCACGCTCGAAGTTCAACACGCTCTTCCGCCGCACCCTCGGCATGCCGCCGCACGCCTACGCAACCGCCCTGCGGGTGTGGATGGCGCAGTCGGCCCTTGCCGGCAGCCGCGCCCCGGCCGCCGAAGTTGCCGAGCGCCTGGGCTTCGCCTCACCCCAGCACTTCTCCCGCGCTTTCAAGGCCGTCACCGGCCTGACTCCCCACCAGTACCGCCGCCGCTGGGCCGTCGGCTGGGTCAAGGAGCACTAGGCCCGGCGCGCCGGCGACGCGCGGCGCAGCGCGTTACTCCGTCGCGTCGTCCGGGGGCCGCGCCAGCGGACTGCCGCGCACAAGATCCAGCGCGTCGCCCTTGCCGCAGTATGGGCACACGTTGTCCTCGAGCCGTGGCTTCTTTTTCGGCACGTACGCGTTGCACCGGTTGCACACCACGACCTGGTAGGCGCTCTTGTGGCCGCATTTCTCGCACTCGTACGGCGGCTTGCGGTTCACCTTGATCTTCGCGCGGAAGATGTGGCCACACTCCTTCCGCTCGCAGATCAAGAACGTGTACACCGTCTTGAGCTTGGGCGGGCTGGTCTTTTTCTTGGCGACGCACACGGCAACGATCGCCACCACGATCAGCACCCCTGCCAGGACGGCCATCACCTTTCGTTTCGAGGTCTCTTCCATGTTGGATCTTTCTACGACATGTCCCGATTGACCGGCACAGAGAGCGTCGCCCGCTCAAGCCCGGACGACAGCAGCGCATACGCGTCGTCCCAATGCGCCTCGTCGCTGAACTTCATCGCGCCCACCCACTCGGCGACGACCTGCCCGTCGTAATGGTGAGGCCCGAACATGTTGTGCAGCGTCGTCACAAGCTCGACCCGCAGCGTGTTCGGCCCTCGCCGCGCCGCCGCGCCGATCGCCGCCGCCCAGGGGCGGTGCCAGAGCATGGCGCACTCCGCCCCATTGACGCTGACCCGGCACACGGTCGCGCCATCGAAGCCGACGGCCAGTTGCAGGCCCGCCGGCACGCTGTCCAGCTCGAACTCCGTCTCATATGCCATCGTGCCGACGTAGAACGGGTAGCCCTGCTTCGTCCAGTCGCCAAGCTCAATCACCCCGGCCTCCGGCGCGACGGCATAACCGCCCCCGCGGTCAAACACGCCGAACGCCCCAAGCAGAAAGATCGTCTCGAGCTCCTGCTCGCCCGTGTAGTCGCACGCGAGCACGACCTCGTTCCACCCGGCCTCGAGCGGCCCGCCGAGCGCCACCCGACGCATGCACGGGTCAATGGTCCATTCGCGCTCGGCATCCGCCACGCCCTTGAGCGCCCGCCCGTTGAAACGAAGCCCGTATCGCTCCGGCGTCTCCACAAGCAGCTCGCACCCCTCGATCGCCGCCTCGCTCTGGAAGTCGAAACGCAGCTCGACCGGCAGCGGCGTCTCGACGTGATCGCGTCCCTGCTCTTCGAGCTTCCAGAACGACACGCCGTGGTTGTCCCGCAGCGTCGGCAGGCCGAGCCGTGCGCGCAGCGCCTCCTGCGCTTTCCACACCGGCATCCGCTCGCTCCATGCCTCCTCGCCGGTGCGGAAGCGGCAAGAATCAAGCACCAGCACGTTCGGGCCGAGCCGCGCATGGCGCCACGGGCCGTCGAGCGTTCTCAACACCTCCGTCTCATCGGTCGCAAGCCGCTGCCCGCTGCCCGACGGCCGCAGTGCCGTATCCACCGCGACCAGCACGGAGCCCGCGGGCCCGAGCGTCACGCGCGCCGTGCTCGTCATGTCGCCGCCCACGTCGCGGCCCTCGGCGACGGCCACTTCCTCGACCGCCCCGGTCTCGAGGTCCCACCGCTCGAACCGCGCCGGCTCCACCGACTCGATCGTCCCGGAGTGGGCCGCCTCGAAATCCGTATTGCAGACGAAGACAATGTACCTTGCCCCCTCGCGCCGCACGTGCGAGTAGAGCTTTCCGCTCGCCGAAATCACGCACGGCTCAGGCCGCCCGCCCGCGAAGAACACCGCGTCGAACGCGGCCTTGTCGAGTCCAATTCGCTCACATCGCCGCTCAATGAACTCGCGCACTGCCGCACTCGGCTCACCGTCGAGCAACGTCGGTGTCGGCTCGATGGCCACGATCCGGCCGCCCGCGTCCGCGAACGCCTGGAGCAACTCGAGCGTCGAGGCGCATAGCGTGAGCGCCGGCGGGATCACCACCGCCTCGTACGCTGTGCGCCCGACCACGAGCGACCCGTCGGCCACGCGCGCGTGGCGCGACATCACCGACTCGTCACCGAAATGCCAGCCGATGCCTTTCGCGCACAGCCACCGCGCCACCTCGTTGAGCCGGCGGTCGAGTTCGTCCACCGCCTCGTTGCCGCCCACCGGCGCGTACTCGCAGTAGGCCGAATGCTGCGGGTGCACCACCAGCACCTCCGCCACGTACGCACCCCGAGTGAGCATAAGCCCCAGCCGGGCGAAGTAATCCTCGACGAGCCGGTACGCCGGCCACCACGGCTGCTGGAAAAAGATGGACGGCGGATAGTCGCGCTTGCGGCAGCCGCGCAGCGTGTACAACGCCAGGTGCTGGCACCGTAGGTTCACGCCCAGCGCGTACTCCCAGTCGCCGATCCACTTCTGCTGCTCGAGCGTCAAGGGCCAGCCGCTCGTGCCGTACAGCTCCGAGAGCACCCGCTCGCGCCCGAGCTGCTCGGCGACACTCGAGACCTGCTTCATCGTCAACAGATACGGGATGTTCGGGCCGAGGTGGTCCACGCCGGGCAGGTCCATCTCCTCGTAGTGGCGCATCGGGTTCGCCGCACACGCGATCGCGCTGGCAAGGTCGTCCTCGCACAAGAAATGCCCGGTGAGCGCCAGCCCGCGTGTCCGGCACCACTCGTTGGCCTGGCGCGTGAAGCTCGTCGCGAACAACTCCGCCACGAGGCTGTAGAAGTCGAACCGGACCTTGCGGTAGTTGGCCACCCGGTAGAAGAGCTGCGGCAGCACGTCGAGCAGCTCGTAGCCGTACCGCTCGCGGAAGCGCGACGGCAACTGCCGCGTCCACGGCACGCCCGTCACGCCCGACCAGAGAAACACCCCGTGGCTCGGCTCGTCGGTGAACATCCCCGGCACGGCCGAGCCGAACGCCTCCCGGAACCGCTCGTAGGGGGCATAGGCCGCCCCGATGAACCCGCGCACGGCGTCGGCGTCCAGCAAGTCGGTGTAGTAGCTCTCGTTGAACCACGGAGTAGGGGAGGGCCAGCCGTCGTAGAAGACGGCCACCGGTCCCTGGCCCGCGAGCGCCGCCGGCTCGACCAGCGCGCCGCACGGCATGCCGCCATCGAGGGCGCACGCCCGCGCAAACGTGCACCCCTCCGGCGGCGTGAAGGCCCCCGCATCATCAAGCGTTGCGTACTGAAGCCGTGGCGCACGATGCTCCGTCCGCTCGGCCGGATACAGACCGCCCGCGAACCCGCTCGGCCAGCGGTCCTCGTCGTAGAGCCAGGCCTTGATGCCACACGCCGACGCCTCCTCGATGCACGCCGCCACCGCACGCATCCACGCCTCGCCGAGAAACGGCGTGAGCAATCCCACACGCGAGTGCATGAAAAAGCCGCCCATGCCCTGCTCGGCCATCTCGCGCACCTGACGCCGCAGCTCGGCCTCGTCGAGCCGGTCGTTCCACGACCAGAAGGGGGCGCTCCGCCACTCGGCCCCGGGTGATGCGAACTCCTCCCGCAGGTCCATCGGCCTAGTCCGGATCCGACTCATGTGTGTCGCCGGTATCGTCGGACTCCGCCAGTTGCTTCCGCGCCGCCTCCACGCGCTTATGCAGGTCGGCGTGGCGCTTCTGCACCTCGGCGTCCACCTTCTCGTACGTCTCGAGGAACCGCTCGAACGACAGAAGCGCCTTTTTTCGATTGCCCAGCTCCATGTGGCACGTGCCGACGGCGGCGTAGAACTCCAGCTTGTAGCCGGCGTCGTAGATCGTTTTGAGCGCTGTCACATACACGCCGACGGCTTCCTCGTAGTTCTTCACGGCTACGTACGTGTTGCCGATCCGCCGGTAGGCCGCCGCGATGGTCGCGTAGTCCTCGGGATCGATATACTGCAGCGCCGCACGATACGCCCCCACCGCTTTGTCCGGTTGGTTCCCCGCGCGGTAGATGTCGCCGAGCAGCACGTGTGCGCGCACGTTCTCGGGATCGGCCTGCAGCGCCTGGCGGCACCGCAGGTAGGCCTTCTTTAGCTCGCCACGACGGTAGTAGGCGAACGCCTCGTTGAGCCACTCCTGCCGCTGCGTCTCGTGCTCGGTGGATGTCTCCTCGTCGGCCCCGGGCTCCGAGGCGGCCTTGAGCAGCCCCTCCACCTTTTGGAACTGGGGCGCGGTACCGGGGTCCCATCCCAGGATCTTGCCCTCCGGATCCAGCAAGCACGAGACCGGCACCCTCGACACCCCGTAGCTCTTGGTGATCTTGCCGTTTCTGTCGTAGCCGATCGGGTAGGTGATCAAATGCTCGCGCACCATGCGGCGCACGTCACTCCGGTCCGCGTCGGCCACGATCCCTACCACCGCGAACCGCTCGCCAGCCAGTTTCTTGTGGCCGTCGTTGACCGTCGGGATGTACTCCGCGCACCCGGTACCCTCCTCCGTCATGAACACGAGCAGCACGTACTTGCCGCGCAGACTGGAGAGCTGCAACCAGGTCGAGCTGCCCGTAGCCATCCGCAGCTTGAACTCGGGCGCCGTATCGCCTTCCTTGAGCTCCACCTCGTCGGCAAGGGCGCCTGCGGCTACCGCAAGTGCCGCCACCGCCGCGGTGACTCTTGCCAATCGCATTGTCCACATCGCTGTATCCTCCACGCTGCTTGCTCGTCGGCGCTGATGCCGGCCGCCAGCGCACCAAACGACTCCTTGCGGGTCGTTACTCGTCTGTCTCACCCTCCTCTTGGGCCTCGCGCTTCTGGCGGGCGGCGATCAACGCCTTGCGCACCTGTGCAAGTCGCTTCTCCACCTCCTTGCCCTTTGCGAAGTAGTGATTCCGGACCTCCTCGCTCGCCTTGCCGTACACATGCACGAACTCCAGCGAGCGCTCGGCCGCGAGCTCGTACTGGCCCAGCTTCACGTACAACCCGCCCACATCATACAGCAATTGGAGGCGATAGCGCGGATCCTCGATAAGTTCAAGCCCGCGCTCAAGCGCCGCGGCCGCCTTGTCCGGTTTGCCCGCGCGATGCCACAACCCGGCAACCCGGTTGCACACGTACACGATCAGCGCCGGCGGGTCGTACTTGTCCATCCGCTCGTCGGCGGCCAGGTACGCCCCCATCGCCCCGCGCAAGTCCTGCGCCGCGTAGTAGCAGTCCGCCAGCAGCGTGTGGGCGCGTGCGTTGTGGGGGTCCTCGCGTACCACCCGCCGCGCCTTGACAATCGCCGCCTGCACGTTGCCCTGCTTGAGCAAATTGTACGCCGCCGGGATCTCGGGATCGGGCGGCTCCTTGGCGAGCAGCCCGCCCACCACGTCGACAAACTCGACCGACGCGAGGTCTGTCCGGACGATGCGCCCCGCCTTGTCGATGAGAAAAGCCGCCGGGCAGCGCTGCACACCGTAGAGCCTGCAGATCTCCCCCTCGAAGCCCGTCTTATGTACGTAGACCGGGAAGCTGAGCTTCTCGGTGGCCATCACCGCCTGCACGGCCGCGGGGTTCGTGTCCATCGAGATCGCGATGATCGCAAACCGCTTCCCGTAAAAACGCTGCTGCACCTCGCGCAGCGCCGGGATTTCTCCCTTGCTCTGGATCGCAAAGCTCCCAGGCGTCCACCACACGAAATCGATCAGCACGTAACGCCCGCGGAAGTCGGCAAGCTTCACCTCCGTGCCGTCGAGGCCGATGAAGCTGAATGAGGGCGCAGCCTGACCGACCTTCAGATGCGTCGGCTTCGTCGGCGGCGGCTTATCATCCTGGGCCATGCCGACGCCCGGGCCGGCCAGCACCGCCAGGCCTACGACGACGGATACGACTCTCGCCCAAGGCATACCCTTACTCCCCGGTCGGGTCCGCGGCCGTGCAGGTCCATTGCCACGCAGGTCCGCTGCCATGCAGGTCCGCTGCCATGCACGAGCGGAGTATATCATGTGCCCGCGCGCAGGAAAACCCCCGCGCCTCGAGGCGCGTGGACAAAGGAAGAGCCCCGTGACAGGCATCACGGGGCTCGGTGAAACTCGAACGCGCCGGCTGCGAATGACCTGGTGTGGTATGAATCCGCAGCCCGTTCGTGTCCGTGAAGGCCCTTTTGAAGACGAATTACTTCTTCTTCTTTCTGGTCTTCTTCTTCTTCTTGGTCTTTTTCTTGGCCTTTTTCTTCGCCTTCTTCTTGGTCTTCTTCTTGGCCTTCTTCTTTGCCTTCTTCTTTGCCTTCTTCTTTGCCATTTCCCGGATCACCTCCTTTCAAATGGCCGTCTCGGTCTCATGAAGGAGTGCGTTCCGATCGTTGCCAAAGAACAACCAGGCCATCAATGCCGATCATCGTGACGCTTGTAGGGTCTCAACGGTAATGGTGTCAACACGTTTTTTTCTCTGCCGCTCCCTTTCCTTCGCCTTCACCGGCCCCACGTCCGTGCCGCCCGCCCACCACCGCGCGTACCGTGCCGCGGCTGTCTCCGCGCGTGGCCGCCGTCCGCGCTCGGCCGCGCCAAGCCGCCCTTCTCGTCGAGAAAACGCCTGGTGCGTGCCTCGGAGCGTGCGCCGACACAGCTTCCAGTGCGCGGGTCGCGTCGCGATCGCGCGCGCACGCACCCCCGCGCGGTCGTTCGACACGCAGACAGAAAAAGAAAAAGTTTTTCGCTCGGCCGGATCTTCGCGGACTTTGCCGCGCGCAGCGGCCCGCGTTGCGCGCACATCACGCGCAATGCCAAGCGGGGCGTTCATGCAGCGTTCAACATGACGCAACGAGCCAACGACACCGCGTCCGCAGGTGGAACAGGACAAAACACATCGGCGCGAATCAACTCGATCGGGGGACCAATCACGGAAAAGCCTACGCCGCACCACACCCGCGGCGGATCAACATGAAGGCAGAGCGCCGACCATTGAAGACGAGCGCCACGTCGCGACGCTCGTCGAGCCCGGCCATCGGGCCCTTAGTCGGCCGGTTCCTCCGCGCGCGCCGACTCTTTCTCCGGCTGCGCCGCCAGCCATGCGCCACGACGGGCGACCACCACCCCCAGCAGGATGGCCACGAGCGTCGCCCCGATCACCGCCAACTGCACGAGCGCGTGGTGCTTCTTCGGCCGGAAGAAGAAGTCCACGTCCATCGTGGTATCCTCCGACGGCCCGGCCGGCTCGCCCGGCGCGGCGGGCCCCTCGGCACGCGCGGCGTGCCGGCGCTCCTCGCGCACGAACGCGTGGTACCAGAGCAGGGCGATCACGCCCACGCTCAGCAGAATCTTCACGATGAGCAGGATCACATACGCCAAATCCACCTTCGCGTGCCGCGCCGCCAGCGCCGCCACACCCGAGACCGCCAGCGCCGCCACCGTGGCAATGAGCAACCCCTTGTAGCGCCGCCGGAACCGCACGAGCATCCCTTGGAGCGCCGTCCGCTCGCCGAGCTCCTGCACCGGCGGGCGCATCACCACGATGACGAACACCAGGCCGCCCAACCACAGCGACGCCGCCACCACGTGGACCCAGCGAAAAATCGTCAGCAGCACCGCTCACCCCTTTCTGCGTCTGGCCGCCTACGGAACGGCGACCACGCCTTCGATATCCGGTATCTCTTCCCTGAGCAGCCGCTCCACACCCATCTGCAGCGTCATCTGCGACGCCGGGCACCCGGCGCAGGCCCCGCGCAGCCGCACCTGGACCGTCTTGTCCTCGATGCCCACGAACTCGATGTCGCCACCGTCGCGCTGGAGCATCGGACGTATCTGCGTCTCAAGGATCTCGCGTACTTTCTCTTCCATCTCGCGCTCCTTTGTCCAAACACCGGAACCGAGAACCATTGCCGCGGCCCCGACCCTGCACTATACTTGTCACACCCTAGTGTACAACGACCCTGAGGGACGACGCGGTTCCAACCTATTGGCCCCCGAACGCGGAGTCAAGCACCATGTCGGCAAACGAGCAGCGCGGTGGAGACCCTTCAGCCGTGGGCGTGCTGCGCGCGAGGCGAGGAATCAGAACGCTCGGAATCTGCGCGGTGCCGCTCGTGGCAGTGCTCGTCCTGGGCGCTGTTCTGCTCCTCGACGGCGCCGAGCCGCTGCGCCGCGCGCCCGCCCGCACGAGGCTGACACCCGAGCGGCGAAAGCAGATCGTCTATGCCCAGTACGCCGGCGTTGACTGGCTCAAGCTCGGCGAGCCGAAACCCGGCGAGTGGCTCTCGATCTTGGCCGAGCCCGGCCAGACCTACGAGGAATATGTCCGCGTCGCCCGGAACCTCAAGTCCGAGCGCCGCGACACGATCTACCTGCTGCCCCTGGGGCGCATGGACAAGCAAACCACGGCCACGCTCAACCAGATGGCGGAGTTCGCCGGCATCTTCTTCGCCTGCAAAGTCCGAGTGCTGCCCGCCGTCGCACTGCCCAAGTCCGCCTACGTGCACCGACGCAAGCAATATGATGCGGCCGAGATCCTTCGCCGCATGGCCCGCCACGTCCCGAAGGACGCTCTCGCCGTCGTCGGCGTCACGACCGCCGACCTCTACAGCGGCCGGCTTGCCTTTGTCTTCGGCCTCGCCAGCCTGCGCAGCCGGGTCGCCGTCTACTCACTGCGCCGCTACGGGACGCCGGGCACGCCCGAGTTCCTGCGCCGCGCCCTCAAAATCGTCGCCCACGAGACCGGGCACGTCTTTGCCATCACGCACTGCATCTTCTACCGGTGCTGCATGAACGGGAGCAACTCGCTCGACGAAAGCGACAGCCAGCCCCTGCACTACTGCCCGCTGTGCCACGACAAGCTGCGCCACGCACTCGCCTTCGACCCGGAGGAACGCTTCAAGAAACTCGCCGCGTTCTACGACAAGATCGGCTTCGAGCAGGAGGCGCGCGTCGTGCGCGGGCGGCTCGAGGGGCTGGCCGCACCTGCTGCGGCGGAAGCCGCACCTGCTGCGGTGGAAGAGTGAGCAGCCGGGGGCGGGACGCCGCGCTGCCGCATGCGGCACCTACTCGGCGGCGCGTTCCGCACGCGCATCCGTTGCCTCTGGGTTGAACTGCAGCGTCCCCGTGCCCACAAGCTCGTAGTGCGCGTCGATGGCCAACGCCGTGGCCACCACAGTGACGGTGGCCTCCCCGCCAACGACCGCACCATCCAGACCCAGCAGCATCGTCCCCTCGATCGAAAGCTCGTACTTGAAACGGGACTTCTCCTCATCGTGCGCGGCCGTGCTCACGAACGCGAGCCGTGCCACGGTCCCGCCCTCATGCTGCTCAAACGCGACGAGCGACACCACCGCCCGCGTCGCCAGCTCCGCCTTGCCCCACGGGCGTGACAACTGCACCGGCCGCGATCCTTCCACCGTCCATGTCATCCCCGGCTCGACCTCCCTGGCCGGCAACGGCACGAGCGGCACCACCAGCGGCGTCAGGTCCATGCTGTCGAGCACGCGCGACCACGGCGCCATCCGCCGATCCATCTTGACCGTGTTCCCGAACTGGTCGATCGTGCACGACATCGCCCGGCCGATCAGCTCGCCCACCTCGCCCCCGCGGCCGCGCGGCACGTTCGACCATGGCACCCGCCTCGGCTTCTCGCCACCGCGGCGCAGCGTCATCCCCTCCTCGTCCATCGCCACCTCAACGACCGACGGCCCCGTCGTCGTGAGCACGCCGAGCCGGAAGTCGCGCACGGCCGTCTCGATGACTGCGGCCTCGGCGCTCGCGCGCCGCAGGCCCAGCGACTCGACCCGGAGCGATACGCGCGTGCTCGTCTGCCGGACCTCTTCTTCTTTGCCGATTCGGACCGACAGGCGCGTGTCAAGCGCCAGCACGACCGCGTGCGACCGCGCCTCGCCCGGCTCAAGCACGTGGGCGAGGCGCCGCGCCGACGGCGGCGCCTCGGCGGCCTCACCCGCCGCAACGTGCACAACGGCGAGCAACCCGCTCAGCAAAGAGGCAAGCATGATCGAGAGTGCTCCTGAGAGTGTGAGCTCCAACAAGCAGTGCGACGCCCAGCGCGCCCCACTGTTCACGCAGATCCGTCCGACAATACCACGGGCGCCCCTTCGCGGCAAAACGCGCCGCAACGGCGCGCACGCGGAGGAGCAGGCGACCGCCTGCGGCAGCGGACGACCGCCTGCGAGGCCAAGCTCGTACGCAACTGCGGCACGCCGGTGCTCCGGTGAACCGGACCAGCTTCATATATATTGTATGTCCCTCTGCCCTACGGGGCTGCAACCTGAATCGGGGCCGCGCCGACAGGCCGAGCGTTGTCATAACACCCACAAACGGAGCCGGATACGCGAGAAGAAAGGTCGACCTACCAGCTGAATTCTCAAAAATGAGAAGCGCCCGCGCCTTCACCGGTCAGACCCACCGGGGCCGCTGTCAATCTGTCTCGTTGTCGTCTCGCCACGGCCGGTCGGTTCGACCCGCACGGTGAGCACATGGCCTGCTGCAGATCAGGCCAAGCGATCCCGCACCGCGGCCTCGACCAGGCGCCGGTGCGACTCCGGCAGGCTCGCGTACAGCCGGGCCTGTTGCGCCTCGGCGAGCGGCGGCTCGCCGGGCTTACCATTGAGGAGCTGCACCCGCCCCATCAGCAGCTGGTCCTCGACATCCGCCGTCCGCCACGTGCGCTCCTCGAACGAGCGCCGCGCCATCAGTGCCAGAAAGCTGTCTTCGACCTCTCCGAAGTAGCTCCCGTAAATGTGAAAGCTGTCCGAGATGTCCACGTACCGCCCAAGCTCGACCTCACGACCGAGCCGACTGCTGAGCCGCCGCGCAATCTCCGCCTGCAGCGTCGTGAGCGCCACCATGTTCATGAACGCTGCCTTGTAGCCGTCGCGCGAGCGCCAGTGCGTGTTCATCGCCAGCCGCGGCGCGGCGGCATCGCCCTCCTCGACCGACCCCGGCGCCGCCAACCGGCACCAGACCCGCTGCAGGCACGGCGGCTCGGCGTGACCGAGGTCCACCGTTGGCATCCACGTGATCGCTTGCGCCCGGCGGGTGTAACCGCACGCGGCCAGCTCTTCGATCATCGCCCCCACCTGGTCCACTGCCCCGAACGGCCCGCCGCCGAGGCCCGTCTTGAAGTCGTCGATCACCTCGTAGGCGAACAGGCGCTGATGGTACGTGTAGGACCACTTCTGCTCGTCGGGCCGAATCCACGCGTCGTGCACACCCCACACGACTTCCTGCACGTAGATCTCGAGCTCCTCGAGCCCGGCAGGGAAGCTCCGGTGGTAGCGCGGCTCGCCGAGCGGCTCGGCCACCTCGATCACGACCGTCGCGTCCCGGCTCGGCGGGTCCCCCGGCCGGTCGTACTGAGTCTGCAAAGCGGCCCCCTGCTGCCAGGTCTCGACCACCGCGCGCTCCCACGCCTCCGGAAGCGTCCGGGCCCGCACGTTGAGCACCGGGATGTCGCCCGGCTGCGTCACCGGTCCAGACACTGGCCCTTCAACTTCAGATCGTCCGCGCATGGCCCGCTTCAGAAACCTCCGCCCTGATGATACCCACCGCTGGCCCCGCATTCAAGCCCCTGCCGAACACCCGCCAGGCCAAGCCGTTGTGAATGGCCCGGCCCCCGGCAGCCACCAACGCCATTCGCCCTCAATTCCCGCCCCCACACGCCGATAAATCAACTGAAGCCAACACCGGGTGGGCTGTCTGGCCAACGCGGACGGCGCGCCCGCCTGAGCGCGCGGACACTGCACAGGAAGTGCCCTGTCCGGCGGGCAGGAGCGCACCGGCCGCGACCCTGCCCAGCAAGGCACAAGACCGAGGAGAGGCGCATGAACCGACCGCACGATTCCGTCCGGGCCACACCACCTCACGGGGCGACGCGGGCGCGGGCCGCTGCTCGCACCTCGGAGACGAGCGCGGCGCGCCCCGGCAAGCAGCGCATCGTCGCGAAGATTCTCATCCCGCTCGTCATCGCCATCGTGTGCCTGACCGCCTATAGCGTCGTCATCACCTGGCGAATGGATCGACGCGGCCTCGACATCGAGGTCCGGCGCGAGCTGGCAGCGACGCACAAGCGGCTGCAGCTCCTGCTGCAGGACGACACGCTGCGGTTGCGCGCCGCGCTCGATGTGTTTATGCACGATGAGGATTTCAGGAGAGTTGCCCGCGCCGGTGACCGCGACGCCCTGTTCGACTACGGCCAGCCGCTGTTCCGCCGGCTCAAGGACGACTACCGGATCACGCACGTCTCGTTCATGCGCCCGGACGGCACGTGCCTCGTATGCCTCGACGACCGCGACACCGTGGACGACACGATCACCCGCCACACACTCGACCAGGCAATGCAGACCGGCGAGGAGCTCAGCGGCATCGAGCTCGACAAAAGCGCCTTGGCCCTGCGCGTCGTGCGGCCCTACTACGACGGCGACGAGCTGATCGGCTACGTCGAGTTTGCAGAAGACCTCGGCACCATCCTGCCAACGCTGGCCGACGCAGGCCAAAGACACATCGTGTTGCTCGTAGACAAGCAGCATCTCGACCGCGCCGACTGGGAAAGCGTCGCCCACACCAATCCGAGTCTCACGGACTGGGACGAATTCGAAGATGTAGTTGTGGCCCACGCGACGTTCCACACGCTGCCTGCGGAGGTGCGCGCTCTGCTTTCGCGCGAGCGAGAGCAGCCCGAGAACGCTGGACACGCCGGACGCCTGGCGCATATCGGCCGGAAGACGTTCGGCACCGGCCGCCTGCCGCTGTATGACACCCGCGAGCGTCATGTCGGCGATCTCCTCGTCTTGGCCGACGTCACAGGCCGCTTCCTCGCCCTGAACAAGACCGTTCGATCGCAGGTGCTCGCCGGGCTGGTCATCACCATCGTCTTGGCCGGTCTCTTCTTCGGCGCCCTGCGGCGAACCCAGCAGGTTCTGGCTGATTCCTCGTCATCGCTCGAGCAGCACAGCACCCGTCTCCACGAGTCGCTTGACCGTGAAAAGCAGGTCAGCGACATTCTCGCGGCCGTGCTTGCAGAACCCGCGTTGGACAAAGTCCTGCGGCTGCTGGCCGACTCCGCGCGCGAGATGACGGGCGCCGAGCTTGGCGCCATCATTCTGCTCGACCGCGACAGCGGCGCCATGGGCAACATTACATCGAGCAACTTCCCTCTCGACAGTGTTCCCCAAGGCGCCACGGTGAAAGCCCGGGGCGCGCTCGGCGCGCTCGCCAGGGTCGAGGGCGTCGTTCGCATAAACGACGTGATGGCGCACCCCGCGTTCACCGGCTTTCCCAAGTGGCACCCGGACATACGCGCCATGCTCGGCGCGCCCCTGCGGGACGACGGCGGCGTGCTCGGCCTGTTCGTCCTCGGCCATACCGACCCGGCCCGACGCTTCACGGGGGACCACGAGGCGCTCTTCGCCACGGTCTCGCGCCTCGCCACCGTGGCCATCCGGCGCGCCGCCTTCCACGAGGACCTGCAGACGCTCGTGTGCCAGGCGCAGGAGGCGTCCGTCGAAGCACAGGAGGCGTCCGTCGAGGCGCGCCTGGCCCGCGTGGCCGCCGAACGGCAGGCGGCCGAGACCGCCGCCGCCTACGACGAGCTGATGGCCGTGCAGCGCACGCTCGCCGCGCACACAGCCGTCCTCGAAGCCGCCGGCCGCACCGTCAAGCTCGATGAGACCCTCCGCTCCGTGCTCGACACATGCATCGAGCAACTCGGCTTCGACAACGGCAGCATCTACCTCGTGGACCCCCTCACCGAGGAGCTGCTCCTCAAGCATGCACGCGGTGTCTCGGAACCATACATCGAGCATATGCGCCGGCTTCCCGCCGGGTCTCCCATGCTGCCCGACACCGCCGGCCGGGAGGTGCAGTTCTTTGACCAGCGCCGGCTCAACGAGCACTTCGTCGGGGAGGCCGAGTTCCTGGCCGAAGGGTTGGCATCGGCGGCCACGGTGCCGCTCGCGGCAGGCGGGAAGTCCCTTGGCCTCCTCGTCCTCGGCTCGCACCGCAACGCGGACATCAGCCCGGAGGGCCGCGACGTGCTCGCCGGCCTCACCCACGCCGTCTCCCCGGCGATCGCGAACGCGCTCCAGGCCGAGGACCTTGAGCGCTTCAACCGCGCCGCCGCCGGCCGCGAAGACCGCGTCATCGAAATGAAACGCGAGGTCAACGAACTCCTCGTCGAGCTCGGCCGCCAACGCAAATACAAGGTCACTCACGAGCAGCTCGCACCACACTCGTAGCCGCAGCAGAGGCGCGCCGTGAACAAGCCGCACGAAACCGAAGCCCATCACCCCGGAGAGCCCGAGCCGCCGCGCGCGCGCGAGGACACGTACCGGCACCTTTTCGAGCACCTCAACGACGCCGCCTTCATCGCCGACATCGAGACCGGGCGGGTCCTCGATGCCAACCGCCGGGCGGAAACACTGATGGGCCGGCCCCGCGATGAGCTCATCGGCGTGCATCAGTCCGAGCTCCACCCGCCCGGCGAGGCCGAAAAATACCGGCAGAAATTCGCCACCCACATCGAAAAAGGCCGCGCGGTTGACTACGACGGCGAGATCGTCAGGAAAGACGGCACGTTCGTGCCGGTGGCGATCAGCGCCTCGACCCTCACCGTCGGCGGTCGCCGTCTCATCCTCGGGTTGTTCCGTGACATCTCCGAGCGCAAGCGCGCCGCGGAGGCCCTCGTGGCAAACCAGCTCCGCATCCGCGCCCTGCTCCAAAACATCCCCTCCGCCGTCTTGACCGTGGACGCCAGCGGCATCATTACCGGCTGGAACAGGGCAGCCGAAGAGGTCACCGGCTACGGCGCCGCCGAGGCCATCGGCGAATCGCCCTCGATCCTTCAGTGCCGTGTCTGCCGGGAAACGGACGGCGCTTGTGACGACGAGGTCGAGAAGCCGGGCCGCGACACGGTCTGCACCCTCGTGCGCAAGGACGGCGAAGAGCGCGTCATCCGCAAGAACGTCGACCTGCTGCGTGACGAGAACGGTGAGGTCGTCGGCGCCATCGAAAGCTTCGTGGACATCACCCAGGAGAAGCGCACCGAGCAGGAGCGTCGCAAGCTCGCGCGCGTCGTCGAGCAATCGTCAAGTACGATTGTCATCACGGACATCAACGGCACCATTGAATACGTCAATCCCAGGTTCACGGAGATAACGGGCTATACGGCACAGGAAGCCATCGGCCAGAACCCACGACTGCTCAAAGCCGGCGACCAGCCGCCCGAGTTCTACAAGAACTTGTGGGACACCATTACCTCAGGCCGCGAATGGCACGGGGAGTTCTGCAACAGGAAAAAGAGCGGCGAACTCTACTGGGAATCCGCGTCGATCTCGCCCATCACGAACCAGGAGGGCGTGATCACGCATTTCCTTGCCGTCAAGGACGACATCACCGGGCGCAAGCTCACCGAGGAAAGACTCCAGCAGCAGACGGCCGAGCTCGAGCGCGCCCGCCAACGCGCGCTCAACATGATGGAAGACGCCGACCTCATGCGCCGCGAGGCCGAGATGCGCGCCGACGAGCTGGCCCAGATGGCCGGCCGCCTCGAGCAGGCCAAGCACGAGGCCGATGCCGCCAACGAGGCCAAGAGCCACTTCCTCGCCAACATGAGCCACGAGATCCGCACGCCGATGAACGCCATCATCGGCTTCTCCTCGCTGCTGCTCGAAGAGGACCTGACCGCCGAGCAGCGCGAGACCGTGCAGATCATCACCACGAGCGGCACCAACCTGCTCTCCCTCATCAACGACATCCTCGATCTCTCCAAGGTCGAGGCCGGCCGCATGAGCGTCGAGGAAGTGGACTTCTCCCTGCACATGCTCGTGCACAATGCCGCCAATCTGATCCGCAATCGCTGCTCGGAAAAGGGCTTGACGCTCGCTGTAGACTTCGCCGACGAGGTGCCCGATGCCCTCCGCGGCGACGAGGTGAAGGTGCGCCAGGTGCTCACCAACCTGCTGTCGAACGCCGCCAAGTTCGCCGAGCACGGCTCGATCACCATCAGCGTCGCGCTCCGAAACGGCATGATCGAGCTCGCCGTGGCTGACACCGGCATCGGCATCCCCGCCCACAAGATTGCCCGGATCTTTGATCCGTTCACCCAGGCCGACGAAAGCACCACCCGCCGCTTCGGCGGCACCGGCCTCGGCCTGACGTTGTGCAAACGGTTCGCGGAGATGCTCGGCGGCGACCTGCGCGTCGTGAGCACGCCGGGCGAAGGCTCGACCTTCACCTTCGCCTTCCCCTACAACGTCGCCGAGGGCGCGGTGGCCGGGCCGGGCGAGGACGAGCGCGCCAGTGCCGAGTTCGCCGGCCACGGCCTGCGCGTCCTCATCGCGGAGGACGACCCCTTCAACCGCAAGTACGTCGCCCGCCTGCTCGGCAGTCGCGGCTTCGAGGTCCAGCTCGCCGCCGACGGCCAGGAGGCGGTCCACATGGCCGGCCAGCACCCGGATCTCATCCTGATGGACATGCACATGCCCGTGATGAGCGGCTCCGATGCCACGCGCACGCTCAAGGCCGACCCGGAACTCGCCCGCATCCCCGTGGTCGTGCTCACCGCCTCCGCCATGAAAGAGGACCGGGAGAAAGCGCGCGCGGCCGGCTGCGACGGCTTCGCCGCCAAGCCCGTCCAGCTCCACGAGCTCTTCGCCGAGATGAAGCGCGTCCTCGCTGCTCGCGGCGTCCTCGCCGCCCACGGCACCCTCGACGCCACCCGCGCCGCCGTGGACACCGCGCCAAACGCCGCGCCCGAGCTGGACGACTTCATGCGCGAGCTCCGGGAGGAATACATGATCCAATTCGCCGACGTGCTCGCCAACTTCGAGGCGCTCGCGGCTGCCGGCGACACCGCCGGCCTCGGCGCCATCGGCCACCGCCTCAAAGGAAACGGCGCCTCCTACGGCTTCCCCGAGATCACCGACATCGGCGCCCAGATCGAAGATCTCGGCAACGCCGGCAAACTCGACGACATCCTCCCCTACCTCGAGCGCCTCCGCGAGATCCGCGCCGAGTTCCAGCAGCACGCCAACGCCTAGTCACGCGCCGTGGCATGCACTGACCGGCGCAGGACAGCAGCCCTCTCGACCATCTGAGCGTCAGCCATACTGCAAGGGGCAATCATGACGAGGTGTTGCCCCCGAAACGGGCTCGGCGACCCCGGCGGAAAGACCGACCCTCCCGGGATCGCCAACTCGAGCCCGCTCTGATTTTGCTTGGCGCCCGTTGCGTTTCCGCGTGAGGTCCTCTTCGACCCTCACCACGCGTAGTGGTACCACTCGTATTGGACCGTGCGCTTCTCGCCGGGGCCGAGGGTGATCGTCCACTTGACCTGGCCGATGTCGTTGGCGTAGTGCCACCACCACGGCCAGTAGCGCCACCAGCTCCAGTACCACCCGCCCCAGCTCGACAGGTCGCCCTCGGGCAGATACGACAGGTCCTCGAAGGAGTTGAGGTGCAGGACCTCGCCGTCGTTGTCGGCCTCGGTCACCGTGCCGAGCACGGCGCGCGTGATCTCGACGGTGACCTTCTCCTTCTTGTAGTTGGTCAGTTCGAGGAAGCCACGCATGTCGAGCCGTGTATAGTTGTGGCCGCCGATGACCTTGGCGTTGTCCTGCCGGTCGGTCTGCTTCTCCCACTTCTTGGCGTGGATGTCCGTGGCGACCGTCACGTCCACGTCCACCTCGTTGCCCACCGACGTGTAGCGGATCATGGACTGCGCCAGCACCCGCCCGTCCTTGAGGATCAGCGCCGGACCCGTCGTGAGCGGCACCTCGGATTCGTTCTTGATCCGCAGCACGTGGCGCACGCGCGCGCCGCGGGCGAGCATCATCATCTGCTCGCGCTGCTGGTCGTTGATGTGGCGCAGCAGCTCGGGCGGCGGGCTGAACGGGATATTCCAGGTGTAGGCGTCCGTATAGGTCGCCTCTACCTCGATGACGGGCACGATCATCCGCTCGCCCTTCTTGAGCGAGAGGTGCTCCACCTTGTACAGAAACAGGTCCTCCTGGGGCCCGAGCGCCTCGGCGCCCGGCTCCATCGGCTGCTCGATGCCCGGCCCGGCAACGTCGGCCCGCGCACCGGCCATCTGCGACATGATCGCGTTCGAGAACGCGTACCCCGTCGAGGACGCCGGCGCGAAGTACTGCGAGAGCTGCGCCGCCGCCTCGCGCAAGGCGATCGGCGAGAGCTGGTCCTTGAACACGAAGTTCGGCACGCCCACCACCAGGTGCACGGTCACGTCGTCGAGGTTCACCATGTCGTTGACGATCGTGCCCTGCAGCTTGATGCGCATCGCGCCGTCGTCCTCAATGAGCACGGCGTACTCGGGGATCCACCGCAGCCCCTTCTGGAGATACGTCATCCCCACCGTCGTCGCGCCGCGCCCGGCCTCGATGTTGAGCCGCAGCCGTCGTTTCTCGAGCGTTTCTTCGAGCTCGGTCAATGCCTCGTCAGGAAACGTCGCGCTCCTGATCTGGTCGAGCCTGACGGTGCGAATGCCGCCGTCCTCGGTCTGCACAAGCATGATGTCGCCGCGCTCCTTGACCGTCTGCAGCGTTGCCGTCGCCGGCGGCTGCACGTAACGCCCCGAGCGGCGGTCCCAGTACTGCGCCGGCTGCGTGGTCGTCTCGCGCTCGACCTCACGCTCGGGGATGCCGAGGTTCTTGCCCGCGACTTCGACGGGTGTGTCGTTCACGCTCCAGTTCAGCACGAGCGTGATGCGCTTGCCTACGTTCGCGCGAATCAGCTCGGGGAGCGTGATCGCCGTCCGGCGCTCGACCACCTCCTGCTTGCTGGCCACGACGCTCTCGAGCGTCACGCGGCGGCCGCGCGCGTAGGGCCAGAAGGCGCCGAGCACGGGCTCCGGCACGTGCTCGAAGACCACCGCGCCGTCCTTGATCTTCAATTGCCCTTCATGCGTGACGAACGCGTGCCCGTCCTTGAACACGGTCACCTCGCGCACGGGCAGGTCCTCGAGCGTCGCCGTCGTCGGGTCCGCCGACGCGCCCCCGGCGCACAAGGCTGCAACCGCCACGCACGCCCCGATCAATGCAGGTAATCTACACATGATGCCCTCCCTCTACTGGACGTGTCCTTGAGCTCACCCCGGTTCATGACACCATTCAAAGGCAAGACCTACTCTCGCAAGAGGCCGGCCGCCCTCGCGGCGCGCTCCTTTCGGGTCATCGGTACCACTGCTCCACTTCCTCTGCGTGCGCGCCCGGCGGATTGAGCACGACGAGCCAACTCCCCGCGCCCCTCGACCCGAAAACCTTCGCCTCGCCGTAGTGCATCGGCTGCTCGTCCTCCATGAGCACCTCGCCGCCGGAACGGACCTTGAGCCATACGGTCAGTCCCTTCTTGGCCGTCAGGTGCAGCTCCGCGTCCGTCGTCGGCGTCGAGTGCCCACCCCGGTGCGGGGCAATCGCAGAGGTATGGATGACGCGCCGAACCTCGCCCTCGTGCAAATACACGATCGTGATCCGGCTCTCGCCGCCCGAGAGCGCGTGCAGCGCCTCCTTGAGCGCACGCGACCAGACGCCGCCGAACGGCTCGTGGAAGGCCGAGTGGTACGGGATCTCGAACGGTTCCCCGTCCTCCGGCTGCACGACGAGCACGCGGTCGGGCATCATGCTCAGGGACTCGCCACGAGGTTCGTACTTTTCCGCCGCCTTCACAAGCGCCAGCACCGCGGCCACCTCGTCCCGGCTCTCCAGGCCGAAGTAGAGGTTCGCGCGCGCCTTCTTGAAGCCGCCCTTGTCGTACACCAGCCTGCAGATCTGCATCTTAACGACGTCGTCGGCCGCCAGTTCGCGGAGCATGGCCACGGTGCCCTCGCGCCACTGCGTGCCCATCAGGTCGAGGCGCTCGACGTCGCGGCGGGCGCGCGCCTCGGGCGACATCCGGGCCTCCTTCTCGGCCGCCTCCCGCTCGGCCCGGGCTTTCACTTGTTCTTCCTCGGACGTTTGCGCGTACAGCCACGAGACGAGCACGGCTCCCGCAGCCAGGGCCCCCGCCATGCACACTGCCCACGATCGTCGCATGATCTTCTCCTTTCCTGTGACGAGATGCCAATGCCCGCCATTGTGTCTCTTTCAGACACGGCCCGCGAAGGAAAGTTCGCCACAAATCCGTCCCCGTCGCCAACTTCACGGTTGCATCCAGCCCCGGATCGGCGTAAGAGAACGCGTACCTCAGCAATGGCCCGGCAGGAGAGACGCAACATGGAGCCGACAGCCCGCGAGCTTTTTGACCGCATTCTGCACTACGAGCCGGTGGACCGCATGCCGGTGTTCCATTGGGGCGGCTGGCCCGAGACCATCGAGCGCTGGCGCGCTGAGGGCTTCCCCGAGGGCGCTGATGAACACGCCTTTTTCAACGCGTCGCGGATCAGCTGCGGCGTGGGCATCGAAGACGGCCTCTTCCCGCCCTTCGAGGAAGAAGTCATCGAGGAGACTGATGACGCCAAGGTCATCCGCCAGACCGACGGTGTCGTCGCCAAGCACTGGAAGAACAAGAGCTGCATCCCCCACTACATTGACTTCACCCTCAAGGGCGAAGAGGGCTGGGACGAGTACAAGCGGCGCCTCCAGCCCGATCCCGCGCGCATTCGGGCCGACCTCGACGAGCAGATCGAAAAAGCGCTCGCCTCCGACGTCCCTATCAGCGTCGGCACCGGCTCAATGATCGGATGGATCCGCGACTGGATGGGCGTCGAGAACCTCGCGCTGTTCGCCTACGACGACCGCGAGCTCCTTGCCGAGATGGTCATGACCATCGCCGACTTGCAGGTCTGGTCGCTCGAGCAGGTGCTCCCCAAGATCACGCCTGATTGCGGCTGGGGCTGGGAGGACATCTGCTTCCGCACCGGCCCGCTCATCAGCCCCGACATCTTCGCCGAGGTCGTCGTGCCCGGCTACCGCAAGATCGCCGATACGCTGCTCAAGTACGGGGTGGACCTCTACATCGTGGACTCCGACGGCATGATCGATCACCTCATCCCCCACTGGCTTGACGGCGGCGTCAACGTGATGTTCCCCGTCGAGATCGGCGCCTGGCAGGCCGATCCTGCCGCGATGCTCAAGCGCTACGGCAAGGCACTGCGCATCTACGGCGGCATCAACAAGATCGAGATCGCCAAGGGCCGCGCCGCCATCGACGCCGAGATCGAGCGGCGCCTGCCGCTGATGCGCGCCGGCGGCTACGTGCCGCTCCCCGACCATCTCGTCGTGCCCGGGACCGCGCTCGACGATTACCGCTACTACCTTGACCGCATCCGCGCCCTGCGCTTCTGACCGCCGAAGTCCCCACGGCTTGCCGATGTCCTCACGGCCTGCCGATGTCCCCACGGCCTGCCGATGTCCCCACGGCCTTCACCCTGAGCGTGCCGCAGGGCCTCCGCCACGTGGCCGGAGCCATGCGGCGCTCAACCGAGGCCGTCACCACCTGATACCGGGACCCTCAACACCGGGAAGAAAAAGGAAGGGCCGAGGTGGGTACCTCGGCCCTGGGCCGACATAATGATGATGCCGGAGGGACAAGGCGCTCACGAGAGTGAGGTGTAGGTCTGCCGGATTGTGTTGGGTCTGCAGAGGAAGGGCACCTTGTCCCTGAAGCCCTATAACACGAGTGCCGGCCCCACGCTGTCCGTGCACGAGGTGAGGTTCCGGGGCCGGAACTCGCACCATCAGCGCATCTATCGCAAGTGATGTACCAATTTCCCGGCCTCGCCGCCTGCGCCAGCGCGGATTCCGTTCTCAGCCTCTTCAACCAGCTCCAAAAAAAGGACTTAGGGTGTGGACAAAAATGTTCGACGCCCCGGCAATTCCCCTCAGAGACCCGTGAAACCCATTCCATCACTGTCCCAAGATGCGCCGTTTTGACGAAGAATGGGGCATAATGCCCCGGCCAACTTCGGGCGAAAAGCCAGGGAGCCACGAGCGGATGAAGCGCCTCAGGGTATGTCCAGATCGGTGCCCGGGAAGAAGCGGCTGATGAGTTCGGCGAATGCCTCATCGTCGTGGAGCGACACGAGGTCCTCATCCCTGAGCAGAAACCCGACGTCCCGGTAGCCGAGCTCGATCGCCCGCTCGAGCGTCGCCAGCGCCTCGGCCCGGTGTCCGGTCAGCGCGTAGCTGCACGCGAGATTATAGCGCACGGTCGGGTCATCCGGCCGAAGCCTCGAGAGCCTCAGGTCCGCCTCAAGGCCCTTCTCGTGGAGCCCCGCCTTCGTGTACGCCTCGGCGAGCGGCACAAGTGCGTCAACGAAGTTCGGGTCCTCTGCGAGGATCCCTTCGTAGAAGGAGATCTCGAACGCCAGGTCTTGGCCTTTGTCTTTGTCTCTCGAAGCCACTGCTCAACTGCCTCCGTGGTGCGAATTCTAACAATCCTGTCGCTGACCACCAAGCCGTTCGTGCGCGGCAGAGGGTGCGGCCGGCAAACGCCGTTGACCCGCTGAGGCCCTTCCCCTAGAGTGCCCGACGACACACGGACCGATTCTTGGGGCAGGCATGGGGTCGTTTTTCGGCGCGTTCCTCAGACGGCCTTGCGAGGTGGGCGCGATCGCGCCGAGCTCGCGCTCGCTGGCCCGGCGCATGGTCGCCGGCATGCGGCTTGAGACCGCCCGGTGCGTCGTTGAGTACGGCCCGGGCACCGGGGCCTTCACCCGCGAGATCCTCGAGCGCATCGGCCCGCAGACCACCTTCTTCGCCATCGAGAAGAACCCCGAGTTCATCCCCGTCCTGCGCACACGCTTCCCCGGCCTCGACGTGGTCGAGGCGAGCGCCGAGGCGCTGCCGGCCCTCGCGGCCGAGCGCGGCTTCGACCAGGTGGACTACGTCGTCTCGGGGCTGCCGTACACCGTATTGCCCTGGGACCTCATCGAGCGCATCGTGGCCATCACGCACGACTGCCTCCGCGACGGCGGTCTGTTCAACACGGTGCAGTACTACAACTCGTATATCCTGATGCCCGCCGCCAGGAAGTTCCGGCGGCTGCTCCGCGAGACTTTCGCGGCGATCACCCATTACCGCACCATGTGGAACCTGCCGCCGGCCTTCGTGTACTCGTGCCGGAAAGGATGAGACGCCGTGCCGGATGATGCGAAAGCGACCCCGCTCGGTGGGCCCCTTCGCGCCCTCGTCCTCGTGCTCTTCTTCGCGTCCGGGTTCGCTGCGCTCGTCTACCAGGTGGTCTGGTCCAGGCTCCTCGGCCACGTCCTGGGCAGTACCGTGTACGCCGTCAGCGCGGTACTCGCCGCGTTCATGGGCGGCATGGCGCTCGGCGCCGCGCTCTTCGGCCGCTGGATAGATACGCGGCGCGACGCTATCCGCGTCTACGCCCTCCTTGAGCTCGGCGTGGTCGTCTGCGCGCTTGCCGTGCCCCATGTGCTGCGGTTTCTCCTCACGCCGCTCTACGGCGGCCTTTTCCGCTCGCTCGGCCCGGGGCACGCCGCCCTGCTGCCCATCCGCTTCGCCGCGAGCGTCCTCGTCCTGCTGGTGCCGACGGCCCTCATGGGCGCCACGCTCCCGGTCATGACCCGGTTCCTCACCGCGCCCGGCGGGGCGCGCGTCGGCGTGACCGTCGGCGCGCTCTATGCCGTCAACACCCTCGGCGCCGTCGTCGGCAGCTTCACGGGCGGTTTCGTGCTCCTGCCCGCGTTCGGCCTGCACCGCACCACCCTCATCGCCGCAGGCGCCACCTTCGTTGCCGCGCTCGGAGCCCTCGGCGTCTGGCGGCACGTCCGGCGCCGAGAAGAAGCGCTCCCAATGCCGGAGCCCGAACGCGCCGCCGCGCCGTCGGTCGCGGCCGAGCCCTCGTCTCAACTCACCGCCGCCCAGCAAGACGTCATCCTCATCCTGTTTGCGATCTCGGGTCTCGCTGCGCTCGCCTACGAGGTCGTCTGGACCCGGCTGCTCGTGTTCTTCATCCCGAACTCGGTGTATGCCTTCGCCATGATGCTCACCGTGTATCTGCTCGGCATCGCCCTCGGCAGTGCGCTCCACAACGTGTTCATCCGCGGCACGCGTCACGGCGTCACGTGGTTCATCTGGCTCGAAGCCCTTCTCGGCATCGCGGTGGCGCTGGGCCTCATCGTGCTCCCCGTCATGCGCGGCATCGTCGTCCGTTTCAGCACCGGTCCGTTCGTCAACGGCGCCGTCGAGGCCTTCCTGCGCGCCGCCGCGCTCATGCTCCTGCCGACGCTGCTCCTCGGGATGATCTTCCCCGTCGCCACCACCCTCGTCGCCAACCGGCCGGGCAAGACGGGCAGCGGCGTCGGCCGCGCCTACTTCGCCAACACCATCGGCGCGCTTCTCGGCGCAGTGCTTGCCGCCTTTGTCCTTGTGCCGCTCCTCGGCCTTCGCGGCTCGGCGCTCGCGTTGGCCGCGACGAACGGCGCCATCGCGCTCGCCGCCTTCGTCATGTGCGTCACGGCCCCACACATGCTGCCGCAGAGTGCCCGGCGTGCGCCCCGCGTGGCCATCGCGATTCTCGTGGCGCTGGCCTTTACCTTGGCCATCGCCCTGCACGGCCCTGAGGAGCGATTTCGCACCATCTTCCTCGCCGACCCCGCCGCCGAGCTCGCCTACCTCGACGAGGGCGTCGGCGGCACCGTCACCATCGAGAAGTATCCCACCTACAGGACGATCTCGATTGACGGCGTCAACGTCGCCGGCACCAACCTCGCGTTCGAGACCACCCAGAAGCTGCAGGCGCACCTGGCCCTGCTGCTCCATCCCGACCCGAAGAGCGTCCTCCAGATCGGCTTCGGCTCGGGCGGCACTGCCTACTCCGCGAGTCTCCACCCGCTCGAGCGCCTCGACTGCGTCGAGCTCGTCCCCGCCATCATTGACGCCGCGCCCGAGTTCGATGAGACCAACCACGGCGTCCTCGCCGACCCCCGCGTGCACGTCTATATCGAGGACGCCCGCGCGTACGTGCGCCACACGCGGCGCACCTACGACGTGATCCTCTCGGACTCGACGCACCCGGTCTTCGCCGGCAACGGCGCGCTCTACACCGTCGAGTACTTCCAGGATTGCGCCCGCCGCCTCAAGCCGGGCGGCGTGTTCTCGACGTGGCTACCCGTACACGACCTTCGCTTCGACGACTACGTCACCATCCTCCGCAGCCTGCGCGCGGCCTTCCCCTACATCTACGTCTGGCACACCTCCGTCGGGCGCAACCAGTGGACCATCGTCAACGCCTTCACCCGGCCGCTGCACGCGCCGTACAGCTCGCTCGAGGAGCGCATGGCCGAGCCGAAGCTCGCCACCGATCTCGCGCAGATCTATTTCACCAGCCCCGTGGACCTCATGGGCCTCTACCTCCTCGGACCGCACGAAGTCAACGGGCTCGCCACCAGGATGCGCCAAGTGATGAGGGAAACCCGGGGCCCATACGTGACCGCCTCTTGGCCTCGCGCCTCTCGAAGAGTCTGGCACCAGTTCAACACCGACGACAACCTGTACATCGAGTTCGTCGCCGCGCGCGCCGCCAACAACACCTCCCGTGAGCGCCTCTTCGCCCAGGCGTTCCCGAAGCTCCTCAGCCTGCGCCCCGCCGGCGCCGTCTTCCTCGACCTGCGCGACCTCGGCGACGAGCGCGGCGGCGAGGTCGTCCAGCATCTCGGCCGGCGGTGGTGGAGCTCCAACCGGATCCTCAGGGGCCGCCTCTACGAGCTCGCCGGCCAGGTCCACCGCGCCCGCGCCGAGTGGCGCCGCGCGTTGCGCGACGACCCGGCCGACGAGGTGGCCCGCGACCTCCTCGGCATCACCGAGCGCGCGCTCGAGGACGCAAAGGGCCTCACGCCGCCCGCTACCTCATACGTCGAGATCGGCCTCTACCACCTCGGCCGCGACGAGTACGACCTAGCCGCCGCCGCCTTCGAAACCGCCCTCGAACACGACCCCACCTACACCGCCGCCCACGACTTCCTCGCCCGCACCCGCTTCAAACAGGACCGCCTCGACGACGCCCTCGCCGTCACCGTCCACATGCGCCGACACAGGCCCACGCCGTCGACCTTTGAGTACGTGTATCTCATACGCGAACTCGTCTACGCGCACTGGCGCGCGCAGACCCTCCAGAACGACTCGCTGGCGTGGCTCACACTCGCCGACTCCGCCCTGTTCGTTCAGGAGGACGACGCTGCCGCCGAAGCGGCCGAGGCCGCCGTGGAAACAGCACCGGCCAAGGCACACGCACTGCTCGCCGAGATTGAGATCACGCGCGGCAACTTCATGGCGGCGGCTGAACATGTCCGGCACCTGCTCGAGGCAGACCCGCAGTACTCCCACGCACGGCTGATGCTTGATGAACTGCCGATGTGGCGCGAGTTCCCCGTCCGCGAGATGGCCCTGGATCTGGTCGGCGACGCAGAGGGCCGCTCGAGAGCAATAAGGGTTCTCTCGATGCTGAAGCCCGAGCCGCCCCGGCCGCGGGGCCGCCTCGAGAAGGCGGCGTACCATTACGCCCGCGGCTTCGCCTTCTGGGAGCAGCTCAACTTCGCCGGCGCCAGGAGGGAGTTCGAACTGTCAATCCGCTTGGAAGGCACATTCATACCCCGCTACATCGCCCTCGCGCAACTTGCGATCGCTGCAGATACGTACGATGCGGGTCTCGACGCGCTGGCAGCGCTGGAAACGGCAGCTCCAGGGGCCGGCAAAGGATGGGGCGACGCCATCAAGGCGCGCCGGCTCCTCACGGCGCGAAAGGCCCTCGAGCAGGCCGGCGGCAACCCCACCGCCCGTCAGCTCTACGACGTCGGCATGGCATACGTCGGCAGCCTGCTTTACGAGGAAGCGCTCGAGTACCTCCTGAAAGCGGAGCGGATGGAGCCGAACGACACGATCACGCTGCTCAACATCGCCGGCTGCTACAACATAACGTGGCGGCTCGACAAAGCCATCGAGTACTACGAGAAGGTGCTCGCCATCGATCCCGAAAACGCCGACGCCAAGCGGCTCCTCGAACAAACACGCGAAAAGATGAAACCGCCGAACTCAGGCGACACCATACCTCATTCTCCCGCACGCCCGCATTAGGTTGCCGTCTACGCCGAGTCAGGTCGAACTACGTACGGTGTGCCCCGAACTCATGCTGTCGCTGCTAACGAAACCGCAGGGGCTGTCTTGATCGGCTCAATCTCGTCGCCAGCCATGGTCAAGGCAGGGGGATGCAGCGTTCTTCCACTGCGCGCCTTCGGTATCTGGTAACATCCAAACCGCGAGAGGTGTGGTTACACGTGAGGAGCTCGTCCAGATCGCGCCGTTGCCTCTCCAGTTCCTTCTGTATCACTGGATGCGCCAGGACCCTTTTCTCCTCAGCGGGCAGCTGGAATTCTTGGCCCGTAGCATTCAGCACATAATCATCCACGGCTTCGTACACACGCCTTGCAGCCCACGCCACTTCCTGCGGGTCACCAGTCTGTCGTGCTCTCAGGCTGTATGCGATGCACGCTGCTGCATCTTCAGCCCAGGGTTCTTCCGTACACCACGCCCTGCTCTCCTCCTGTGGGATAAGTGCCATGCATTTGTCTAGGTCCTGAGCAACGCTGCGAGAGAAGTCCCCACGGAGAAGATCGTCCCACAGCCCATCCAGAATCGTCCTCAGCGTACCCGCGTCTCCCCGCTTGGCTACTTGTTGATAGCGGATATATGCCGGGAACAGGCGTTCGGCGCACGACACGGCGAACAACAACCTCAAGTCCCATGACAATTCGCCGAGCTGTGTCACGAGAAGTTGCTCATCAAAGGTGAATAGCGACATCTCATCCTCATTAAGGCCACACTGCCGTAAACGCATCAATCAGCCGCCCGCCCGCAGCTTCGATTGCCTCAACGCGCTCCTGACACATCTGAGGAATAGGTGGCCTAGTCGGGAACACCATGCCTATTTCCTTTAGCTCAGAGGCGGCATCCCTATTGTTGCGCGTGTCTGGGTTGGTTCCTGTCGGCGCCGACTCAGGCCGAACTACGTATGGTATCCCCCGAATTCGGGTCTTGAGGGATACCCGGATACTGCACCATGCCGCGGTCGTGGCATACAATAGCAGCCGTTGGCTTGACTTGCCTACTGCCCTGAAGCAGGAGGCGCTGTGAATGATTCCGGGCGCTCCAGGAAACAAACCTCAACAAGCGCGTCGTCCACGCCTTCAGTTGTCAAGTACTGGTGCCCGGGCCCATCTGATCGAAGCAGCCCTTCCATGAGGCCTACGCAATGCCACCAACCATCCCTTGTATTTGCCCATGGGAAGACAGCCGTCTCGTCCTTCCCCGATACGCGCCTCAAGGCAACCCTAGGCTGGACATCTACAACAACTGCGACCAACTCTGCTAGGTTCGCAACCTCGATCCCCTCAAGACGATGCAAATCCACTTGTTCATGCTTTCCACGGGCAAGGCCTTGAAAAGCGTTCTTGAGTACCTCAAGAAAGTCGCGAGACTTCGTGTCGAACCGAACACTCGCACCATAGGCACCAGCATAGTAGTCTAGCGCGGTCTCCATAGATGACCTCACCCTCGTTCTGAGACGTTCTGCCAAGGGCAGTCCCACTCATTCCACGGGTTGTAGTCCCAATTAGGGGCACACCATACCCCATTCTCCCGCACGCCCACATTAAGTTGCCATCGGAACCGATGCCAGCCCGAGTTACGTACGGTGTGCTCCCTTAGGGACGCGCGAGCCTACCGGCCGCCGCCGGAGCGGACGATGGGTGCCGAGAGAAGCGTTGACCCCGACGGCGAGGGCGTCGTCACCCCGCTGCGCGGCGGCGTCAGGCCCGTCGCCCGGTAGTAGCGGTCCAGCGCCTCCGGCATGTACTGCTGGAGCTGTGCGATCCGGTGCGCGTCGCTCGGGTGGGTGGAGAGAAACTCCGGCGGCTTGCCGCCCCGCGCCTCGCTGAACTTCATCATCCGCTGCCAGAAGTACACCGCCTCGCGCGGGTCGTAGCCCGCGTCGGCCATGTACATCAGCCCGATGCGGTCCGCCTCGTACTCGTGCTTGCGGCTGTAGGGCAGCGCGACGAACAGCGTCGTGCCGACCCCGTAGGCGGCCATGATCAACTCGCGGTTCTCGCGCTCCTGCTCCTTGGTTGCCACGGCCACGGCCGCCTGCCCCGCCAGCACGAGCAGCCCCATCGAGATCCGCTCCGCGCCGTGCTTGGCGACCGCGTGCCCGACCTCGTGCGCCATCACCGTCGCCACGCCCGCGTCGTTGCCGCACAGTGGAAAAATTCCGGTGTAGAATCCGATCTTGCCGCCCGGCAGGCACCACGCGTTGATCGTGTCCGGCTTGTCGAACACGGTGTAGTCCCACTCGTAGTGGTCGAAGCCGGTCACCGCGGCGATTCGCCGCCCCACGCGCGTCACCTGCGCGTTGTAGCCCGGGTTGGCCGAGATCGCGGTGCTCGAGCGCATCTCGTTATACGCCGAGAGCCCCATCGAGATCTCCTGGCTCTCGGGAATGAAATTGAGCGCTTTCCGCCCCGTCACCGGCACCGTGTAGCAGCCGATGAGCAGCACGCCGGTCAGCACCACGGCGACGACAACGGCCGTGCAGTTTGCCCAGAACCTATGCACGCGCATCAGAACGCCTCCCCGGGCCGTTCGGCCCGAAACAGTCTATCCATCCCCAAGGAGCCGGCCGCCGCACCGTGCACAGAGACAACCCGCCCCATACGCTATTCATAACACCTTGGACGAATCCAGGAATCCCGTATTCGCCCTTCCTCCACCCGTATTTTCGGCCATGCC
>CAZJXV010000006.1:0-38114 GCA_964550015.1 uncultured Verrucomicrobiota bacterium
CGACCTTGCGAAGTGGCGACTCCGCGAGCTGTTCACATACGTGAGCAACCACATTGAACTGCCTGACGAGGGGCAAACAGAGGGAGTTCGCGACAAGATCAACGCAGCCTGTGAGAAGACGTTGCAGGATCGAACATGGGTAACGCAGTTCGCTACAATGCCCCTCGGATCCGGCGCTCGCTCACGGCTCAAAGACTTCTTTGAGAAGATGCTTCCCACTGACTACAGGTTCAGCAAGGATCTGGCACTTCCACTGGGTGGAGGTGCGATGGAACCTGAGAAGCATCTGGCAGCAAAGCAGCATCGAGAGCAATGCTGGCAAGCCGTTTTCGAGAAGGTGTCTCACGCACAAGATCCCACTTGGAAATTCCTCAGGAAATCCACGAAAGGGCAGGGCATAGATGATAAAGACACATACGATATTGCGGACTCAAGAACCAGTTTCACGAAACAACAGAAGTCCTTTGTGAAGACACTGATACAGAAACGTGGCATGTCTCGGAGGCCGAAATGAGCAAGCGCAAAGGGGTGGACTTGCCAGTACTCTTCTTCAATGGCGGAGAAGAGCATAGGAGGGCCTACAGGGCCCTGCGGCAGGCCCGCTTGGACTGCGAGTTCCGAGGGGCAGCACCCGGCAGAGAGCCGGTCCTGCTTGTCGGCCACGCGAAGTTCTGCGGGCTGCGGCAAATCGAGGAGTTCATAGGTCGGCTCAACACCGGCGAACGGTGAAGGCATTCCGAGCGATCCGGTCGCACGTCAGCCGAGGAGCGCCGACATGGCCCTGACGTTTCATGTGATCCCGGTACCGTACGGTTGCCCTGGCACTGAGAGGCACTTCGTTCGAGTGCAACACCTGTTGCAGCCTGGACAGGAAGTGCCTTGCGCGCTCGCTGCAGATGGAAGCGCTTCCGACTTAAGCGCATAGCACATCGCAGTTGCCCGGCGTGGTGGCACATCGCATTTTCACGAGGAGCCTCGACAGCCTGGTTGCCTGTAGTGGCACCGTGGGGTGCTCTGCGTCGCGGCTAAAGACGCAATCTGGGTCCGACCTTCGCGCAAACGAAAGCAACGCCGAACCCGATCTCCAACCACGTCAGCAACACACACGAGCGATTACCATGCGACTGATTGTCGGAATCACCGGGGCCAGCGGCCTCATCTACGCCGAGCGCCTGCTCCGGGTCCTCTCGGGCACCGAGCACAGCGCGGACGTCATCGTCAGCGCCCGCGCCCGGCTCGTCAACGAGCAAGAATGCGGCATGGACTTCACTTCGTTCGGCTTCCCCGTCCACGACAACGACTCGGCCGCCGTCCCCTCCCTCAGCGGCTCCCGGCCCTACGACGCCTGCGTCGTCGTGCCGTGCAGCATGGCCACCCTCGGCCGAATCGCCTCGGGCGTGGCCGACACCGCCATCGCCCGCACCGCCGACGTGTTTCTCAAGGAGCGGCGGCCGCTCATCCTCGTCGTGCGCGAGTCCCCCTACTCGCTCATCCACATCCGCAACATGGCCCGCGTGACCCTGGCCGGCGCCACCGTGCTCCCCGCCTCGCCCGCCTTCTACACCCGACCCGACACCATCGAAGCCCTCGCGGACACCATCGTCGCCCGCGTGCTCGACCACCTCGGCGTCGCCCACTCGCTCGCCCCGCCCTGGTCGCCGCCGTAAAGACCGCAATAAGATTGTCTTGCCTTTCCAGCATGAACCATGTATACTAGTGTTTCGCTGAGGGGTCTTGCGCCATGTACTATTAAAGTGGGGTGAGGATGGCTACTGGAGATCGAAGTGTACCGCCAGCCGCCCAGCGGCCCTCAGCCGCCCAGCGGCCCTCAGCCGCCCAGCGGCCCTCAGCCGCCCGGCGGCCGCCGGCCGTGACCGACACCGCGTCCCCGAGTGACGTGTCGCGCCTCGTCGGGCTCATTCAGGAGCGCGCGGGCTTCGACCTCTCCGGCTACAGACGCGACCCGCTGGGCCGCTCGATCGCGCGCCGTGCCGCCGCCTGCCACTGCAGCACCATCGAGAAGTATTGCGCCCTGGCCGAGGCGAGCCAGGGCGAGCTCGGCCGCCTCCTATCGCAGATCACCGTCGAGTACAGCGAATTCTTCCGCGACCCCGAACTCTTCGACCTCCTGCGCCGGCGCCTCCTGCCCGAGCTCGTCGAGCGCAACGAGCGCGCGGGCCGGCGCGCCGTCCGTCTCTGGTCTGTCGGGTGCGCGGGCGGCGAGGAGGCCTACTCGCTCGCCATCGTCCTGCTCGAAGCGCTCAGCGGACACGCGGACGGCTTCGACATCAAGCTCTTCGCCACCGACGTGGATGCCGCCTCCCTCGCCCGGGCCCGGGCCGGCCGCTACAGAAACGACGAACTCAGCAGCCTCGAGCCCCAGGCACTCGACCGCTACTTCCGCGGCCGGCACACCCTCGTCGTACGCCCCGTGCTGCGCGACCTCGTCTGCTTCGGCCGGCACAACGTGCTGGCCGACCCGCCGATCTCCAAACTCGACCTCGTCGCCTGCCGCAACGTGCTCATCTACCTGGAAAAGGACGCCCAGGTGCGCACGCTCCGCAGCCTGTGCTACGGCCTCGTGCCCGGCGGCTACCTCGTCCTGGGCAAGACCGAGAAACTGCGCCCGGAGGTCCAAGCCGCCTTCGAACCCGTCAGCGAAAAATGGCGCGTCTACCGCAGAATCGAGGATCCAACACCATGAGCCTGCATCTCACCCTCGCACACCACCTCACGACCGTCGCAACCGCGCTTTGGAGCGCGGCGCTCTACGTTCTCCTCGCCCTGCTGCTGAGCGCCCTCGCCGTATACCTCTTCCTGCGCCGGCTCCGAGCGGCCGTGAAATCCCGGACCGCCGAACTCGAGCAGCGCACCAGCCAGATCGGCACCCTCAACGCCCAGCTCGAGATCAGCAACGAGGAGCTCCAGACAAGCAAGGAGGAGCTCGAGGCCGCCAACGAAGAGCTCATGCTCCTCAACACCGACCTCGAAGCCCGCAATCGCGAACTCGCCACCCTCTACAAAGTGGCCGGCTCGCTCAACCAATCCCTCGACGTGAACGAGCTCGTCACCACCGCCCTCGAACGCCTCGGCGAGGCCCTGCCGCCCGAAACCTGCTCCCACGTCCTGCTGGCCGAGGACGGATCGGACGCCGCGCCGCGGACGGTGGCGTCGCTCCGCAACTGGCAACCCGCCGACGACGGCCGCCACGATGACGGCCCGCTCTGCGCCGCCCTGTTCGGCCGCGCCGCCGGCAACGCCGAGCCGTTCCAGCTCGGCGACCTCCGCAACGACCCCGCCACCGCCGCTCTCCTCACCGACGAGACAATCAACGGCTCGTGCCTCGCCGTGCCACTGCGGCTGCGCGGCGAATTCATCGGCGCGCTGATCCTGGTGAGCCACTCCTTCCACCAATTCACCGAGGAGCAGGTCTGGCTCCTCTCCTCGATCGCCGAGTCCATGGCCGTCGCCATCAACAACGTGCGCCTCTTCGAGAACCTGAGCAAGACGCTCACCGACCTCAAACACGCCCAGGATCAACTGCTGCGCGCCGAAAAGCTCCGCTCGCTCGGCGAGCTCGCCGCCGGCGTCGCCCACGACTTCAACAACGTGCTCGGCATCATCCTCGGCAACGCCCAGTACCTCGTCGAAGAGACCCGCGACACCACCCTCCGCGAGGGACTGCGCGCCATCGAGCAGGCCGCCAAGGACGGCGCCCGCACCGTCGAGCGCGTCCAGGACTTCGTCACCGCCAAGGGCGTCGAGGGCTTCACGCGAATCGACCTCAACACCGTCATCCGCGAACTCGCCCGCATCGCGAAGACCCGGCTCAAACAAGAGCACGAGTTCCAGCACGCGCACGTCGAGCTCGAGCTCATCGAGGGCCGCATCGAGCCCGTCGCCGGCGACGACCGCGAACTGCGCGAGGCCCTCACCAACATCATCTTTAACGCCCTCGACGCCATGCCCGAGGGCGGCACCCTCACCATCGAGACCGGTCAGGAAGACGACGGGACGTTCGTGCGCGTCACCGACACCGGCATCGGCATGAGCGCCGACGTCAAGAACCGCGTCTTCGACCCCTTCTTCACCACCAAAGGCGTCGAAGGCACCGGCCTCGGCATGAGCGTCGCCTACGGCATCGTCATCCGCCACCGAGGCACCATCGACGTCGAGAGCGAGCCCGGCCACGGCACCGCTGTCACGATCTGGCTGCCTCCGGCCGACGAGACGATGCGCGAGCTCGCCGAACCCGAGGGCGCCCCCCTGGCCGGCCGCAGCGTCCGCGTGCTCGTCATTGACGACAACGTCGAACTGACCCACATCGTGCAGGACATCCTCATCAGGGCCGGCCACGAGGTCGGCATCGCCCACGACGGCGCCACCGGCCTCGACGCCTTTCGCCAGGGACACCACGAACTCGTTATCACCGATATCGGCATGCCAGGCATAAGCGGCTGGGAGGTGGCCCAGGCCGTCAAGCAATCCGCCCCCCAAACCGGCGTCATCCTCGTAACCGGCTGGGGCAAACAGGCCTACTCCGACCGCGTCAGCGAAGGCTTCGTCGACGCCCTCCTCCCAAAACCCATAGACGCCGGCAAGCTCCTGCGCGTCCTGAACCAAGTGGCCTCACCACCCACCGACTAGGCCCCCCTGGCGACCGCGGCCCGATTGCCTAAGCCCGTAAAAAATCAATTCCGTAAAATAAATCCCGCCCCAACGCGTCCAACCCAGTGAAAAAGCACCACAGGCTCCGAAGACGGAGGGTAGAACAATGAACAAGCTCATGAGACCACTCGCCGCCATCGTGGCCCTCACCAGCCTCGGCCTCGCCGGGCTCGGTTGCGACGGCGACGGATACGTCATAGTCGACGACACCGGCTACCTGCTCGCCACGATCGAAAACCAATCCCCCGACGCGATCGTCGTCGAGCCCTTCGCCGACCTGCTCTTCCCGGGCGAAGCCGTGGACTACGACCTCGGCCCCGACATCATCCACATCGTCGTCGTGCGCGACTTCGACGGCCTCATCCTGCTCGAGACCGACCTCCGCGCCGGCGACGTCTGGATCATCGAGTAGCGCGCGGGCATCCGAAGGTGTGATCGTGGTGCGCTCGAGAGTGCGCCGGGCCGGGCCTCCGGCAACGACTGCCCCCGGCAACCAGTGCCCCAGCCCTACCTGGAGACCCAGATCGGACTGGACCACGCCATCTCACCATCTTCCCTGGTAACACGCACGTAGTACCAACTCGTCGGCCGGGTCAGCCGGTCTTCGCCCTCCCATTCGAACTTCTGAGCGGCCGGACGCAGCGTGATGAGGTGCTCGCCGTCCTTGACGATATCCACCCGGCCGATCGGCACCTCGCTGTAGGCCGCGACACGGAACGTGGGGTCGCCCTCCGAGGTGATTTCCGACCCCATCGGGTGACCGTCAATTGAAAAGCGCAGCAGGATGCGCACGTTGCTGGTTGCGTAGACCCGCCGGTTCCAGAGCGCCTCGAAGATCGCCTCTCGCGTCAACGCCCCGGCCCACACACCCGTGATCCCTTGCCGGCGCAGAAGCCGGTATTCGCGAGGCCGTTCCTGGAAATGGTGCAGCTCGTCCCCGGGACGGCCGTCGTGGATGTCGCCGCCGCCCGTGAACCCGAACCGGCGGCCGAGCCGCAGCGCGTCCACCACGTGCTGCCCCTGCTTCTCGCCCTTATAGACCCGTATTGGCCGGGGGTTGCCGTCCTGTTCCGGCCGTTCGCTGTTGCCCCATACGGAATAAACCTCCACGAGTCGCTCCACTTCGGAATCATGACCGATGGACCAGTCCAGCTCGACGTCGGCCCTCGCCGAGTGGTGCGGGATCACCAACGCACCGTGCTCGCGCGCGACTTCATACACCTTGGGCAGCTCGCCGTGCACGGGATCGTCGCGCCGCAGGATCGGCCCCTTGTCCCCGGGGAAGTAAACGTTCCGATGTCCCCACGTCTTGCTTGTCCACTCCTGCCCGACGAGCGTGACGAACCGGCCGGGCTCGTTGAAGTCGTTGGTCACGGCCGCGAAGTAGTCCCACTGCCTGTCGGTCAGGCTTTTGGTATGGTCCGACAGAGCACAGATGTCGAGGAACGCCTCGTCCCGCGCGAAACAGTAGAGCGCTTCCGGGCTCCGAAGGCCGTCGCTGAAGTAGGTCTGCAAATGGAGGTCGCCCCAGTAGAGCCGCTCGTCGGGCGCGTCCCTCGTCACGATGATGGGGTTGCTTCGCCGCGTCACGCCGCTTTGCGGCGTGGTGAGAGTCAGGAAATGCGCGCCGGGCGAAGTGAACCGCACCGGCCCGAACCGGCGGATGGGGCGTGGATCCTCAAACAGCGGCCCGCTCCCCTCGGCAAACGAGAA
Organism: uncultured Verrucomicrobiota bacterium; assembly: GCA_964550015.1. Classification (GTDB taxonomy): domain Bacteria; phylum Auribacterota; class JABMQX01; order JAFGEW01; family JAFGEW01; genus CAZJXV01. The sequence goes on from CAZJXV010000006.1 coordinate 6,382, forward strand.
CGACGCCGGCCCATCGTAGCCTTCTCCGCCCTCGACATCCACCGCGCCTCTCCAGTCGGGCGGGACGTTGTCCAGGTACTCAATGCCGCGCGGCGACGCGTTGAAAGGCCCAAGCAGACTCGGCGTGCAAGGCGGGGTGCTGGAGGTGCCGACGGAATACGGCGCGGTGAGCATCTTGACACCGACGTGGAACGGCTCGTTGACGCCCACCGTGCTCGGCGCGACGACCATGATTCCCGTCACAGCGTGCTCGTCAGCCACAGTTCGCCCCTTTCCGACGAGAAGAAAGCAGGATCACGTCAGCAGACCGTCGCCACGCGGCAGGCGGTTGCGGGAGGGCCGGCCAGCCTCAAGGTTCCTGGATGTCGCGGTGCTCGTTTCCCGCCGCCGCCTCGTTCCGCGTCAGCTCCTCGTGCCGGCGCAGCGCGTGGCGGTGCAAAACCATAAAGACCACGAAAATCACGAAGATCTCGCCCAACACGAAGCACCAGCCGAAGGTTGTATCTGCAAGAAACTCCATCAGTCCGTCCCTCCGCCTTGCGCCGCCGCCCGGCGCTCCTTGCGCCGCTCGATCCCGATCACGGTCAGCAACCCCCCGATCGCGCCGCCCCAGACGACCCCGCACACCACGATGATGGTGATGACCGTGGCAGGCGTCAGCCCGATCGGAACGAAATCGGGCAGCTTCGCCTCGCCGAGCACCTCCTTCTGCAGCGACGGGAACAGCACATTCAACAGGTTCACGACAAACACGAGCAGGAAAATGGCCGGCACAACGTAGCGCATCCACGGCTTGACCCAGCCGCCAATCTTGAACCGCGCGTTCCGGTTGAGCTCCTCGAACCCCTTGTTCTTCATGACCCAGCCCACCGCAAGGATCGCGAGCAGCGCGAAGAGCGGCAGCCCCAGGTTGTTGATGACACTGTCCATCTTGCCAAGCAGCGCGAGCTTCTCACCCAGCCCCGCCGGCACCCCGCCGGCCCCGTGCCGAATGAACCCGTTGAGCACAAATGGCAGGCCCATCACCCAGAGGATTCCGCCCGTCACCAGCGCGCTCTTGCGCCGAGGCCACCGCAGCTCGTCCTTCATCCACGCGATGGACGGCTCCTGGATGCTGATCGCGCTCGACAACGCCCCGAACGCCAGCAACAGGAAGAACAGACCGCCAAAGAGCTGGCCTGCCGGCATCTCTGCAAAAACCTTCGGCAGCACAATAAACGTCAGTCCCACCGCCTCGCTCTTGATCTCCGCGCCGAAACCAAGGGCAAAGGCCGCCGGGAAGATCGCGAACCCCGCCAGGATCGAGGCCGACGTGTTGCCCAGCGAGCACGAGATCGCGTTGAGCGGGATCCCCCACGACTTCTTCATGTACGAGCCGTAGATAATCATCGCCCCCATGCCCAGGCTCAGCGTGAAGAATACCTGCCCCAGCGCCGCCAGCCACGCCTCCGGGTTGGCGATCCCCTCCCAGCGCGGCCGCATGTAGAACTCCACCCCCGCCGCCGCCCCCGGCAGCGTCAGCGACCGGATCGCCACGACGATCAGCAGCACGAACAGCGACGGGATCATGAACTTGCACGCGCGCTCGATCCCCTTCTGCACGCCGAAAGAAAGCACCAGGCTCGTGAACGCCACCGCCGCCGCGTGCGCCACGAACACCCACGGGCTGCCGAGAAACCCGAGGAAGTACTCCATCGTCTCTGTGCCGAAATAGAGCCCCGCCACCGACGCCACGATGAAGAACAGCACCCAGGCCGTCACCACAATGTAGTACGAGTACAGAAAAAACGGCCCGATCACGCCCCACGCGCCGATATCGCGCCCGAACGGGAACCGGATCTTCTGGAACGCCCCCATCGGCTCGCGTCGCGTCGCCCGGCCCACGACCCACTCGGCCATCATCCCGAAAACCGCCACTCCCAGCAGCAACACCATGTACGGCACCAGGAAGCTCCCGCCCCCGTACTTGCCGCACAGATACGGAAACCGCCACACGTTGCCGAGACCCACCTCGGTCCCGATCATCGCGAAGATCATCCCCAGGTGCGTCTTCCAGGTCTCGCGCTGGCCGGCCATAGGCACTCCTCCTCACTCATCCGAGTCCGGCTCTGGGTCGCAAGCGACATCCTAGCGGGAACCGCTCGCGGCGACAAGGCTCAACACGCGCAAGCCGTGGCGAATGCCTACACACTGAAGCGGAAAAAGATCACGTCGCCGTCGCGGACGACGTGCTCCTTGCCCTCGACGCGCATGTGGCCGGCTTCCTTGGCCGGCTTCGGGCCGCCTGCGGCCTTGATGTCGTCGAACGCCAGCACCTCGGCCCGGATGAAGCCGCGCTGCATGTCGGTGTGCACCTTGCCCGCCGCCTCCACCGCCGTCGTGCCCGCCGGAACGGTCCAGGCATGCACCTCGTGCTCGTTCGTCGTGAAAAACGCGATGAGGTTTAACGCGCCGTAGACCGCGTGCACGAACTTCGTCAGCCCGGACTCCGCGATGCCGAGGTCCTCGAGGAACGCCTCCTGCTCGGCGGCCGGCAGCTCGGCGATCTCCTCCTCGATCTTGGCGCTCATCGCGAACACCGGCAAGCCGCGCGCCTCGCACGCCGCGACCAGCGCCTCCGCCGGCGGCTGCCCCGCGGCTGCCTCGCCCCCGTTGACGAGCACCAAGGCCGGCTTCTGCGTCAGGAACCGGAACCCGCTCAAGACCCTGGCCTCGTCCGCGTTGAGCTCCAGCGCGCGGAGGGGCCGCTCGGCCTCCAGCGCCTCCTTGCAGCGCACCAGCGCGTCGAGCTCCGGCGAGTGCTTGTCCTTGGCCGCCTGCAGCTCCTTATGGATGCGCTCGGCCCGTTTCTCGATCAGCTCCAGGTCGGCCACCATGAGCTCCAGCTCCAGCGTCTCGACGTCGCGCACCGGGTCCACGGTCTCGAACGGGCGCGTCACCCGCTCGTCCTCGAACGCGGCGACCACGTACACCAGCGCGTCCGTGTCGTGCACGCTCGCAAACAGCTGCGCCTTCGAGCCGTGCCCGGCGTCGCCGACCGGCACGCCCGCCATGTCCACGAACGTCAACTCGGCATACTTGAGCTTCGCGCGCGGGTAGAAGGTGTGCAGGAAGTCCAGACGCTCGTCGTGCACGTGCGTGGCGCCCAGGTGGACGGTGTGCTCTTCCGTGAAGAACGGCTCGGCCGGAAGCTGCTGGCCGGTGAGCAGGTTGAAGACCGTCGTCTTGCCCGAGTTCGGCAGGCCAATCAGCCCGACCTTCATCGCTCTCCCCTAGAAAAATAGGGACAGTCACCTATTTTTCTGTAACCTCGCGGTCTCTCCGAACCTGACGCGCTTGAAAAATAGGTGACTGTCCCTATTTTTTGGCCGCCTCGATGCGCGAGGCCGCAAGCCGCTGCGCCGCCTCGGAGGTGGGAATCTTGCGCTCGCGCGCCGTCTCGAGCACCTGCTTCATCGTCTCGTAGATGCCCGTGGGCGACCACGCCTCGCTCTCGCACGGCCGGCCCAGGATGTCGCGATAATAAATATTGATGAGCCCGCCCGCGTTCGCCACGTAGTCGGGCGCATACAGAATCTGGCGCGACTCGAGCATCGCCCCGTGCCGCTCGACGTCCTCGAGCTGGTTGTTCGCCGCGCCCGCCACGATCCGGCACTTGAGCCGCGCAATCGTCCCGTCGTTGAGCACGAACCCCAGCCCGCACGGCGCAAACACATCCGCCGCCACGTCGTAGATCTCGTCCGGCTCGACGACCGTCGCCCCGCACTCGTCCGCCGCCGCCTTGGCGCGCCCGCGGTCCACGTCGCACACCGTCAGCCGCGCCCCCTTGGCGCTCAGGTTCCGGCACAGGATCGAGCCCACGTGGCCCACCCCCTGCACCGCCACCCGCAGCCCCTCGAGCGACTTGACCGACGCCCCGTCCACCGCCTCCAGGCACGCCCGGATGCTCTCCTCCACCCCGGCCGCCGTCGTCGGCGACGGGTCCCCGCTGCCGCCCCCCGTGCGGCTCGTGCCGGTCACGTGGTCCGTCGTCTCACGGACACAGGCCATGTCCTCGACGCTCGTGCCCACGTCCTCCGCCGTGATGTAGCGGCCCCCGAGCTTCTCGATCGCACGCCCCATCGCGCGGAACAGCGCCGGCGTCTTGTCCGTGCGCGGGTCCCCGATGATGACCGCCTTGCCCCCGCCCAGCTTCAAGTTTGACGCCGCCGCCTTGTACGTCATCGCCTCGGCGAGCCGCAGCGCGTCGTAGATCGCCTCCGCCTCGCTCGCGTACGGCCACATCCGCAGCCCGCCCAGCGCCGGCCCCAGCACCGTGCTGTGAACGCTGATGATCGCCCGCAGGCCCGCCGCACGGTCCTGCACGAACACAAGCTCCTCGTGATCGCGCGCGACCATTCGCTCAAAGACGTCCATCGCATCCCTCCTCCCCTGCCTCATACCAGCATCCGCGCCCCCCGTCAAGTGGCGCGTCGCGACGCCCGCAGCCGCCACCGCCCCGGCGCGCAAGTTTTTCTTGCACGCCCGCCCACGGCCGCCGATAGTATCCGCCGTGCCGGGCCATGCCGCCGGACTCACGCAACGGAGAGGGCACCATAGGCAAGCTCAAGTTCGGCTACCAGTCGCTCTGCTGGGCCACCTACGAGCGCGAGCGCATCGAGGTGGACCGCGTCGCCCGCGAGATCGCCGAGGCGGGCTTCCGCGGCGTCGAGTTCGCCCACCAGCTCCAGCACTTCCACCGCGTCAACGATCTCGACGGCCTCATGCGCGACCTCGGCCTCGAACTCGCCTCGCTCGCCTGCACCGTCTCCTACCAGGCCGACGACCCCATGGACGAGACCCTCGCCCGCGCCGAGTACGCCGCCGCCCGCGGCGTCACCGACCTGATGACCGTCGGCGGCTGGGGCCAGGACTGGCGCACAAAATCCGACGCCCAGCTCAAAGGCGTGGCCCACAACCTCGACGCCATCTGCGAGCGGTTCCGCGACCGCGGCCTCACCACCGCCTTCCACCCCCACCTCCAGACCTGCTGCGAGAACACCGGCGACGTCGAACGGCTCCTGAGCTTCTCCACGCACACGCACCTGTGCATGGACAACGCGCACTTCGACCTGACCGGCGACAACGCCGCCGCGTTCGTCAGGGCGCACGCCGAGCGCCTCGGCCTCGCCCACGTCAAAGACTTCGAGCCCGTCCCGGGCGAGGAAATCTGCGGCTGCGAAGGGCGCTTCTGCGAGCTCGGCCAGGGCGACCTCGATGTCGAAAGCTTCCTCGATGCGCTCGTCGATATCGGCTTCTCGGGTTGGGTGGTCGTCGAGCTCGACCGCACCACCCGCACGCCCCTCGAAAGCGCCACAATCAGCGCCGCCTACCTGCGCGAACGGGGGTTCATGGACTAGACGAACACGGGACCGAGGGGGCCCCGCAGAAGTACAAGATCCTTCCTGCCCGGAGCTCACAGCGGACAAGACGGTCCGGTCCCCAAACACATCGAAGAGGATACGCACCATGGCAACAGGAGTTGGCATCATCGGGGTCGGCCGCGCCGGCGGCGAGCTGCACATGCCGCACCTCGCCCGGCTCGACACCTTCAACATCGTCGGCGTCTACGACGTCTCCGAGGAGCGCGCGCGCCAACGCACCGCCGAGCACGGCGGCCGGGTCTTCCCATCGTACGAGGCGATGCTCGCCGACCCCGACGTCGAGCTCGCCGTCGTGACCACCCCCAGCAACTCCCACGCCGACTACGCAATCCAGGCGCTCGAAGCCGGCAAGCACGTCGTCGTGGACAAACCCACCGCCACCACCCTCGACGAGGTCGAACGTATGTTCGCCGCCGCCGAGCGCTGCGGCCGCATCCTCACCACCTACCAGAGCCGCCGGTGGGACGGCGACTTCCTGGCCGTGCGCGACGTCGTCTCCGGCGACCTCAAAGGCGACCTGCTCGGCCAGCCCTGGCTCATCGAGACCCGCGTCATGGGATGCGGCGATGCCGGCTGGGGCGACTACGGCCTGTGGGGCGACATGTGGCGCCTCCAGAAAGCCTACGGCGGCGGCTACCTCCTCGACTGGGGCGCCCACCTCGTGGACCACGCCCTGATGCTCGTGGACGCCCCCGTCCAGAGCGTCTTCGCCGACGTGCGCGGCGGCGTCTGGTCGCAGGACGCCGACGACCACTTCATGGTCATCATCCGCTTCGCCGACGGCACGATCGCCAACTGCATCGGCAGCGCCGTCGTCCGCTACACGGGCTACCGTTGGTTTATCGGCGGCACCAACGGCACCCTCGCGCAGCAGTCGTGGGACGACCCGATCCACATACGCTACCGCAAAGAAGGCAAGAACACCGACACCAGCGTCAAGCAGCCCAAGACCGACTGGTCCCAGTTCTACGTGAACCTCGCCGACGTGCTCGCCGGAAAAGCCGAGCTTGCCATCAAACCCGAGGAGACATTGCGCCTCTTCAAAGTCTTCCAGGCCGCGCGCGAGTCCGCCCGCACGGGCGACTCCGTCCGCATCACCCCCTGAACGGCGCCTCGACGCCGGACACAAAAAGGCCGCCGCGCCATGGCGCGGCGGCCAAACCGTACCCCGCGGCCGGAAGCAGCCCGCCCCGGCCGCCGGCTCGACCTAGCTGCCCTTCTTCTGCTTGCGCCCGCCGCGCAGCAGGTAGCCGACGAGGATCCCGAGAAGCAGCGCGAGGTAAATGATGCCCCACGCCGGCACGTCGGTCACCGTCCACCTCTTGAGGAAAAACTGGATGCTCGTCGAGTGCGTCTGCCCCCCGTTGAACAGCGCGAACACGAAAAGCAGGACAATGATGAGGATCCCAACGATCAGCCGGACCTTACCCATCGAAGTGCTCCCTCACGCCCGCGCACACGCCGGCCGCTACTCGACCTCCTCGGGCATCGTCACCTTGAACTCCACGCGCCGGTTGCCCTCGAAATCACGCCGGTTCCGCTCCCGGCCCGTGGCGCGGCTGTAGTACTTGAGGCGCGTCTCGCCGTAGCTGACCACCGTCAACCGTTCCGCCGCGATGCCGTGCTCGACCAGGTAGGCATACACCGCCGTCGCGCGCCGCTTGCCGAGACCCATGTTGTACTCGTCGGTGCCGATCGAGCACGTGTGCCCCTCGAGCGTGACAATCGCCTCCGGATACTCCGTCAGCGTTGTCACCACCTCGTCGAGGATCTTCTGACCCGCGGGCAGGATCTCGGACTTGTCGAACTCGAAGTTCACGTCCTCGAACACCAGCGCCTCGACCGGCTTGAGCCCGCGCGGCAGCTTCACCACCCCGTCCCCGGGCTCCTTCGTCCCCGTGCGCCGCAGCACGTACACGAAGCCGCGGTTGCCCCAGAGCGGATCTTGCTCCTGGCCCCGCTCGGTGGCCCACCACCATTCGCCGTCCATGCCCGGACGCGGGTCCGCCTTGGGCTGCGGCACGGCCTTCGTCGGCCACCACCCGAGCGAATCCATCTTGGTCGGGACCGGCTGTTTCTCGCCGTGCAGGCAGCCCGTCACCACGAGCGCCATACCCACAACGGCCAGGACAGGAAGTGCGACTCGTTTCATGAGACCGTCCTCTCGCTCGAACGTGTGCCGCACCGCGCGGCTACTCTGCAGTTTCATCACTTATAGGCCCGCCGCGACGGGTTGTCAACGGTTTGATCGCCAATTTGGCCGCACGCCGCTCCGTCGCCTCAAGCACCTCAACGACCAGCCCCGCAATCTCCGCCGTCTCGCCCCGGCGCGGGATCCGCCGCAGATGCGCCACCACCAGCCCCCCCACGGTCTCGGCCACCCCCTCGGGCAGCCGCTGCTCAAACCGCTCGTTGAACTCCTCGACCCGCATCCGGCCCTCGATGACCCCCGTCCCCTCGACCAGCTCCGCCTCCGGCGGCTCCGGCCGGTCGTACTCATCGGCGATCTCCCCCACGATCTCCTCGACGATGTCCTCGCTCGTGATGATACCCGACACCCCGCCGTACTCGTCCACCACCACGGCGAAACTCGTGTTCGTCAACTGGAACTCCAGCAGCAGATCGTCGATCGGCTTGCTCTCGGGCACCACGCACGGACGGCGCATCGCCGCGCGCGCCGTCGCCGGCGGCTGGTCGAAATCAAGAAAGTCGAACGCCGACACCACCCCCACGATCGTGTCAATCCGCTTCTCGTACACCGGCAGCCGCGTCCGGCCGCTCTCGCGCATCAGCGCCACCACCTGCTCGGGCGGCGCCCCGCCCGGCACGGCCGTCACGTCGATCAGCGGCGTCATGATGTCCTTGGCCACCGTCGTGCGCAGGTCGAAAATGCGGTGGATCATCCGCCGCCCCTCCGGATCCAGCAGCCCCGTCCGCGCTCCCTCCCTCAAGAGCAAACGCAGCTCCTCGCGCGACACGAACGGGTTGCGCTTCTGGCGCGAGCCGCCCACCAGCCCCGCCACCGCGCGCGACACCGCCGAGGCAAACACCACCACCGGGAACAGCACGTAGCGCATCGCCACCACCAACAGCGGCACCGCCCGCCGCGAGACCTGCCAACTGTGGTGGCGCGCAAGCGTCATCGGCACGATCTCGCCGAAGATCACGATCAGGATCGTCAGCGGCACCGAGGCAAACACGTCCACCTGCCACCCCCGCGCGCCCGCGTTGTGCACGACCACGTTGGCGATCGTGGACATGATGATCACCGACAGGTTCACCCCCACCAGCGTTGTGCCCAGGAACCGCTCCGGCTCGCCCAGCAGCCGTAGCACCGCCGCCGAACGCCGGTCGCCCCGCTCCGCATGGTGCCGCAGCCGCAGCCGGCTGCACGACACCAGCGCCATCTCCGACGAGGCGAAAAACGCCTGCACCCCGAGAAAAAGCGCGATCAGCATGATGCCGGGAAGGAAGAAGCTCATCGTCGCGCGCCCTCCTTGCCCCCCGTGCGTCGCACGCGCACCAGCTCGATGCGGTTCTTTTGCGCGCGAAGCACCTCGATCGTCACCCCCGCCAGCTCGAGCCGCTCGCCCGCCTCCGGGATCCGCCCGAGCCGGTGCGTGATCAGCCCGCCGAGCGACACCGAGAACTCGTCCGCCAGCCCCGTGCCCAGCAGCGTGTTCAGCTCGTCGAGCGGCAGCGCCGCATCGGCCAGCACCGTGCGGTCGTCCTCGAGCGAATAGCGCAGCGGCTCGTCTTTCTTGAGATCCAGCCGGCCGACCACCACCTCCAGCACGTCCTCGAGCGTCACGAACCCGCTGAGCGTGCCGTACTCGTCCACCACGAGCGCGAAATGCGTCGCCCGCCGCCTGAGCTCCGCCAGCAGGTCGTCTATCGCCACCGCCTCCGGCACGAAGTACGGCTCCCGCAGCAGCTCACGCAGCGCCACCGGCTCGCCCCCCTTGCCGTACAGATCGAGCAGATCGCGCGCGTACACCAGCCCGATGATCCGGTCCGGCTCCTCCTCGTACATCGGCACCCGCGCGAACTCGTGCTCGCGCACCTGGCGCACGATCTCCTCAAGCGGCGTCCCCGCCTCGAGCGCAAACAGGTCCCGCCGCGGCCGCATGATGTCGCGCACCTGCTTCGACTCGAGCACGAACACCCCGTGAATCATGTCGCGCTCCTGCGGGTCGAGCACCCCCTCGCTCAGCCCGATCCGCACCGCCGTGCGCAGCTCGTCCGTCGAGATCGAGCCGTCGGCCGGGATCCGCGAGTCGAGCAGCCGCACGATCCCGCCGGTGACCCACAGCAGCACGGCCCGCAACCCCGCCACGAGCCGCGAGAGCCCCGAAATCACCGGCGCCACCCGACGCGCCAGCCGCTCGGCGTTCCGGATCGCGATCGTCTTCGGCGTGATCTCGCCGAACACCAGGATCAGGAACGTCATGACCGCCACCGAGATCACCGTACTCGCCGCAGGCGACATCACCCCTTCGGCCCGCTCGCCGAGCCGCCGGAACAGCGACGCCGACAGGCTCGAGGCGAACACGTTGACCAACACGTTGCAGATCAAGATCGTGGTTAGCAGGCTGCGCGGGTGCGCCACCAGCCGCGCAATCAGACGGCCCACCTTACTCTCGCTCTGCAGCCGGCGCACCCGCAGACTCGAGAGGCTGAACAGCGACGTCTCGGAGCCCGACAGGAACCCCGAGCACGCCAGCAGCACAAACAGGGCCACGATGTGGACGATGTAAAACGTCAGGACCGCCTCGCGTGCGGCCGCCGCGGAAGCTTACGTGAACCGCAGGTATTCCTGGCGGCGGTCGCTCTCCAGGATGTACTTATCAACCTCTTCCTCGACCACAACCGGATAGTTGCCGTCGAAGCACGCGGTGCAGTGCGAGTCCCCCTCGCCGTTGACGCAGCGCAGCATCCCCTCGATCGACAGGTAGCCCAGACTGTCCACGCCCAGGAAGTCGCGCACGTCCTCGACGCTCTTGTTGGCCGCGATCAGCTCGCCGCGCGTCGCGAAGTCAATCCCGTAGTAGCACGGCCAGCGGATCGGCGGACAGCTCACCCGCAGGTGCACCTCCTTGGCCCCCGCCTCGCGGATGCTGTTCATGCGCAGCACCGTCGTCGTGCCGCGCACGATCGAGTCCTCGACCACCACCACCCGCTTGCCCGCCAGCACCTCGCGCACCGGGTTGAGCTTGACCCGCACCCCGAAGTCCCGAATCGCCTGCCTCGGCTGCAGGAACGTGCGGCCGATATAGTGGTTGCGCGTGATCCCGAAGTCGAGCGGGATACCCGAAGCCGCCGCATACCCCATCGCCGCCGAGTTGCCGCTGTCCGGGATCGGCATCACCACGTCGGCCTCCGCCGGGTGCTCCCGCGACAGCTCCTCCCCCAGCCGCTTGCGCACCAGGTGGGCGATGTCGCCGAACAGCCGGCTGTCGGGCCGCGCAAAGTAGATGTGCTCGAAGATGCACTGCGCCCGCCGCGTGTGGCGCCCGTACGGATAGATGGACTCCGTCCCCGACTCGCTGATGATGATCACCTCGCCCGGCTCCACCTCGCGCACGAACTCCGCGTGCAGCAGGTCGAGCGCGCACGTCTCGGACGCGAGGATATGCGCCCCATCGAGCCGGCCCAGGCACAGCGGCCGCCACCCGTGCGGATCGCGCACCCCGATGAGCACGTCCGGCTTGAGGATCACCAGCGTGTAGGCCCCCTTGATGATCTGCAGCATCCTGAGCAGCGCGTCCCGCTCGCTGTCGAGCCGCAGCGTGGACATGATGTGCACGATGATCTCGCTGTCCGTGGTCCCCTGGAAGATCGAGCCCGACGCCTCGAGCTCGTCGCGGATCGCCCGCGCGTTCGTCAGGTTGCCGTTGTGGCCGACGGCGATCGGCCCCCGCGCATAGTCCACCACGATCGGCTGCGCGTTCTTCAGCCCGCTCGCCCCCGTCGTCGAGTAGCGCACGTGGCCCATGCCGACGTGGCCGCCGAGCCCATGCAGCACGTCCTCGCTGAACACGTCGCCCACGAGCCCCATCCCCTTGTGGGACTGGAACGAGTGGCCGTCGCTCGTCACGATGCCCGCGCTCTCCTGCCCCCGGTGCTGCAAGGCATAGAGCCCCAGGTACGTAAGCTGGCCCGCTTCGGGGTGGCCGAACACGCCGAACACCCCGCACTCGTCGCGCGGGCGCTCCGACGCCGGGAACCAGAGATTGCTCATCCGCCGCCTTCCTCCTCCTCGTGCTGGGCGTCCGCGTCCGCGCCGAACAGCTCGTTCAGCGCCTCGGCCTGCCGCGCGAGCGTCGCCGCGTCCGACGCGCTGCGCAACTTCGACACCGGCCCGTGCAACAGCTCCTTCACCAGATGCCGCGAGAGCTGCTCGAACTGCTCCCGCAGCTCCGGCGTCAGCCCCCGGAACCGGCGCAGGTGCTCGTCGAGCTCCCGCGCCCGCACCGCCTCGAAGTAGCCGTACACGCGCTTGAGCGTCGGCGCGAGCTCCTGCCGCTCGAGCCACCGTGCGTACGCCCGCGTCTCCTCATCCACAATAGCACGACAGCGGTCAAGCTCCAACGCTCTTGTCCTGAGATGCTCTTCCACAATCGCCTTGAGGTCATCAATGTTGTACACGTACACCCCGTCGAGCCGGTTCGCCGCCGGCTCGACGTCGCGCGGCACGGCCACGTCGATCAAAAAAATCGGCCGCCCCCGGCGCCGGCGCATCACCCCGCGCAGCGCCGCCACCGTCAGAACCGGCTCCGGGCTCGCCGTCGTGCCGATCACGATATCCGCCCCCACAAGCGCCTCGAGCCGCTCCTCGAACGGCACCGCCCGGCCCCCGAAACGCGCCGCCAGCGCCTCGGCCCGATCGAACGAGCGGTTCACCGCCACCACCGACCGCGCGCCGCTCTTGACCAGGTGCCTGAGCGTCAGCTCGCCCGTGTCGCCCGCGCCGAGGATCATCACACGCTTGCGCCCCAGCTCCCCGAAAATCTTGCGCGCCAGCCGCACCGCCGCCGACGCCACCGACAACGCGCCCCGGCCGATCCGCGTCTCCGTACGCACCCGCTTCGAGACCGACAGCGCCTTGCGGAAGAGCCCGCCCAGCACCGGGCCGAGCGTCCCGGCCGCCTCCGCCTCCTGGAACGCCTGCTTGACCTGCGCGACGATCTCCTGCTCGCCCACCACCATCGCGTCGAGCCCGGAGACGACCTCGAACAGGTGCCGGATGCTTTCCGGCTGCTCGAGCTCGAGCCACCGGCCCGCCAGCTCGGCGCGCCGCCCGAAGTCGAACCTGGTCACCACCGACTTGAGGAAGCACACCGGCGCGTCCCTTCCCACGGCCGCGTACACCTCGACCCGGTTGCACGTGGAGAGTGCCGCGCATTCCGCCACGTCCGGGTGGCTGGAAAGCAGGCGGAGGCACTCGCCAAGCTCCGAACCGCCGATCGCGAGCTGCTCGCGCACCTCGAGCGGCGCGGTCTTGTGGGTCACCCCCAGCGCGACGATCCTCATGGCGTCTCGACCGCTCCTTGCCCGGCCTGCGCCCGCCCCGGCGCCGCGGCCAGGCCGCCCGGGATCGCGTGACGCACAAACAGGTGAAAGGCCACCACGAGCACGAAGCAGCCCACCGCCATGGCCGCCACACGCCGCCCCCGCACCCACGCCGCCAGCCGCGCCACCACCAGCCCGCCGTAGAGCAGCCACGCAATGCCGATCACCACGATCTTCGGGTCCCGCAGCCCGCCGCGCACGTCAGCCGTGGCAAGCCACGCCAACCCGAGCGCCAAACCCAACGTGAGCACCACGAACCCCGCCACCAGCGAACCCGTCGTGAACCGCTCGAGCCACTCGAGCGGCGGGATCCGCTCAAAGAACGCGCCGGGCCCCTTCTGCTTGATCCGCCTCTCCTGCACCAGGTAGAGCCCCCCGGCGGCCGCCGCGTACAGGAACGCCGTATAGCTCAAAAAAACGAGCGGAATGTGCGCCGCCAACAGCCCCGGCGTGCCCTCCGGCAGCACGAACGGCGTCTTCGAGACCACAAGCGCCGCCGCAAACATCATCAGCACCACCGGCACGATCAGCACGCCGAGCACCTGCATCCCCCGCCGCGCCGACAACACCATCAACACCACCGCCGCCGCCCAGCTCCAGAACGCAAGCACCCCGCACGCCGTCGCCCAGGGCGGCATCCCGTACGCAGCCCAGAAAAACACGATGGCCGCCGTGTGCAGCCCGAGCCCGGCACCGACCAGGACCATCCCCCGGCGCTCGGACTCCTCGCGCCGCCCGAGCACGTACAGCCCGAGACCCGCGGCGTACGCCAACGCCGCACACAGCGTCAAGACCATCGCTGCGATCTTCATTCCTGCGGCTCCTCTTGCTCTGCCCCGCCTCGCGCGATCAGCTCGCGCGCTTTGTCGAGCACCATGGCACCGGCCGCCGCCGGCCCCGCCTCGAGGCAGCGCGCGACGAACTCGTCGGAAGCAAGCGCCTCGAATATCTGCGACCGCCGCCCCGGATCGCCCACCTCGGCCAGCACCAGCGCCCTTGCCTCGGCCATCGCCTCCAGGTACGCGGCCAGCCCTGGGCTGAGCGCCCCCTCCAGCCGCTGTCGCAGGCGCCTTGCGAACGCCGGGCTCGCACCGCCCGTCGAGACCGCCACCTGCAGCCGCCCGCGCGACACCGTGGCCGGCACGATGAACGTCGAAAGCGCAGGCCGGTCCACCACGTTGACCAGGATGCCCCGGGCCCGCGCCTCCCGCCCTACGGCCTCATTGACCGCCGCATCATCCGTCGCCGCCACCGCCAGAAAGGCCCCATCCAGCTCCTCCGGCCCGAACGGCCTGTGACGACGCTCGAGGACGACGCCCTCGGCCGCCATCGCCTCGATCTCGCCGCACACGCGCGGGCTCACCACCGTGACGTTCGCCCCCGCCTCGACGAGGGCGCGCACCTTGCGCGCCGCCACGCCCCCGCCGCCCACCACCACGCAGCGCGCGCCGCGCACATCGAGGAACGCGGGATAGTACGCTGATTTCGGCGCCTGGTTCGTCTCGCTCATGCCCTCCACACACGATTATATGGTCCGCCGCCCCACTGTCAACCAAGCCATAGACCGGCGGACGCCAACGCGCATCCGGCAACGCGGCCAAGGCCCCGCAAAGGCAACTCAAACCGCCGAACGCGCCGCCAACCGATGCCGTCGCCTTTACGCCTTGACACCTCGCCTCCGAACGCCTATAAGGTCACCTTCTTGCTTCGCCCGCCGCGGGCCGACCCGCCGGCGGGCGTGCACCGCTGCCAGAGACACCGGAGGCCTCGATGAAGCGAACATACCAGCCGTCAAACCTGCGCCGTCGCCGCACGCACGGGTTTCGGAGAAGGATGAGCAATAGATGGGGACGGGCTGTCCTGAAGAGGAGACGGCGCAAGGGGCGCAAGCGCCTGACCGTGTAACCGCCGGGCATAGCTTCCTCAAGCAGGAGCGGATTCGCCGGCGCAAGGATTTCCTGGCAGCTTACTACAAGGGCAGAAAAACAGCCCACGGCGGCCTGGCGGTCCACGCGCTCGCCACAGGCCGCACACGGACCCGGCTCGGCATCAGCATCGGGCGCAAGTTCGGCCGCGCCGTCAAGCGCAATGAGATCAAGCGGCGCCTCAGGGAGATATTCAGACTGTGCAAACACGAGTTGAAACCAGGCCACGACATCGTCATCACCGTCCGCCGCGAGGCGGCGACCCGCTCCTACGCGCAGCTCCAGGAATCGGTCACGACGTCGCTGGCCAAGCTCGACCTCAAACGGTAGAACCTCCGGCCGGACCTCCGGCCAAACGCCTGCTGAACCCGCTGGCGTGGCTCGCCATCGGCCTGGTGCGCCTCTACCAGCTCGCGATCAGGCCCCTGCTGCCCTCGGTGTGCCGCTTCACCCCCAGTTGTTCGGAATACATGATCGAAAGCCTGCGCCGCAAGGGCCTCGTCCGCGGCCTGTGCGCCGGCATCGCGCGCCTGTGCCGCTGCGGGCCATGGCATCCGGGCGGATACGACCCCGTGAGGTAGCCGATGCAGAAACGTCAAATCGCCTTCTGGGTCGCCGCCGGCCTCATCCTCATCACCTGGATGCTGCTCTTCAGGCAGAAGCCCCCGCAGCCGCAGAAAAAGGCCCCGCCGCCCGCCGAGGAGACGCAGCCCGGCACCGACGAGCAGGAACCGACCGGACCCGCGCCGGAAGAACCCGAGGTTGAGGCGCCGCCCGAGACACCCGAAGGCCCGGAGATCACCGAGGAGACAACCGAACCGGAAGAAACCGAAACGACCGAAACAACCGAAGAGCCCGAAGAGCCCGACGTCATCCCCGAGTTCGAGCCCGAGCTCTACGCGCTCTCCAACCCCTACGCCACCTTCCAGATCTCAACCAGGGGCGGCGTCGTCCGCCAGGTCACCATCGAGACGAAGAAGACGAGCAAGGGCCACGGCATCGTCGTTCACGGCCACGAGACGTACGACTTCTGCCCCGACAACTGGCCCGACTCCGAACAAGTGCCCCAGAACTTCTATCCCCTCGCCATCTTCTCCGAGGAAGACGGTGGGCTCGACCTCGCCGAGGTCGAGTTCAAGAAAGTGGCCGAAGAGAGCGACGACGGCACGCTTGTCCTCCGCTACGAGAACCGCCGCGTGGCGGTGACCAGGACCTTCACGCTGCCCGAGCAAGGCTACCGGCTCGAGACGAAACTCACCGTCCGCAACAAGACGGGCGCAAGAATCAAGCTGCCCGAGTACCACCTCCGTGTCGGCACCGTTCACCCCGTTGACCGCAAGGACCGCCGGTCCGAAACGCGCCTCACGGTGGACAGCGGCTCCGCCAAAAAGCTCCGCCCCGCCCGAGGCGACAAGCCGCCCAAAGACTACCCGCTCTCCGTGGTGCGCTGGGCGGCCATCAGCAACAAGTACTTCACCGCCATCCTCGACGCGCGCGGCCCCGAAGCGAACGGCGAACTCAAAGCACGCCGGGTCGTCTCCGACACCCACTATCTCGGCTACGCCGACGAGGAACGCAAGAAAACCAAGGTCTATGCCACCGGCCTGAGCGTCGCGCTGCCGGACCTCGCGCTCGATGCCGCCGAGGAGCACACCTTCGACCTCGCCCTCTACGTCGGCCCCAAAGAGTATGACCGGCTCAAGCCGCTCGGCTACGGCAAGGTGATGGGCACCACCTTCATGGCCCCGCTCGCCATGGGCCTGCTCTGGGTCCTCAACGTCATCTACAAAGCCATCCCCAACTACGGCGTGGCCATCATCCTGCTCACCGCGCTCATCAAGCTCGTCCTCTTCCCCCTCGACCGGCGAAGCGCCCGGTCCATGAAGGAAATGCAGAAGATCCAGCCCCTCATCAAGGAGCTCCAGGCCAAGTACAAGGACGATAAGCGCCAGCTCCAACTCGAGCAGATGAAGCTCTTCAAGGAGCACAAGGTCAACCCGCTCGGCGGCTGCTTCCCCATCCTGCTCCAGTTCCCCATCCTCTACGGCATGTTCACCATGCTCCGCAACGCCGTCGAGCTGTGGCGCGCGCCGTTCTTCAGCTACATCAACGACCTCTCCAAGCCCGACACCCTCTTCACCATCCCCGGCCTGCCGCTGTTCGGCAACCTCGAGATCCACATCCTGCCCATCCTCATGACGGTCTTCACCATTCTCTCCCAGCGGCTCCGCGGCCAGAGCCAGACGACCGATCCCCAGCAGAAGATGATGGCCAACATGATGCCCCTCATCTTCCTGTTCATCTTCTACAGCTTCCCCTCGGGCCTGAACCTGTACTGGCTCTGCAGCACGGTGTTCACCTTCGGCGTCCAGCTCATCGTGCAAAAGAGCGACGGCCAACAACAGCTACCCGCACAAGAGAACCAGACACATGGAAACGCGCGAAAACGTTGACTGGCGCACCGTCGTCCGCTTCGCCGAACAAGAGGTCCTGCGCCCGCTGCTGCGCGCCCTCGACATAGACGCCTTTGTCGAAATCCGCCACCGCGAGGAAGGCACCATCCTCTCCCTCGAGCACGGCACCGAGTCCGGCCGCCTCATCGGCCGCGACGGCCACACCCTCGCCGCCATCCAGTACCTGGTCAACCTGCTCGTGGCGAAGAAGTTCGGCGTCACCCGCGCAGTCCTCATCGACTGCGCCGGCTACCGCGACCGCCTCAAGTCGAGCCTCGATCGCATCGCCAGGGACGCCGCGCGCCAGGCCCAGCGCACCGGCGAGCCCGTCACCCTCGAGCCCATGGTCGCCGCCGACCGCCGCCTCGTCCATACCGCCCTGCGCGACTGGCACGGCATCCGCACGGTCAGCGTGGACGAGGACCGCGAGGCCGGGACCAAGCGCGTGCAGATCGCCCCCGTCGGCGACGTCCCGCCGGCCGAACCGGACGAAACCGACGGCCCCCCGGAACCGGTCCCGCCCGCCGAGGAATAAAGCCCCGCTCGGAATCCGCCGATACTCCGACACGAAGGGCCGTGTGCCCTGCGGAAGCCGCGCCCCGTGAAGGAGAAAGCCGTGCTCGCAAAGACCGCCGCATTCCTGCTGCTCGCGCTCATCGTGCTGCTCGCGGCCGGGCCCGCCCCCGGCGCCGGCTTCCTCACCCAGAAGGAGCTCGTCGGCAGCACCGGCGACGCCGTCGTCGTCCTGCCGCCCTACACCTACGTCACCGTCGTCCAGCGGCTCGAGCGTCACGCCCGCGTCAGGTACCGCGTCGGCGACGACGTCCGCGAAGTCCGCGTGCGCTGGGCCGATCTCGACGCCGCGCGCCCCGCCAACGAGGACGCACCGCCGAACACCAGTCGCGACGAGCTCCTCGCCCTGTACCGCGAACGCATGCCGTTCGACATCTACATTGACGAAGCCCCGGACGACCCCGATGCACCGGCCCGCGTCTGCATCCGCATCAAGACCCGCAACCTCTCGCGCCAGGACATCTCGAACATCCGCTTCGAGGTCAACGTCTATCTCGACGTCCCGCACGGCGAACGCGCCAACCGGATCTGGCAACTGCGCCTCCTCACGGCCGGCCCCCGCGAATTCAAGACCGTGCAAACACCGCCCTTCTCGCTCGAGACACTGCGCCGCGACGCCGAGCACACCAGCGTATCCCCCCCGGCCCAGCCGGAGCAGACGCCCCGCACAAGCGAATCGCAGGCCGAACCGGAGTCACCCTCCCCGGCCCCGCCCCGGATGCGCTTCGCCGTCCGCCTCTTCATCGAAGAAATGTTCGTCGCGCAGAAAACCGGCGTCGTCGAGCCGACCGCAGACGAGACCGAGGAGCTGTTCCCGCAGACCGACACCCCCGGACCGCCCACCGGTCCCCCGGACAGCGCCCAACGCCACGCCCCCGTCGTGCCCCAGCCGACGCACCACAACTAGCCCGCATTTCTCAGAGAGAGCCGACGCCGAGCGGTGAGCAAAAATAGGGACAGGCACCTATTTTTCTGCGCCAGGGTGCATCAAATGTGTTCGGCACCCACAGAAAAATAGGTGCCTGTCCCTATTTTTCCCCGCGCCCGCCAGGCCCCGAAGCCGGGAAATCCTCCCGCCACGCCCCGACTTCCGCTATGATGCGTCCACCAACACGCGACGCCACTGCTCCGGGAATCCAATGCAGCAGCCCCTGAAGATCAAGCTCGTCGAGGCCTCCAGGTACCTCCAGGACGGCTCGCTGCACACGGTCAAGCAGTTCATCTGCCCGCCGCTGACCCTGCCCTACCTCGCCGCCCTCGTCCCCGACGGCGTAGACGTCGTCATCGAAAGCGAAGTCTGCGGCCGCGTCAACTATGACGACAACGTGGACCTCGTCGGCATCTCCGTCCTGACCACACTCGGCATGAGGGCCTACGAAGTCGCCGACGAGTTCCGGCGCAGGAACGTGCCCGTCGTCCTCGGCGGCATCCACGCAAGCATGGAACCGGACGAGGCGGCACAGCACGCCGACACCGTCATCGTCGGCGAGGCGGACGAAACCTGGCCGCAGTTCATCAACGACTTCAGAAACGGCACGCCGAAGAAACGATACGTCGCCGAGCGGCCCCCCGCCCTGGACCATCTGCCCGTCCCCAGGTTCTCGCTCCTCGACGATTCCCACTACGTATCCCGCTGGAGGCGCGGCCTGCTCCGCTCAGCGTTCCTCGGCTCCCCATGGCTCCCCGTGCAGACCGCCCGAGGCTGCCCCTACGGCTGCGAATACTGCGCCGTCAGCGCCTTCAACGGCCGCCGCTACCGGACCCGCCCGATCACCGACGTGGTGCACGAGATCGAGACCCTCCGCCCCAAGTGCTGCTTCTTCGTGGACGACGACATCTTCCTCGCCCCTCGCCGGGCCAAAGAGCTCTTCAAGGCACTCATCCCGCTCAAGATCCGCTGGTTCAGCCAGGGCTCCATCGGCGCCGCCAAAGACCTCGAATTGCTCCGACTCGCCCGCCGAAGCGGCTGCTTCGCCATCCTCGTCGGCATTGAGAGCCTTTCTCGCCGCGACCTCGACTCCGTCGGAAAAACCCAGAACATCGTCGAGGAGTACGAGACCCAGATCAGGAATTACAGGAAAGCCGGCATCGCCGTCCAGGCAAACATGATGTTCGGCTTCGGCCCGGAAGATCCCGGCGTCTTCGAGCGCGCCACCGACTTCCTCATCAGAAATCGCGCCTGCCTCACCAAGTGGTGGCCCGTCATCCCGCTCCCGGGCACCCCCCTGATCGCCCGGCTCCGCGACGAGGGCCGGCTGCGAGACGGCAAGTGGTGGCTCCGCCCGGCCACGCATTCGAGAGTGATGGACCTCAAGTTCGACGGCCTGGAAATGGGCCAAGACGTCTTCGAGCAAAACTACACCCGGAACTACGCGCGCTTCTACTCGCTCAAAAACATCGCCAGACGGGTTCTCCTGCCCCCCCGGAACAACTGGCCCCTGGCCATGTTCCTCAACCTGCTCTACAAAGCCAAGATGACCCAGGAAACCACCTCGACGGAAGTCTGATTCGCACGCGCCTGGCCCGCATTGCTCACGGCGCGCAAAAAAATAGGGACAGGCACCTATTTTTCTGAGCCAGGGTGCATCAAATGTGTTCAGCACCCACAGAAAAATAGGTGCCTGTCCCTATTTTTTCCATTGCGCATCGCTCCGCCGTGCCCAGTGCACACCTCGCAGCCGGTTCGCACGCGACTCGAACGCAGCGCGGCGCGCAACTCCGCCAGGGAGCTGCGCGCCGCCTGGGCGCCGTCTGGGCGCCGTTCGCTCGCCCTCTCGGCGTTCAGTTGCCAATCGGTTTGACGATAGGCTTAACCGGCTTGATGACCGGCCCGACAACCGGCTTGATCAGCACCGCTCCCCACGTGGCGTCGATCTCGTGCGCGATCCGGTGGATCACCTGATTGTTCGCGGCGTTGACCATCTCGACCCGCACCTCGTCCACGTGCGCCGCCTTCTTGAAGGTGAACCAGCCGACGATCACCCCGTCTCCCCTCGGATACAACTCCGAGCCGTGCGCGCCGTAGCCCGGCGTCTTCTTGCCGCCCGTGTACGGCCGCGCGAAGATGCGCACCCCGTCAACCGAGTGCATCTCGTAGCGGATCTCCACGTTCAGCCTGGCGCCGAAGCCGAGCCTGGCCGGCATGGGCGGGTCGAACGAGATGATCTCCAGCGCGTCACCCGGCGCCGGGCCCTCCGGGTACATCGGCGGAAGCGGCATGCAACCGCAGACGAACACCGAGACGAACAATACCAATAAAAGCGCTCTCATAGTTCCCTCCTTCCTTTGTCCTACCGGTTCAGTCCCTTGCTCCATGTCAACGGCCGCCCGGTGCACCGACCGGGCCGCCGGTATTCTCTCATACGCTGACCCACGTGCCGCTCTCCGCCGATCTCTCAACCGCGTCGAGCACCTTCTGCACCGCGAGCCCCTCGGCAAACGTCGGGTGCACCGGCGTGCCGTCCGCAATGCCGTTCAGCACGTCCGCCACCGTGTTGATGAAGCTGTGCTCGTAGCCGATGATGTGCCCCGGCGGCCAGTAGGCGGCGATGTACGGATGCCCCGGGTCCGTCGCCTGGATGAGCCGGAACCCGTGCCGCCCTTCCGCGTCGCTGTTGTTGTAGAACTGCAGCTCGTTGAGCCGCTCGAGCTCGAACACGATCGAGCCCTTCGACCCGTTGATCTCCAAGCGCTGGCCGTTCTTGCGCCCTGTCGCGAAGCGCGTCGCTTCGAACGTGCCGATCGCGCCGCCCTCGAACCGCGCCAGGAACGCCGCCGCATCGTCCACCGTCACCGTCCCGGTCTTCGTGCCGCCTTTCGCCGCCAGGCTCCCTTCTTCCGACGGCAGCGGCCGCTCGGTGATGAACGTCTTCATCATGCCCGTCACCTCGGCAATCCCGCCGACGAGCCACAGCGCCAGGTCTATGATGTGCGCGTTCAGGTCGCCGTGCACCCCGCTGCCCGCCAGCTCCTTCCTCAAGCGCCACACCAGCGGGAACGCCGGGTCCACGATCCAGTCCTGCAGGTACACCCCGCGGAAATGGTAGAGCTCACCGAGCTCGCCCGCCTCGATCATCTGCTTCGCAAGACTCACCGCCGGCACCCGCCGGTAGTTATGGCACAAGGTGTTGACGACCTTCGCCGCCTCGGCCGCCTCGACCATCGCCTCGCCTTCCGCCGCGTTCATCGCCAGGGGCTTCTCGCACAGGATGTGCTTGCCCGCCCTGGCCGCCGCGACCGCAATCTCCTTGTGCACGTTGTTCGGCGTCGAAACATCCACCAGGTCAATGTCTTTGCGCGCCACCAGCGCCTTCCAGTCCGTCTCGACGCTCTCCCAGCCCCACTGCTCGGCGAACGCCGTGACCGCCGCCTTGTCCCGGCCGCACACCGCCTTGAGCACCGGCGTCGCCTTCAAGTCGAAATACTTCGGCGCGCTCACGTACGCGTTCGAGTGCGCCTTGCCCATAAACTTGTAGCCGATCAGCCCTACGTTGATCGTCTTCTTAGCCATCGCCGCCTCCGTTCCGGATCTGTCTGATCTGTGAAAGCTGTGGCCCCCTTATTCGTACGCCAGCGCCTCGCACGGGTCAAGCGTGCTCGCTTTGTACGCCGGATAAAGCCCGAACACAAGCCCCACGCCCAGGGCGAACACGAGCGCGATGATCACCGTCTCCGGCGGCGTGACGGCCTGCCATTCGTACGCCTTCTGCTTGAAGTACCGATTGAGCAGCGGCGCCACCCGCAGCGCCATGAACCGCCCGAAACCCACGCCCACCGCACCGCCGACAAGCGTCAGGATCAACGACTCGAATAAGAACTGCAGCAAGATATCCAGCGGCGTCGCCCCGAGCGCCTTGCGCACCCCGATCTCGCGCACCCGCTCCGTGACCGCCGCCAGCAGGATGTTCATGATCCCAATCCCCCCCACGACGAGCGACACGATCGCAATGCTGCCGAGCGCGACCTTGAACACACCCATGTACTCGCGCCACCTCTCCAGAAGCTCCTCGTGCGTGCCAACGGTGAAATCCTCGACCCCGTGGCGCATCATGAGCAGGCGCCGCACCTCGTCCCTCGCCGCGCCGACCAGCGAGGCGCTGCGCGCGGCCAGGACGATCCGGCTCAGCCTCAGCGGCTCCGGCGACATCGCCTGGGACACCGTGATCGGGATCCACACCATCCAGTCGGGGGTGCTCCCGCGCACGCCCGGCGCACCGCCATAGGCCTGCATCACGCCCACCACGTCGAACGACACCGACCCGATCTCGACCCGCTTGCCCAACAGGTCCGCCGCCCCCAGCCGTTCGGCCACCTTGGCGCCCACCACGCACACCCGGGCCTCCTCGCGCACGTCCTTCTCGTGCAGGAACCGCCCGCGCTCGACCGTCAGGTTGCAGATGTGCACATACGCCGGCGATGTGCCGAGCACCGGGAGAAAGCGCGGCTCGTCGGTCGCTCCAAAGATCACCCGCCGGCCCGAAAACTGCTCCGGCGCGATCGCCTCGACGAGCGAGCCCGTCTGCAGCGCGAGATACTCGACGTCCCCCGCCACCAGGCCCGGCGTACGGCCCTCCGTCGTCGAGCGCACCCGTTCCTCGTCCACGAACACCAGGTTCGTCCCGAGCGCCTCGATGGACGAGATCACCTGACGCTTCGTCCCCTCGCCGATGCTGAGCGTCGCCACCAGCGCCCCCGCGCCGAACACGATGCCGAGCACGCTCAGCAGGCTGCGCAGCGGGTTCGCCGCCAGGTTCCGCACCCCCGTCTTCGCCGTCTCGACGATCATCCCGCACCCCCGGCGGTCTCCTCCGAGACGACCCGCCCGTCGAGCAGGTGCACGACCCGGTCCGTCCGCTCCGCGATCATCTGCTCGTGCGTCACCACGATCACCGTCTTGCCCGCCCGGTTCAGCTCGACCAGCATGTCCATGATCGCCCGGCCGCTCGCGCTGTCGAGGTTGCCCGTCGGCTCGTCGGCCAGGATAATCGAAGGCCCCGTCACGAGCGCCCGCGCGATCGCCACCCGCTGCTGCTCGCCCCCGCTCATCTGGCGCGGACGGTGGTCCACCCGGTCGGCAAGCCCCACCTGCGCCAGCGTCTCGAGCGCCCGCGCCCGCCGCCGCCGCGCCGGCACCCGCGCATACACCAGCGGCAACTCCACGTTGCCGAGCGCCGTGAACCGCGGCAGCAGGTTGAACGCCTGGAACACGAACCCCACGTTGCGGTTGCGCACCCCGGCCAGCGCAAACTCGTCGAGCGAGTCCACCGCCCGGCCGTCGAGCGTGTAGCGGCCGCTCGTCGGCCGCATCAGGCACCCGATCACGTGCAGCAGCGTCGTCTTGCCCGAGCCCGACGGCCCCATCACCCCGACAAGCTCGCCGCGCCCGACCGCGAGGTCCACCCAGTCGAGCGCCCGCACGCGCACCGGCCCGACCGCGAACGTCTTGGCGATGCCCGCAAGCTCGATCAGCGCCCCGTCACGCCCTACCTGCCCGTCCGCTCCCATTGCACCACATCGCCCTCGCTCAGCCCGCCGAGGACCTGGTAGTTGCTGTTATCCGACAGCCCGAGACGCACCTCCGTCCGGACTGGCGTGCCGCCTTCGACCTTCTGCACGAATCCACGCCGCCCCTCCAACTCGACGAACCGCACCGGCACCACCAGCACGTCCTCGAGACGGTTCACGACGATGTCGAAGCTCACCTGCAGGCCCTCCGTCACATCCGTCGGCGGCGTGCCGAACGTGATCTTCACCTCGAACTGGCTCACCCCGCTCGAACTCTCCACCAGCGTGCGCGACAGGTAGCCGAGCGTCCCGCCCAGTTGCCGCCCCAGGCCGGAGAGACGCACCTTCGCCCTGTAGTCCCCGGACTTGATGCGCTCGCGGTCGAGCTTCTCCCCGTCGCTCTGGTAGATCTGCCCCCGCACGAAAACGCTGTCCAGGTCGGCCACGACAAACAGCGGCGTGTCCTTCGCATACTCCTTGTCAGGCTCCACCGCGAGCGTCTCGGCCTCGATCATCACCTTGAGCACCGTGCCCTTGATCGGCGAGCACACCTCGCGGCCGTCGGCCTGCTCCTCGAGCGTCTTCAGCTCCGCCTTCGCCTGGGCCACTGTCTCCTCGGCCTCCTGCACGTCGGCCTCCGAGACCGCCTTCTTCGCCTCCTCGTACGCGTCCTTCGCGAGCTCCGCGTCCCGCTTGGCGAACGCCACGTCCTCCCGCAGCTCCTCGAGCGCCCGGGCCGACAGCATCGGGTGCTCCTTCGCCTCTTCATCATCGAGCTGCTTGTGCTTCCGCTCGTACTCCGTCCGGGCGCGCTCCCAGGCCGTCTTGGCCTTCTTGACCTCCGTGCGGTCCTCGGGCGCTTTCCGCATCTCCTCCAGGTCTTCCTCGAGCTGGGCGATGTTCGCCTTCTTGAGGTTGACCGCCGTGACGATCTCGTCGTTGGTGATACGCATCAGGAGCTGGCCCTCGGCCACCCTGGCGCCTTCCGCAACGAGCGGCTCGCCGAGCGTGCCCTCCACCTTCGAGACGATCGTCGCCGCCGTGGCGCACTCCAGCACACCCGTGCCCTGGACGGTCTGCTCGATCGTGCCCGGGCCCACCGTGTGCCGCTCCAGCACGGTCCGCGGCGACCCGTCGCCCCCGGACAGGAGATAAACCACCACGATCACGGCGGCCACCGCGACGACGACGATGATGATGCGCAGCGCAAGCCTCATTGTGCCTCCTTCTTGCCCGGGGCCCCTGCTGCCCCGGCCGGCGACGGGGTCTCCTCATGCTTCGGGACAACGTCTTCCAGCGAGTGGACGCCTACCGCCTTGACCAGCGCCGCCCGCGTACTCAGCGCCTCGAGTTCCAGCGTGCGGACTCGCTTGCGGCTCTCGCGGTAGCGGATCTCGGCGGCCGTGAACTCGATCTCGCTCAGCGCGTCCCGATCGCGAAGCACCTGTGCTTCCTTGAAATCGTCCTCGAACACCTGCTCGCGCTCGTACGTGGACTCGAGCAGCCGCAGCGTGTTCACGTACCCCCAGTACGCCTCCCGGATCTCTCGCTCCACCTTGAGCCGCATCTGGGCATCCTGGATCCGCGCGCGCACCGCTGCCGCCTTGGCATCGGCGATGGCCGCCGCCGTGTCGCCCGCGCCGTAGATCGGATAGCTCACCGTGACGCCCGCACGCAACTCGAACTCCTCCCCGCCGATGTCCTCGGTAAGCCGGAAGTCGCTGTCAGTGAAAAAGTACACGCTCGGCAGCCGCTTGAGCTTCGCGTACTTGACCCCGAGGTCCGCGAGCCGCACGCGCTCACGCCCAACGAGCACCGCCACCCGCGCCCCCTGCGCCGCCGCGATGCAGGCGGCCACCTCGAGCTCCGTCACCATCTCGACCCGTCGGTCCACATCCGCCACCCCGGCCAGATTGTCACGGCCCGCTCGCTCCTCGAGCTCGATCAGCTTGATCCGCAGGCTCTGCAGGCCCTTGCGCCAGGCCGCGTCCGCCTCGAAAAACACCCCTTTCTGCTTCAACACGTCCGCCTTGCTCGCGCGGCCCTGCCCGAGGTCCGCCTCCAGCGCCTCGAGCTTGCGCTCCTCCAGATCCCGCTTGAGCTTGTTCAGCTCCACCTCATCGGCCAGGTTCAGGACCTGATAGTACAGGCTCCGGAACTCGCTCTCCACGTCCAGGGCCGCCTGCCGCCTGTTGAGCGTCGCCACCGTCAGGCCCACCCGCGAGGTCGCGTTCTCCTGCAGCAGCGCCCCGTTGCGGTACGGCGCCCAGTCCAGGATCATCCCCGCCCCGACGTTTCGCTCCTGCGACCACTCGTCGATCTCGAGCACGTCGCCCAGCGCCGTCGCCTGCACCTTGAGCCGGGGGTGATACTGCCGCTTCGCACGCTTGACCCGGCGCCGCGCGTCGCGCACGTCCTCATCCGCCAGCTTCAGCTCATAGGAGTTCTGGATAACAAGCGCCAGCGCGTCCTCGTACGAGATGACCCGGCCCGGCCCGTTGGCCGGCGCCTCCTGCGCCCCGGCGTTCCCCAGGAGCATCCCGCCCAGAATCGCCGACACGACGACCATGACCCGACTCACCGGTAACCCCTCCCTGACTGCCGTGTTCCATTGGACAGAGACGCAGTATAGGGACCCCCACCCCGGAAAACAAGCCGGGGGTGCCGGTTTCTCCTTGACCGGCCACCGCCCGTGAGCTATTGTCCACGCGCCAGAAGCGCCTGCGGGCGGCGCCGCACGCCTCTTGAGGGAACCACAGAACCAGGGGGGACAACCATGGCTGAACGCGCGATCAACGACGGCTTCGTGGACTGCCCGAGGTTCGGCATCATGGACCAGATCCGCTGCCTGCCTTCGTGCGAGTTCCACGATGCCGGCGACGAGGACCACGTCACCTGCCGCTACGGCGAAGAGCCCGCCCCCGCCCAGGAACAAGCCGAAACCGCCGACGTCAAGACCTAGGGCCGCCCCCATGACTCCCCCGCCGCCGCACGAGAGGGCCCGGCTCGTCGCCCGGCGGCTCGACGCCGCCTACCGCATGCTCGAACGCTGCACCGTCTGCCCGCGCCGCTGCGAGGTCGCTCGCATGGCCGGCCGCCTCGGCGTGTGCGGGGCGGGGCCCGACGTCGTCGTCTCGAGCGTCTCCCTGCACCACGGCGAAGAACCGCCCGTGAGCGGCCTCGCCGGCTCCGGCACCATCTTCTTCACCCACTGCAACCTCAAGTGCGTCTTCTGCCAGAACTACCCCATCAGCCACCAGGGCCGCGGTGAGCCCGTGTCACTCGACGAGCTCGCCGCCTCGATGCTGCACCTCCAGCGGCTCGGCGCCCACAACATCAACCTCGTCACCCCCACCCACTTCGCCCCGCAGATCCTCGACGCCCTCGGCCGGGCCTTCGAGCGCGGTCTCGATATCCCCGTCCTCTACAACTGCGGCGGCTACGAGGCCGTCGAGATGCTCGCCCTCTTCGACGGCATCGTGGACATCTACATGCCCGACATGAAATACGCCGACCCCGACGTGGCCAAGAAACTCTCGAGCGCGCCCGACTACCCCGAGGTCAACCGCCGCGCTGTCGCCGAGATGCACCGCCAGGTCGGCGACCTCGTCCTCGATGACGCGTTCGGGCACGAACGCGGCGTCGCCGTCCGCGGCCTGCTCGTCCGCCACCTCGTCCTGCCCAACGATCTCGCCGGCACCGACGAAATAATGCGCTTCCTCGCCGAAGAGATCTCGCCCAACACCGCCGTGAGCCTCATGAGCCAGTACTTCCCCCAGTACCGCGCCGACGAATTCCCCGAGATCGCACGCCGCATCACCCCCGATGAGTACCGCCGCGCCCAGCAGCTCATGGCCCGACACGGCCTCGACCAAGGCTGGCACCAGAACCGCCCCATCGACACCGACACCCACGGCATCCGCCGCATCCTCGACCGCGACACCCGCCCCCGGCACGAATAGCCCCGCCGAGGCCCGCGGACGCCGCACTACCCTGCGGGCAGATTCCGCTAGCCGCAGGAGAGCGTGCCAGAGCCCCACAAGACCGGGAAGTGGCACAACGAGGGGAGGCTTTTTCCCTTTTTTCGGCTTGACAGCTCAGAGCTGCTTATGGTATGTGCCCCGGCTAGTTACACGTACGGAGCTAGGGGGATTTGCAATGCGCCATGGTCTAACTGTACTTTTTGCCTTGTCCACAGCCTTCTCGCTTGCTGCACCGGCCCGCGCCGCCGACGTCGGCTACTATTTCAACTTGGCCGACCAACTCGTCGACCTACCCTATCCCGGCACCGAGTTCTACGGCGAGGTGGACCTCACCCTTCTCGCCCTGAACAACCTCCTCATCGAGGTTAACGCGTACACCAGCCCGGGCGAGACCGATTACCAGGGCAACTTCATCACCTCGCCCCTTGTTGCCGGCCCCAACTTCGGGATCCAGACGTTCGGAGTCAACTCCGAGCTCGTCGCCGACGAGGCCCAGTTCGACGCCTTCGTGGCTCTGTACGACATCGTGCTCCCGGACAACTGGACCTGTTCGTGGGGAGGCGTCGCCGGCGAATTGGGCAAGTTCGAGCTGTGGGACACGGGTACAGGTGGCTTCCGACAGGACCCCCTCATCGTCGAGATCGTGCCGAAGCCCGGTGCCGTGATCCCCGCCGAGTTCGAGATCGACTCCGTGTTCGACTTCGTCGAGCTCTGCCCGCAAGGCACCTACTTCGCCATGCACGCCGCGGGCTTCACGACCGATCCCTCCTACTGGGAAACCGGCTATTTGAACCCGGTAAGCGCTTGGTTTGCCGTAGGCCCGGCCGCACCCGAGCCCGGCACCGTCCTGATCGCCCTGATGGGCCTCATACCCGTGGTCCTCCGCCGAAAGCGCCGTTGAAACCTTTTCCCGGGCCGAAGCACCCGCCGCCGGCTCGCGCGAATCTCGCGCGGCGTCCCTTCAATCCTTGACCAAACGCCCAGGCCCTTCGTATCATTCGTGCGGTTTCTGCACCACGCGCTTTCATCACCCGATTGGCCTCGTGGCAACCTTTCTCAGCAATAGTTCGAATCGCTGATGGCTAGAGCGTGAAGACATGAGACTGCGAAGAAGGCCGGTCCCGCTTGTGCCACTCGCGTTCGGCGCCGTGTCTGTGCTCGTCATCGTCGTCGTGCTCGTCCTTAGCTCCCGCATGAATCGCCAGGCAGGCAGCCTGCCCGAGCCCCCTGACCTTCGCGAGACCGCCGCCGGCCGGGATCGCGCGCGCACCGGGCGCCCCGCCGCCGACAAGGACCAGCAGGACTCCGACGACGAGCAGCCCCTCCCGCGAGCCGGATACACAATCGCCGGCCGGGTCGTGGATGAACAGGGCAAGGGCGTCGCGCACGCGGAAGTCGTGGTCTCTCTGGAGCAGAGCTGGGGGTATCCCCCCGTAAGGAAGGTAGAGACGGATGCTGAAGGCAGGTTCTTGGCCGAGGACCTCCCCAGGAGGCACCTGTTCATCACAGCGGCCAAGGAAGGCTACTGCTACTACTTCTTGGAGCATACATCGCGACTCCACTACCCCGTCTACCACACGCCGGAAATTGACTGTGTCACAGGCGTCCGGCTCGTGCTCCGCCCCGGGGCCGTCCTCGCCGGCAAGGTCGTCGACACCGAGGACCAGCCCGTAGCCAACGCTGTGGTGCGAATGAACCAGACGGCTTCGTTGTTCGTACGCCGGCTTGAAGTCAGCGCGGATGGTGAAGGCAGGTTCCGCGCAACTGACCTCGTGCCCGGCCACTATAGGCTCGGCGCAAGGGCCGAGGGATTCGTCTCGCTCCCGTCCTGGTCGGATCAAGGCAAGGTGACGACGGGAAGCGAAGATATCGTTCTTCGGCTTGAACGCGGCTGCCTCGTCGAGGGCACCGTCATATTCGCCGAATCCGGAGACCCCGTGCCGGGAGCGAACGTGGTGGCCCAGGCGGATCGGTGGAGTGGTGACACCAGTACGGTCCAAGTGTACTCGACTGAGACCGACGCTCACGGCCATTTTGAGATCTTCATTTTCCCGAACGAGGAGACCGAACTCTCCGCATCCTGGGAGGAGTACTACTCTGAGAAGAAGCCGCTCGTTCGCGTCGAGAAAGGCGGGTCCGCAGGCCCTGTCGTGGTTGAGCTGGCCAAGTGGTGCATCGTCTCGGGAACGGTGGTCGAGGAGGCGACCGGCAAACCGGCGGAGGGCGTTCGGCTTTTCGCCAGATCGCATCCACATAGAACGGTCCAGGCACGCAGCGACGCTGAGGGGCGGTTCTCCCTCAAGGGCCTCCCGCCGGGGAAAACGCGTCTCACACAGTCCTCCCGCGAGCACACGTTGAGCCGCAAGAAGTCCCCCGACCGGGGCGTCTACGTCGACGTGCCGGCCTCTGGGATCGAGCTCCGCCTCGGGAGAAGATCCGGAGTATCGGGGACGGTCGTCAACGAGCAACAAGAGCCCATCCCCGGGGCCGTCGTTTCGTCCCTCGAGATGAGGAGCTCGGACCTGAGAACCGTCGGCGGGCAGATGACGGTCTCGGGCGCCGGCGGAAGGTTCTTCGTCGCGAATATCTGCCATGGGGAGATGACGGGACTCTCGGTCAAGCATCCCCGTTATGTTGACCGCTCCGTGACCCTCGAAAAGGAGGACTTCGTCGGCGGCAGGGCCGAGGTGCGCATCGTGCTGGACCTCAACAAAGGCGACGGCGAGACAGCCGCTGGGGACGCCGGCGAAGGACCTGAGCAGAAGACGGCCTCAGCCTATATCGCCGGCACGGTTGCGAACAATCTCGGCACGCCGGTGGACGGCGTATGGGTGGTGCTTAATACCCGCTGGCGTCGGGCCAGGACAGACTCAGCCGGGACATACAGATTCGACGGTCTGGAAGAGGCAAAAGAGTACAAGGTGAAGGTCGATCCGTTCGTCGGCGGGAAACCACGATACAAGTACCTCGATTCCCGGACAGTCAGGGCAAGCGCCGACGAGATCAACTTCATCGTCGAGCCGGTGGAGTTCGGCTCGATCGCCGGCTTCGTCTCCCGGCGGCTGGACGGGAGCCCGGTGACCAAGTTCTGTCTCGAAGTGGAACTCGAGGGGCGCAGTGTGCGGCTGCCGTGGAGGCGGCGCAATGCGCCGATGCCGTGGCGCTTCAAGAAGTTCGAAAGCGAGGACGGGTTTTTCCGCTGCGTCGATCTCTTTCCCGGTGACTACATCGTCGAGATTGCGGCGCCGGGATTGTCCGACTTCGAGACCAGGGCGGTCAAGGTCGAGCCAAACGCCGAGA
>CAZJXV010000007.1:0-35711 GCA_964550015.1 uncultured Verrucomicrobiota bacterium
TCGGGAAAATAGGGACAGGCACCTATTTTTAGGGGAGGAAGACGTCGAGGGCGACGGCGATCAGGACGACGGTGCTGACGATGGCGTTGACGCGAAAGAAGGCGATGTTGATGCGGCGCGGGTCGTCGGGATGGCGGCGGACGACGGCGTGCTCGTACACGAGGAGCGCGGCGATCAGGCCGAGGCCGAGGTAGTAGAAGAGCTGCAGCGCGGGCTCGGCGAGGCCGAAGGCGAGGAACAGCGCCAGCGTCCCCACGTGCAGGAGGCGGGCGACGGCGAGGCTGCGCCGTGCGCCGAGGGAGACGACGAGGGAATGGAGTCCGGCCTGGCGGTCGAACGCCTCGTCGAGGGTCGCGTAGATCACGTCGAAGCCCGCCACCCACAAAAGCACGGCGGCGCCAAGGAGCACGGGCGGCAGGTCGAAGTGTGCCTGAACGGCGATCCACGCGCCGACGGGGGCGAGCCCGAGGGCGGCGCCGAGCACGAAGTGGGTCAGGCTCGTGAAGCGCTTGGTGAAGGGGTAGAAGACGACGACGGCGATGACGATGGGCGAGAGTGCGAGGGCGAGCGGGTTGATCAACGCGGTGGTGAGCACGAACAGACCGGCCCACACGAGGGCGAACGCGGCGACGCTGCGGCGGTGCAGGATGCCGGCGGGGATGTGGCGCAGCGAGGTGCGGGGGTTGCGGGCGTCGATGTCGGCGTCGGCGAGGCGGTTGACGGTCATGGCGCAACTGCGGGCGGTGACCATGGCGGCGAGGATGAGCAGGACGGTGTGCCAGTGGGGCAGGCCGGGCGCGGCGACGAGCATGGCGGCGAGGGCGAAGGGCAGCGCAAAGAGGGTGTGTGAGAAGCGGATCAGCTCGAGGTAGTTGCGGATGGTTGTGAGCGCCGACATTCGCCCGGGCCTCCTAGACGTCGATGAGGCGCAGGAGGTTGGTGACGCCGGCGGTGGCGATGGGCAGGCCGGCGAGGAGGGCGACGCGCTGGCCGGCCTTGAGGCAGCGGCGGGCGCGCAGGAGGTCGAGGGTCTTTTCGACCATGGCCTCGACGGTCTTGTAGCGGACGGTTTCGGCCGGCTGAACGCCCCAGGTGAGGCAGAGCTCGCGGACGGTGGCGGGGTCGGGGCTCACGGCGAAGATGGGGATGCGCGGCCGGTAGCGGGCGATGAGCCGGGCGGTGGCGCCCGAGGTGGTGCAGGCGACGATGGCGTCGAGCTTGACGGTGCGGGCGAGCACGGCGACGGCGTGGCAGAGGCCGTCGGCGACGGCGTCCTGGTCGGCGCCGGTGGTGATGGGCTCGTCGATGATGGGGTCGAAGCGCCGCTCGGTGCGCGCGGCGATGTCGGCCATCATTCTGACGGCGGCCTTGGGGTAGGCGCCGATGGCGGTCTCCTGGCTGAGCATGACGGCGTCGGTGCCGTCGTGGATGGCGTTGGCGACGTCGGTGACCTCGGCGCGGGTGGGCCGGGCGTTGGCCACCATGGATTCGAGCATCTGGGTGGCGGTGATGACGGGTTTGCCGGCGCGGTTGCACGCGGCGATGATGCGTTTCTGGGCGGCGGCGATGTCGGCGAGGTTGATCTCGACGCCGAGGTCGCCGCGCGCGACCATCACGCCGTCGGCGGCGCGCAGGATGTCGTCGAGGTTGCGGAGCGCCTGGCGTTTTTCGATCTTGGCGATGATGGGGGTGGCCTTGCCTGCTTTGGTGATGAGGGCGCGCAGGGCGTTGACGTCGTCGGCGGTGCGCACGAAGGAGAGGGCGAAGAAGTCCACGCCGTGGGCGAGGCCCCAGGCGGCGTCGGTGCGGTCCTTGGCGGTGAGCGAGCCGACGGAAAGCGTGGTGCGGGGCAGGTTGACGCCTTTTCGCGAGCCGACGGGGCCGCCGACGATGACGCGGCAGGTGACGCGGGGGCCGTCGGTGTCGATGACGCTCAGGCGGACGGCGCCGTCGTTGATGAGGACCGGGTCGCGCGGGCGGACCTCTCTGGCGAGGCGGGTGTAGGAGACGGGCAAGCAGTGCTCGTCGCCGACGACGTCTTCGCCGGTGAGCACGACGGTCCGGCGCCGCTTGAGCAGGCACGAGCCGCCGCCGACCTCGCCGAGGCGCACCTTGGGGCCGGAGAGGTCCTGGAGCACGGCGACGGGCGTGCCGGAGCGTTTCGAGGCGGCGCGCACGCGCTCGAGCATCCGGGCGTGCTCGTCGGGGGTGCCGTGGCTGAAGTTGAGGCGGGCGACGTCCATGCCGGCGCGCACGAGGGCGCGGACGGCGGTGGCCGAGGAGGTTGCGGGCCCGAGGGTGCAGACGATTTTCGTTTTCTGGTGCGTCACGGGTCTCCTGCCCCGCGCAGCCGGGTGGCCTTGGCGACGCCGGCGACGGCGATCATGTAGGCGGCAACGCGCTGGCTGACGCCTTCGCGTTGGGCCAGTTGCGAGGTTTTTTGGTACGCGGTCTTCATGCGTGTCTGCAGTTCTTCAAGGGCGCGGGTCTCGGTCCAGGCGAAGCGCTGGATGTTGTGGACCCACTCGAAGTAGCTGATGCAGACGCCGCCGCTGTTGGCGAGGATGTCGGGGATGACGAGGATGCCGCGGTCGTGCAGGCAGTCGGCGGCGTCCGGCGTTGTCGGGTTGTTGGCCGCTTCGGCGACGAGCTTTGGCTTGATGCGTCGGCAGTTGCGCCGGTTGATGACGCTGCCGAGGGCGGCGGGGACAAGGATGTCGCACTCGAGCTCGAGCAGCTCTTCGTTGGTGACCGGCTCGGCCCGGGGGCAGCCGGTGAGCCGGCCATGCTCGTGCTTGAACCGGAGCGCGTCATTGACGTCGAGGCCCTTGGGGTTATAGACGCCGCCGGCCGAGTCGCTCACGGCGAGGATGGTGCAGCCCTTGTCTGAGAGGAAGCGCGCCGCGGAGGAGCCGACGTTGCCGAAGCCCTGCACGACGACGGTGGAGGTGGCGAGGTCGAGTCCGAGCTCGGCGGCGGCTTCGACGATGGCGTACTCGACGCCGCGGCCGGTGGCGAACTCGCGGCCGGGGATGCCGCCGACCTCGACGGGCTTGCCGGTGACAACGCCGGGGGTGTGGCCGTGCTTGCGGCTGTAGGCGTCCATGATCCAGGCCATAATCTGCGGGTTGGTGTTGACGTCGGGGGCCGGGATGTCCTGGTAGGGGCCGATGACGCAGTCGATCTGCTCGACGAACACGCGCGTCATGCGCTCGATTTCGCCGGAGGACATGGTTTTTGGGTTGCAGGCGATGCCGCCCTTGGCGCCGCCGAAGGGCACGTCGATGAGGGCTGTTTTCCACGTCATGAGCGCGGCGAGCGCGCGCATCTCATCGATGTCGAGGTCGGGGTGGTAGCGCAGGCCGCCTTTGTTGGGGCCGCGGGCCTGGTTGTGCTGCACGCGCCAGCCGATAAAGGTTTCGATGTGGCCGTCGTCCATACGCACGGGCACCTGGACGCGAACCTCGCGGAGGGGCGTCGTGAGCAGCGTCTGCAGGTCGGCGGGCAGCTCGAGGTGCGCGGCGGCGATGTCGAAGTAGTGGTTGGTGGACTCGAAGGCGGAGGCGATGGATTCGGCTCCGGCTTCGTCCTTTGCGGTCGCTGCGGTTTCAGGGGTGAGGTCCGGGTCGTTCATGCGCGTGGCTCCTGGGGTGTGGCGGGCGGTTCGAGGCGGCCTTTCTGCTCGGCGCCGACGGCGGCGAGGGCGGTCATGTGGACGATGTCGCGGACCTCGTAGGCGCCGATGATGAGCAGGTGCACGGGGCGTCGCATGCCGGTGAGGATGGGGCCGATGGCGGTGGCGCCGCCGAGGCGCTGCATGAGCTTGAAGGCGATGTTGCCGCTCGAGAGGCCGGGGAAGATGAGCAGGTTGGCGTCGCCGCTGACGCGCGAGAAGGGGTAGGTGGAGGCGACGATAGCGGGGTCCACGGCGGTGTCGGCCTGCATTTCGCCGTCGACGACGAGGTCGTCTCGGCGTTCCTGGACGAGCTCGGCGGCGCGGCGCATCTTGTCGGTCAGGGGGTGACGCACGGAGCCGAAGTTGCTGAAGCTGAGCATGGCGATGCGCGGCTGGATGTTGAAGAGCTGGGTGATCTCGTCGGCGCAGGCGATGGCGATGTGGGCGAGGTCTTCGGCGCTCGGGTCGATGTTGACGGTGGTATCGGCGAAGAAGGTGACGCGGCCGCGGGTGATGACGATGTACATGCCGGCGGGGGTCTTGATGCCGGGGGCGGTCTTGACGATCTCGAGGTAGGGGCGGATGGTGGCCGGGTAGTGCTGGGTGAGGCCGGAGATGACGCCGTCGACCTCGTCGAGGCGCAGCATCATGGCGGCGTAGTAATTGGGGTTGCGCAGCAGGGTGGGGGCATCGCCTTTGCTCACGCCTCGGCGGTGGCGCAGGGCGTAGAGCTTGTCGGCGTAGCGGGCGCGGTCGGGCGAGGTTTCGATATCGATGATTTCGGTGCCGGGCAGGTGCACGTGCAGCTCGTGCATGCGCTGTTCGATGCGCGCGCGGTTGCCGAGCAGCACGGGGGAGGCGATTTTTTCTTCGAGCACGATCTGCGCGGCGTAGAGCACTTTGTCGCAGTCGCCCTCGGGATAGGCGATGCGCTTGGGCTTGGCCTTGGCATGGCGCATGACGGGGCGCATGACGGCGCGCGACCGGCCGAGGCGCGCTTCGAGCTGTTCGCGGTACTCGTCGAGGTCAACGTGCACGCGGGCGACGCCGGTGTCCATGGCGGCCTTGGCGACGGCGGGGGCCTCCCAGAGCAGCACGCGCGGGTCGAAGGGCTTGGGGATGATGTAGTCGGGTCCGAACTCGAAGTGTTGGCCGCCGTAGGCGGCGCCGAGCCAGTCGGAGACGGGCTCCTTGGTGAGGTCGGCGAGCGCGCGCGAGGCGGCGACTTTCATCGGCTCGTTGATGGTGGTGGCGCGCACGTCGAGGGCACCCCGGAAGATAAAGGGGAAGCCGAGCACGTTGTTGACCTGGTTGGGGTAGTCGGATCGGCCGGTGGCCATGATGAGGTCGTCGCGGGCGGCGGTGGCCTCTTCGTAGGTGATTTCGGGGTCGGGATTGGCCATGGCGAACACGAGGGGTTTGGGGGCCATCGAGCGGACCATGTCCTGGGTGACGCAGTCGGCGACCGAGACGCCGACGAACACGTCGGCGCCGGCCATGGCGTCGGCGAGGGAGCGGGCCTTGGTCGAGGCGGCGAAGCGCTCTTTGTAGGGGTTCATGCCTTTGGTGCGTCCGGCGTAGACGACGCCGTGGCTGTCGCACAGGAGCATGTTGTCGCGCGTGACGCCGAGGGTTTCGTAGAACCTGGCGCAGGCGATGCCGGCGGCGCCGGCGCCGCTGAAGACGACTCGGACGTCGCCGATTTTTTTGCCGACGATCTCGAGGCCGTTGAGCAGGGCGGCGCCGCTGATGATGGCGGTGCCGTGCTGGTCGTCGTGGAAGACGGGGATGTTGAGGCGCTCGATGAGGGCCTCCTCGATGGCGAAGCAGTCGGGGGCTTTGATGTCCTCGAGGTTGATGCCGCCGAAGGTGGGTTCGAGCAGCTCGACGGCGTGGATGATCTCGTCGGGGTCCTGGGTGTTGAGTTCGATGTCGAACACGTCAATGTCGGCGAAGCGTTTGAAGAGCACGCCCTTGCCTTCCATGACGGGCTTGGCGGCGAGGGCGCCGATGTTGCCGAGCCCGAGCACGGCGGTGCCGTTGGAGACGACGGCGACGAGGTTGGCTTTGGTGGTGTAGGTGTAGACCTCGTCGGGGCGTGCTTCGATCTCGCGGCAGGGCTCGGCCACGCCGGGCGTGTAGGCGAGCGAGAGGTCGTGCTGGGTCAGGCAGGGCTTGGAGGCGATGACCTCCAGTTTGCCCTTGCGGTCGCGAGCGTGGTAATCGAGCGCGTCTTGCTTGCGGATCATGTGGGGTCACCTCGTGCGTATGATGGCGCACTGCGGGGCAGTGCGACGGGGTTGTTCAGAATGAGTGCTTCTTTTTGCCCTTCGACGGGCTCGGGGCAGGCTCCTTGGGCGGGGCCGGGGCGGGCCTGGACGAGGTAGACGATGCGGACGGTGCGCTCGCCGTGCCACCAGCCGTGGCGCTCGTCGTTGTAGTGCGGCCCGAACTGCGACGGCGAGCCGGCGTCGTAGCCGAGGCGTGCCCCTCGACTTCGCTCGGGACGGGCGCCGGTCTCGTCGGAGGC
This sequence comes from uncultured Verrucomicrobiota bacterium, assembly GCA_964550015.1. GTDB lineage: Bacteria > Auribacterota > JABMQX01 > JAFGEW01 > JAFGEW01 > CAZJXV01. Next base: position 6,207 of record CAZJXV010000007.1, read on the forward strand.
GACTCGAGCCAGGTCCATCTTGTTTGTGGCGCCGTCGGCAATGAGGGCGACGGCCTTTTCGGGGGTGCTCAGGGCGGCCCAGTCGTTGGCGCAGACGATGTAGTTGAGGGGCCGCTCGAAGTCGGCGAGGCGCTGGATCCGGACGTCGCGAGGCGAGCACGCGAGGGTGGTCCAGGTCTCGGTCGCGCCGTTGAGCCGGAGGTCGCCGACGACGAGGCTGTGGTCGGTCTTGTTCTGCTTCCAGGGTTGATAGACGCCGAGGCTCACGGGCGCCTGGAAGCGGAGGCGGGTCTCGACGAGGATTCGGTCCACGGGGCGGTAGAGCCGGATCGTTTGCTGCTTCGTGATGCCGAGGGGGAGCTCGTGTTCGAGCGTGAGCTGGTCGAAGAGCTCGCCGGCGTCGCGGGCGACGACGCGTGCGGGGGCATCGTCGGTGAGGCGCTCGAGGGTGCGAGTGGGCGTGAAGGCGAGGCGGTTGAGGAACTCGCCCTCGTCGAGGAAATCGTCGCCGCGCAGGGTGAGGCGGGTGATCGCGCCGCCGCGCTCGGCGTTGACGAAAAGGGTGAGGGCGTCGCTCTCGAGGACAGTTCCCGAAAGTCTTGGTGGCTTCTTTCGCGAGGTCTTTCGGGCATCCCAGGCGATTTCGATGGCGCCGATGCTGCGGGCGGCAAGGCCGGCGGCGGTGACGAGGGTGCACGAGCGGACGGAGCCGCCGGGCCAACGCTGCGCGTCGGCGAGCTGGTGGGGGAGTTTTTGGCCATCGAGGCGGACGGTGATGTGGCCGAAGCAGGCGCCCTTGTCGAAGCGCAGGGGCACCTCGATGATCTCGGGCCGCCGGGCGAGGCCGAGGGTCTCGACGAGCGGGACGAGGATGGCGTTTGGCCGGGTTTTCCTGGGGACGAACGGCGCGGCGGCCTCGCGCGCAAAGGCCCGGGCGCGCTCGGCGCCCTGGGCGGCGTGGCGGTAGCCCCAGAGGCGGCGGTCGAGGCACGGGCGCCACGCTTTGGGCTCGGTGCTCTCGAGCATGAAGAGGTCGTGCCACGCGCGCTCGCGGAGCGTCTCGAGGCGCGCGGCGACTTTTTTGCCGTTGCGGCCGGCCTTGATGCGTTTGAGGAGCGCCTCGCCGGCGCGGAGGTCGCGGCGGATGGCCTGGGCGAGGGAGTTTTGGTCGATGTCCACGGTGTCACCGCTCCACCAGCGGAAGTGGGCGATCCAGTTGGAGACGTCGTTGAGTTCGATCGTGCGCGTGGGCGGGTTCTTTGTGAGGTACGGGCCGATGAGGACGGGCTCGACGTAGGGGAGCGCGTCGGCGACGCGGAAGATGCGCTCGTGCAAAAGGGCTTCTTCCTCGACGCCGGCCATCTCGAGGTCGTCGCCGAAAACGAGGACGAGGGCGCGGTCACGGGCCGGGTCGGCCTCGATGCGGGTCCGCAGGGCCTCAAAGCCGGCGCGGATGTCATCGTCGGTCGAGGCGGGCGTCCAGTTCGGGCGTGGGCCGAGGTTGAAGGCGGTGATGGTGTGGCCGGTGGTGCCGCGGACGGTGGCGGGCTCGTCGCCGGGCATCTGGCGCAGGTAGATGGCCGTGGCGCCTGCTGTGTGCAGCAGCCGGGGCAGGTAGGGGGACCAGGAGCACTCGGGCGACCAGAAGACGGTGGGCCGGACGTTGTAGTAGCGGCGGGTGACCTGGAGGTCGCGCTCGATCTCGCGCACGAGCGAGTCGTGGGGCGTGAGCGCCGTCTGGGGATGCGAGTAAGGGCACTGGGTGAGTTCGAGGCGGCCGGCGCGCATGAGTTCGCGGATCGCGCGGTAGGTGCGCGGGAACTCGCGCGCGACGAGCTCCTTGGTCTGACCGGTGAGGGCGAGGGTCATTCTGGCCGACGGGACGCGCGCGAGGACGTCGAGGGTGCGCTCGTAGCGCGCGCTCAGGAGCTCGTCGAGCCGCTCGTCCCGGAGGGCGGCGTAGGGGTAGTTGCCGAAGGGCAGGTAGCCGATGTGGATGGTTGTTGCCATCTACGGCGCGTGACCGGTCGCCCGCGTGCCGAGCGGGCCGTCAATAAAGCCTTTGTATAGCATGAGGCACACCCGGTGGCCACCCCTATCAGGGCTTTGTGAAGACCTGGGTGTGGAGGATGCTCTTGGCGGCGAGGGAGTAGATGGTCACCTCGAGCTCGCGGCCGCGCACCTCGAGGCAGGCGAAGGAGGCGTCGTGGCCTTTGTTGTCCCAGGCTCGGAGGTGGCCGGGGTTGACGATGACGACGTCGTCGCGCCGGCTCACGAACGGGGTGTGGGTGTGGCCGTGGAGGACGAGGTCCACGTCGTGGTTCCGGACGAGGGCTTGTGGATCGGGGTCGCCGGGGAGGTCGTTCTTGTGGGGATCGGGCGTGTGGGTGATGAGGACGCGCCAGGGGCCGAACTCGGTGCGGATGCGGTTGGGCACGGCGGGGTCCCGGTAGCGGTCGCTGAAGACGCCGGGGATGGCGATGAGGTCGGGGCCGAGCTCACGCAGGACGTCGGCGTCGTCCTCGTCGTCGCCGAGGTGGACGATGAGGTCCACGTGGAGCTCATTGGCAAGGAAGGCGCCGGCGTCGCGCACGTTGTCGAGCTCGCGGTGCGAATCGCTGATGACGCCGATTCTCATGGTTGGTGCCGTTGGGTGCGTGTGGTGTTCAATCCCACCAGAAGAAGAGCTCGTTCTGTCCGTGGTCGGCTTCCTTGGAGGCCCTCTGTCCGGCTGCTTCCGAGGCGTGGATGCTGAAGAGGGCGGCCCGTTCTTCCTTGTCCTGCGGCAGGGCGACGATGAGGACGTCTGCGTAGGGCCCTTTCTCCGCTTCGATCCTGGCCGGGTCGTCGCGCACGTTGGCCACGTAGACGCCGACGGCCCCGCGCTCGTAGAGCATCTTGACGAAGTCGAGGGCCTTGGCCGTGGCGCCGAACCTGTTCGAGGCGAGCGCCGATTCGTTGGGATTGCGCTCGAGCCAGGTGAGCGCCTCGAAGTGGCGCATCTGGGCGAGATGCGATTGCCCGCGTGCGCGGCTGCGTCCGCAGAGGCGTGACGCGAGCATCGAAGGCAGGCCGTAGGCGATGGCGAGAATGAGAAGGACGCAGACGGCGGGCCACAGCCATCCGGTGCGTCTCGTCCTGCGGACGAATTGGTCCGCCCGGGCCTGTTTTTCGAGGCTGTCCTGATAGGCCTGCTGCCACGCGTCGAAGAACTTCTTCTGGCCCTCACGGATTTCGAGAAGCAACTGTTTCGTCTCGTCGTCGGAATCCATTTGTCATCTCCTCTTCACCCGGCACGCTGTATAATGATAGCACGTTGAAGGGGATTTGGCTTCCCCGTTGTGGGCGTGGAACGTTCCCGCGCGTTTCGCGTTCCAAGTCAGAGACGATTCGAGGCGGACGGGGTGACGGTGTTCGAGATGGCAGGAAAAGCCCTTCGTACGGTTGCGGCGGCGCAGTTCTTCTGCGTGGCGACGGCGGGCTGTCTCGCGGCGTCGGCCGGGGGCGACGTGGGGGAGAGCCCCAGGGAGCGTGGTGGCCTATTGCGTTCATCTCAAAGGCGTTATGAGCCGCCGCCCGCGCCGGGCGCGCTCGAGCGGGAGGGCGATGCCGCCGCGCGGCGCCGGTGGAGCCGGGTGCCCTATGCCGACGGCCGCACGCCGGGGGAGGCCGAGGCGGCGGCCGTCTCGGGCGATGGCGGCTTTGCGCTGGCGTGCGACGGGGTGAAGGGCGTGCGGCTCAACTGCGCGACGCGGGAGAACTGGTCAGGGGCGGAGGCGCTTGCGTTCCGTGTGGTGGCGGGCGCGGGGCAGCCGCGTGGGATCGAGCTGACCGTGTTCCTCAAGGACGGGGACCATTGCTGGTACGAGGCGACGCCGGTGCGGGGGCCGGCGCCGGGTGAGGCCAGGGAGTTCGTCGTGCCGCTGGGCGGGGCCGGGGTGTGGCGTAACGTGGGTCACGGCAAGCCGCTCGGGGCGTACTCGCTCCAGGACGTGCAGGAGTTCGGGCTGGGGTTCTTCTGCGAGGAACCGATGAGCGGCACGCTGCGGGTAGAGGCGCTTCGGCTTGTGCCGCGAGCGGAGAAGGCCGAAGCCTTGCGCATCGTCGAGTACCGCGAGCCGGGGCGCGCGGTGGGCCGGTACGAGCGGTACGAGATCCGGTTCCGGCTCAACCGGGCGTTCGAGAACCCGTTCGACCCCGAGCAGGTGGACGTGGCGGCGGCGGTGTCGGCCCCCTCGGGGGAGGCGTGGACGGTGCGCGGTTTTTTCACGCAGGACTACCGGCGCGAGGTGCGCGAGGAGCTCGAGGCGCTGACGCCGGTGGGGGCGCCGTACTGGGCGGTGCGGATCGTGCCCAGGGAGGTGGGCGAGCACACGGTGCGGCTGAGCATCCGGACGCCCGGGGAGACGCTGACGCTCAAGCCCCGGAAGCTCGTCGTGGTGCCGTCGGACCGGAAAGGATACGTGCGGGTGAGCGAGCGGGACCCGCTGCATTTCGAGTTCGAGACGGGCGGGCCGTTTTACCCGGTGGGCCACAGCGTGCACGCGCCCGTGGACGAGCACTACCACCGGATGCAGAAGCTGCCGCTGCCGGCGGTGGACCGCAAGACGCTGTTCTACGACGAGGTGTTTGGGAAGATGGGCGCCGCGGGCGAGACTTTTACGGAGATCTGGATGTGCCCGTGGTGGATGGAGCTCGAGTGGCGCGGCGACTGGCACCCGTTCAAGGGCTTGGGCCGGTACAACTTGGAGAACGCGTGGCGGCTCGATTACCTGTTTTCGCTCTGCGAGCGGTACGGCATCCGGCTGCAAATCGCGCTGATGAACCACGGGGAGCTGACGACGACGGTGGATGCGGACTGGCAGAACAGTCCGTACAACGCCGCCAACGGCGGGTTCCTGCGGCGGCCGATGGAGTGGTTCACGAGCGAGCGGGCGCAGGAGCTGTGGCGGCAGAAGCTGCGGTACATCACGGCGCGCTGGGGCGGCGAGACGCACCTGTTCGGGTGGGTGTTGATCAGCGAGTCGGACCTGACGGGGCCGTACTCGGGCTGGGCGCGGCGCGAGCCGACGTACCGCGAGTGGGCGATTCCGACGGCGCGCACCCTGCGCTCGATTGACCCGGGGCGGCACCCGATCACGAACCACTACTACGGCGACTACATGCACCTGGACAAGGAGCTGTTCGCCGCGCCGGAGATTGACTACATGGCGTGCGACTGCTACCGGTGCGGGCCGCGCGGGGAGGGGCGCGACCTGGTGGACCTGCTCGAGGGCACGGTGGGGCTGAGCCGCGAGATGGGCAAGCCGATCGTCATCAGCGAGTACGGCGGCGACTGGTGCGGCGCGATGGACAACAAGCTCAAGGCCGAGCAGCACGGCGGGATCTGGGCCGCCTACATGACGGGGATGACGTCCACGCCGCTGTTCTGGTGGTTCGGGTTCGTCGAGCACCACAACCTGTACGGCACGTACGTGGCGTACAGCCGGTTCGTCGCGGGCGAGGACCGGCGCGGCAAGCCGGCGAGGACGGTCCGGCCCGCGGTGACGCTTCGGGAGCCGGTCGGCACGCCGGTCAAGGCGATCGCGCGCGTGGGCGAGGGGTGGCTCGACGCGTGGATCCACGAGGACCGGGGGCTGCCGATTATTGACTACTTCGAGAGCAAGCGGGCGTTCCAGTCGGAGAAGAAGATCCACGAGGAGCCGTGGACGTTCACGACGATCTCCGGCGCCTCGATCACAATCACGGACTTCCGGCCGGGAGCGTACACGGCCGAGTTCTGGGACACGGTCACGGGCGAGGTGATCTCGACGGCGGAGGTCGCGGTGGGCGATGACGGGGTGCTCACGATCACGACGCCGACGTTTGTGCGGGACGTGGCGGTGAAGGTTCGCGCGAAGGAGGAGTAGGAATCTCTCGCAGAGGCGCAGAGCGCGCAGAGGGAAAAGTGCCGGCAAGGCTTCTCCTTCTCTGCGGTCTCTGCGCCTCTGCGAGAGGTCCTTACTGCGTCAAGCGCTGTTGGGCGGTGCGGAGCTGGGTGATGACGGCGCAGCGGGCGAATTCGGCGACGAGGTGGCCGTTGCGGCGCCAGCCCATTTCGAGGCCCTCGGCGGGCCGGTTGTGGTCGTCGGGGCCGGTGATCTCGATGAGCGCCGCCGTGTGGCCTCCTTGACAAGTCCTTCTTGACGCCCTACGATTCTGTAGGATTCACAGTATTGGCAGACGTGGTGGTCGTGTTTCTGGAGGGCGCATGATGGCCAAACGGGGCGGACAGCCGAAGGTCAGGAGGGAGGTTCGCGAGCTCTCGGCGCTGTTCGAGATCAGCCAGACGCTGGACCGGAGCCTGGACCTGCGCGACGTGGCGGACGCGGTGCTGCGGGCGATCGCCGAGCACATGGGCATGGTGCGCGGCACGTTGACGCTGCTGAACCGCGACACCGGCGAGATCTCGATCGAGGCGGCGTACGGGCTGTCGGCGGCGCAGCAGCGGCGGGGCAAGTACGGGCCGGGCGAGGGGGTCACGGGCCAGGTGGTGCAGACGGGGCGGCCGGCGGTGGTGCCTCGGATCTCGGAGGAGCCGTTGTTCGTGCACCGCACGGGTGCGCGCAAGGGCCTGCGCAAGGAGGACATCTCGTTCATCTGCGTGCCGATCAAGCTGGGCAACGAGGTGGTGGGCGCGTTGAGCGCGGACCGGCTGTTCGACGAGACGGTTTCGCTCGACGAGGACGTGCGGCTGCTCTCGATCATCGCGTCGATGATCGCGCAGGCGGTGCGGCTGCGGCAGTCGGCCGAGGAGCGGCACCGGCGGCTGCTCGAGGAGAACGTGCGGCTGCAGGAGGAGCTCCGGGAGCGGTTCCGGCCGGCGAACATCATCGGCAACTCGAAGCCGATGCAGGACGTGTACGACCTGATTGCGCAGGTGGCCAAGAGCAACACGACGGTGCTGATCCGCGGCGAGAGCGGCACGGGCAAGGAGCTGGCCGCGCACGCCATCCACTACAACAGCCACCGGGCGAGCAAGCCGTTCATCCGGGTCAGTTGCGGCGCGCTGCCCGAGACCGTGGTCGAGAGCGAGCTGTTCGGGCACGAGAAGGGGGCGTTTACGGGCGCGATCGCGCAGCGCAAGGGGCGGTTCGAGCTCGCGCACGGGGGTACGATTTTTCTCGACGAGATCGGCGACCTGTCGGGGGCGACGCAGGTGAAGCTGCTGCGCGTGCTGCAGGAGCGCGAGTTCGAGCGCGTCGGCGGGAGCGCGACGATCCGGGCCGACGTGCGGGTGATCGCCGCGACGAACCGGGACCTCGAGGCGTTGATCGCCGAGGGCGTGTTCCGGCAGGACCTGTACTACCGGCTCAACGTGTTCCCGATCCTGATGCCGTCGCTGCGCGAGCGGCGTTCGGACATTCTGCTGCTGGCGGACCATTTCGTCGAGCGGTACGGCGAGGCGGCGGGCAAGACCGTGCGGCGCATCTCCACGCCCGCGATCGACATGATGATGTGCTACCACTGGCCGGGCAACGTGCGTGAGCTGGAGAACTGCATCGAGCGGGCCGTGCTCCTGAGCACGGACGGGGTGATCCACGGCCACCACCTCTCGCCGACGCTGCAGACGGCCGAGGCGAGCGGCACCTGGCACACGGGCACGCTGCAGGAGTCGCTCGACGAGCTGGAGCGGGAGCTGATCCTCGATGCGCTCAAGTCCTCGCGCGGCAACAGGGCCAAGGCGGCACGCGCGCTGGGCATCAGCGAGCGGCTGATGGGCCTGCGGGTGCAGAAGCACGGGATCGAGCCGCGCCGATTTCGTACGTCTCGGTAGGTTCCATAGGTTGATCCGACCTGCAGGTGTGTCGTTCCGGGTCGGAGCCCACAGATCCCCTTCCTCCGTATCGTGCGCGTACGGCGCAGCTTATGATGTTCCCTATTGCGATCCTCCACGCTGGCATGGGCCTTGCCTAAGGAGCGGGTTGAACTGTCCGCGCGTGCCGTCCGAGTGCGGCGAGGTTCGCGGACGCGACACGCGCACGGTTGTCTCGCGCTGATGAGGTTTTGGTGCGGGGCAGCGGCGCAGCGGGGCAGCGGCGCAGCGGGGCAGCGGGGCCAGCACGGAGGGATGGCATGAAACGAGTTTTGCCGATCGCGGCGGCGGTTGTGGCGGTGACGGTGTGCGGGCGAACGGCTTCGGCCCAGGAGCCGGCGGCGGCGCTGAGCGGCGTGGGTCTCGACACCGTCTGGGTGCTTGTGGCGGCGTTCCTTGTCTTCTTCATGCAGGCGGGGTTCGGGATGGTGGAGGCGGGATTCATCCGGGCGAAGAACGCGTGCAACATTCTCACCAAGAATTTTTTGGATTACTGCGTGGCGAGCGTGATGTTTTTCCTCGTCGGCTACGCGCTGATGTTCGGCGCGGGCAACGGGTTCATCGGCCTGACGGGGTTCGGCATGTCGGGTGCGGACAACCCGTCGGGGGTGCCGACGGCTGCGTTCTGGCTGTTCCAGGCCGCGTTCTGCGGGGCGGCGGCGACGATTGTGGCCGGGGGGATGGCCGAGCGGATGAAGTTCCACGCGTACCTGCTCTATACGGCGGTGATCAGCGCCGTGGTGTATCCGATCGTCGGGCACTGGATCTGGCACGCCGACGGGTGGCTGGCCGGGCTGGGGTTTGCCGATTTCGCCGGCTCGACGGTGGTGCATGCCACGGGCGGGTGGGTGGCCTTCATCGGCACGATTGCGCTGGGGCCGCGGCTGGGCAAGTACGGCCCGGACGGCCGGCCGCGGGCGATTGCGGGCCACTCGATTCCGCTGGCGGCGCTGGGCGTGTTCCTGTTGTGGTTCGGCTGGTTCGGGTTCAATCCGGGCTCGACGCTGAGCGTGGGTGACGGGGGGCTGATCGGGCGGGTCGCGATGAACACGAACCTGGCGGCCGCGGCGGGTGCGATCACGGCGATGGTCACGGTGTGGGTGCTGTACGGCAAGCCGGACCTGTCGATGACGATGAACGGCGCGCTGGCGGGCCTGGTGGCGATTACGGCGCCGTGCGCGTTCGTCTCGCCGGCGAGCTCGATCGCGATCGGCGCGGTCGGCGGCGTGATCGTGGTGCTCGGCGTCGGCTTGCTCGACAGGATGCGGGTGGACGATCCGGTGGGCGCGGTGCCGGTCCACGGGATGAACGGTATCTGGGGCACGCTCGCGGTGGGGTTGTTCGGCCGGGAGGCGCTCGGGGTGGCCAGCGACGGGCTGTTGTTCGGCGGCGGCTTGAAGCAGTTGGGCGTGCAGCTGCTAGGGACGGTGGCGGTGACGGCGTTCGTGGTGGTGGCCATGGGCCTGGTCTTCTACGCGATCAAGAAGACGGTCGGTCTGCGGGTCTCCAAGGCGGAAGAGCTGCGCGGGCTGGATATCGGCGAGCACGGTCTGGAGGCGTACTCGGGCTTCCAGATCTTCACGACGCAGTGAGCAGGAGGCGGCGGCCATGAAGCTTGTCATCGCATACATTCAGCCCGAGCGGCTCCCCGAGGTGAAGCAGGCGTTGTTCCGGGCGCACGTGTTCAAGATGTCGGTCACGAACGCGCTCGGCTGCGGGCGCCAGAAGGGGTACGTCGAGTCGTACCGGGGCGTCGAGATCGAGGTGAACCTGCTCAAGAAGGTCCGGCTCGAGATCGCGGTAAACGACAACTTCGTCAAGCCGACGGTGGACGCGATCGCCAGGGGCGCGCGGACCGGGGAGTTCGGCGACGGCATTATCCTGGTGCTCGAGCTCGGCGAGTGCATCCGAATCCGGACCGGCGAGACCGGCCGAGCGGCCATCGGGTAAGAGAGGAACCTCACGCATCCTTCTCCGCTGAAGCTACGAAGGACGAGGCGCATAGGATGCGAAGGCGCAAAGGCGCAAAGGCGCATAGGATGCGAAGGCGCGAAGGAACGCGACGCTGCTGGTGCGCGTCGGGTCCCGCTGAGGAGGGTTCTCACGGAGCCTTAAAGAGAGTGTTCCCGCGCTCGTCGATCATCTCCAGGCGCGGTTGGCCGTCCGCATGAGTCTCAAGCGAGATCTGGGGTACTTGGTCTTTGTCGTAGATGTCGATGAATGACTCCCCGAATTCGTTGATGCCCGCAAGCAGCGCCAGTCTCTTCTGCGCACCATAGAGAGCAATGACCGGTCTGCCCTCCGAAAGCAGGTTCAGCTCAAGACGCTTCCTGTCGTGGTTGTCGTGGAGGAACAGTCTCGGTTGGCCATCTTCTTTAACCCACAGGTTTGCCCTGAACCTGCCTTCTCTGTCACAAAGGGCGAAGAATACCTGCCCGTCCTTCGTGCCCAGATAGGCGCGATTATTCCCCTCGCGGTCTTTGAGCCCGTACATCTTCGCTACTATCGTACCCGTCTCCAGAGCGCAGAGCCGCACAAAGCAGCCACCCCCGACGAGCACGAGCGCCAAGAGCCACACGGCAACAATGGCCTTGCGGCTGCGTTTCTCAACTTTCCTCAGCCGTTTCTGTAGGGCCTCCAAGTCCGGTGTCTGCTCTGTCATAAGCGTGCCCTCCCTTTTCCCTTTGCGTCTTTGCGCCTTTGCGTGGGGTTCCTTTGGGCGGTGCGGAGCTGGGTGACGATGTCGTAGCGGCCGAATTCGGCGAGGAGGTTGCCGTTGCGGCCCTTGCCCATCTCGAGGCCCTCGCCGGGCTGGTTGTGGTCGTCGGAGCCGTTGGTCTTGATGAGTTTTTTGTGCGGGTGCGCGGCGTTGTACTCGTCCACCATCGCGGAGAAGAGATAGGCCTGGTAGGTGCCGGTCTCGTCGTCCGTGACGTTGCGCCAGCCGTCCACCTCGACGGCCATGAGGCCGGCGTCGGCGAGGCGCCAGATTTCCTGGGCGATCTCGCGGTTCGTCTTGCCTTCCTTGTTCTTGAGCTCGGTCGGGTGCGGGAGGCCGGGGACGCCGCCGAGCTCGAGGACGTAGCCGATGAACGCCTCGGGCGACATGTCCAGGGCGCCGACGTCGAGGGGCTCGTCGAGCATGCCGGCCTTCGTGGTGTACTTGAGCTGGATGTCCTTGACGTCCTCGGCGAGGCCGCGGTCGCGCAGCAGGTCGCCGTATTTGAGAGAGAGGACGACGGAGATGTCGCCCTTGGTGGCGAGGCCGCCTCGGAGGTAGCGCTCGACGTCGTCGGGGGTGATCTCGAGCTGGAGGCCGTGGCGGCTGAAGACTTCGGGGACTTTGGCGACCATGGCGGCGAGCTGACGCTTCTTGGCGGCGCGGATGGTCTCGATGCGCTCCTGGTTTGCGCCGGTGGCGTACCATCCCAGGAACCGGTCGGCGTCGGGGAACCAGGCGATGATCTCGGTGCCGGGTCGGTCGGTGTAGAACTCGATGCCGGCGAGGACGTCGAGGCCGAAGATGGGGCCGGCGGCGAGGGCCTCGGGCACGCCGTCGAAGACGTCGTGGTCGGTCAGAGCGATCGCCCGCATCTTGCGCCGCCATGCTTCGTAGACGCGGCCCGCGGGGGAGTGGTAGCCGTCGGAGTAGAACGAGTGGAGGTGGAGGTCCACTTCGACGTTGGCGTCGAGGTCGCGCACGCCCAGGCGCGCGAGCTCTTTCGCGGCGTCGAGCCGCGCGGCAGGCCCGGCGTCGTAGGCGTTGATCGTGTGCTGAAGGTCTTCGAGTATGCTCACGCGAGTAACGATACGCTCTGCGGGCGCACGAGCAAAGCGAGAACGCCCTTCGACAAGCTTCCGCCTTCGCTGAAGCTACGGCGGACTGGGCGCAGGGCAGGCGCCTACGACGAGGCGTATTGCGGCGGCAGGCGTGGGCGGCTATACTGGCCGGGCCCTGCGTGTCGGGGCTTTTGTTTCGTTGGGGTGCGTATGGCCGGAGAGGAACTAAGCGTTCGCGCAGCAAGCGTTCGCGCACCAAGCGTTCGCGCATTAAGCGTTCGTGAGAAAGTCGCGTACGGGTATGCCGATTTCGGGTACGGGATCGCGTTCTCGGTGATCGGGCTGTATCTGTGGCCGTACTTTTCGACCAAGACGACGATGGGCGTGCTGCTCGCGGGGCTGGTGGTGCTGGTGGGCAAGGTGTGGGACGCGATCACGGACCCGCTGGTGGGGTCGCTGAGCGATCGGACGACGAGCCGGTGGGGGCGGCGGCGGCCGTGGCTGCTGTTTGCGGCCGTGCCCTTCGGGGCGATGTTCGTGGTGATCTGGCTGGTGCCTGCGGGGTGGGGCCGTGGGGCGGTGTTCGCGTTCGCGGCGATGACCCAACTGGTGTATTGGACGGCCTACACGTGCGTGGCGGTGCCGCACGCGTCGCTCACGCCGGAGCTGACGAAGGACTACGATGCGCGCACGGGGTTGACGTCGTACCGGATGGCGTTCTCGGTGGCGGGGGTGATGGTCGGCTCGTCGCTGGTGCCGTGGATCGTCGGGGGCAGTCATGAGGAGTGGACGGAGGCGGGGTTCGTTCGAATGGCGCTGGTGTGTGCGGCGGCGCTGGTCTCGGGGCCGCTGGTGGTGTTTTTCGGGTGCCGTGAGCGGCATCCGGAGCGGGTGGTGCGGCGCATCTCGATACTGGAGGGGTTCCGGCTCGTGTCGCACAACCGGCCGTTTTTCATCGCGCTGGCGATGTACCTTGCGGCGTGGGTGGGGCTTTCTATGACGACGGGGATGTTCTATTTCTTTTTCGGCTACCGGCTCGGCTTCGGCGACCAGATGAAGTACGTGCTGCCGGTGATTTTTGCGACGGTCGGCGTGATGCTGCCGGTGTGGGTGCGGGTGAGCGCGCGGTTCGGCAAGCGGGCGGCCTACATTGCGGGGATGTGCGTGTTCGCGGCGGTGGGCTTCGGCACGTTGACATTGGGGCCGGACACGACGCAGCTTGTCTGGGCGTTTGCGGTCGTGGCGGGGATCGGGCTGTCGGCCATCTACCTGATTCCGTGGTCCATTATTCCGGACTGTATCGAGTATGATGAGCTGAAGACGGGGATGCGGCGCGAGGGCATCTTCTACGGGTTCGTGACGTTCGCGCAGAAGCTCGCGGTGGCGGTGGGCATTTGCCTGCTGGGCTGCCTGCTGGGGCTGACGGAGTACGATCCGGCGGTGACGCCGAGCCCGTCGGTGCTGTGGGCGATCCGGCTGCTGTTCGGCCCGATCCCGGCGTGCGTGGTGCTGGCGGGGGTGGTGGCGGCGTTGTTTTATCCGATTACGAAGCGCGAGCACGAGCGGATCCACGCGGCGATCGCGGCGCGGGCCGCTTCGACACGCTCAGGGTCCCCCGGCGAGACAGGCGGAGGCACGGAAGGATGACAAAGAACACGGTCAACTACATCATCAACGCGGTGATGGCGGCGTTGATGCTCGACATCGCTTTTCTGGGCATTCTGCTCGGGTTCGTCATTCCGAAGGGGGAGCGAGCGGGCTATGCGCCGAAGGTGCTGTGGGGCCTGCACCGGCACGATTGGGGCGAGATCCACCTGTACCTGTCGTTGGCGCTGCTCGCGCTGATCGTCGTGCACGTGTGGCTGCACTGGTCGTGGGTCGTCGCGTGCACGCGCCGGCTGTTGTCGCGCACGGCGTGGGGGATCGTGGCGGCCGTGCTCGTCGGGGCGGCGGTGGTGTTTGTGGTGGCGTGGCTTGCCTCGCCGCGCTCGTACAGCCGGCAGGGCGATGGCGCGGGCGAGCGGCCGGGCCAACATCAGCGCGAGGGCGGCGGCCGAGGGCGCGGGGGGTTTTGACGCCGGTGTGCTATCATCCTGCGCGAGGCGGGGGCGACTCCCCAGGAGACACAGGGCGATGAAGGCGATGGTGTACTACGGGCCCGGGGCGCTGCGGCTCGAGGAGCGGCCGGCGCCGCGGGCGGCGGCCGACACGATGGTGGTGCGAATCGAGGCGTGCGCGATCTGTGGCACGGACCTGAAGCTGTTCACCGTCGGGAACCCGCGGTGCAAGCCGCCGCGTGTGATCGGCCACGAGCTCGTCGGCGAGGTGGTCGAGGCCGGGCGTGAGGTCGGCGCGTTCGCCGTCGGGGACCGGGTCACGTTCGCCACGAGCATTGGGTGCAACCGGTGCGAGTTGTGCGGGCGGGGCTTGCAGAACCTGTGCCCCGAGCTCCGGTGCATCAGCTATGATTACGAGGGCGGGTTCCAGGAGCTCATGGAAGCGCCGGCGGCGGCGATCGCCGGCGGCAATGCGATCGCGGTGCCCGACGGCGTCGGCGTCGAGGCGGCGCTGAGCGAGCCGCTGAGCTGCGTGGTGAACGCGCAGAAGATCGCGGGCGTCGGGCCGGGCGACACGGTGGTGGTGCTGAGCGCGGGGCCGCTCGGGTGCCTGCACGCGGAGTGCGCGAAGGCGTTCGGCGCGGCGCGGGTGATCGTGACGGAGGTGGCGCCGCCGCGGCTGGCGCTGGCGCGGCGGCTCGACGGGGTCGAGGTGCTCGACGTGTCCTCGGGCGACGCGGTGGCCATGGTGCGCGAGGCGACCGCCGGCCGGGGCGCCGACGTGGTGATGGCGGTGGCGCCGGTGGCCGAGGCGCAGGAGCAGGCGATCGAGATGGTGCGCAAGGGGGGCGCGGTGAACTTGTTCGGCAGCTTGCCGAAGGAGGCGCCGATGCTGCGGATCAACGCGCGCACGGTGCATTACGGGCAGATCGCGATCACGGGGGCGTCGGATTCGCGGCCGTGCGACGTGGTCGAGGCGCTGGGGCTGCTCGCGGCGGGCAAGATCAACACCGGGGTCATCATCACGGACCGGGTACCGCTCGAGCGGCTCGTCGAGGGGATCGAGATGATGCGCCGGCGCGAGGGGCTGAAGATCCTGGTCATGCCGAACGAGGAGGCGGCGGCGTGAGGCTCGAAGGCAAGGCGGCGATCATCACGGGCGCGGCGCGGGGCATCGGCCGGGGCGTGGCCGAGGCGTTCGTGCGCGAGGGCGCGCGGGTAGCCGTGGCGGACGTGGACGAAGCAGCGGCGCGGGCGACGGCGGACGAGATCGGCGGGCCGGCCGGGGCGGCGTGGGCCGTGGCGGTGGACGTGGCCGAGCGCGGGAGCGTGGAGCGGATGGTGGCGGCGGTGACGGAGCGCTTCGGCGGCGTGGACGTGTTGGTCAACAACGCCGGGGTGTCGAAGGTGGTGGCGTTTCTCGAGATGACCGACGAGGTCTGGGACCGGACGCTGGCGGTGAATCTTTTCGGGGCGATGCTGTGTGCGCGCGCGGTGCTGCCGCAGATGGTCGAGCGCGGCGCGGGGCGGATCATCAACATGAGCTCGCAGTCGGGCAAGAAGGGCAACGCGCAGTACGCGGCGTACTGCGCGTCGAAGTTCGGGCTGATCGGCCTGACGCAGAGTCTCGCGGCGGAGTTCGCGTCGTGCGGGATCACGGTCAACGCGATCTGCCCGGGCGTGGTGATGACCGGGCTGTGGCAGTCGCCCGAGATGCGCGACGCGTACGCGGCTAAGCGTGGGATCAAGCCCGAGGAGGTCGAGGCGTACTTCGAGGGGAAGATTCCGCTCGGGCGGCTCGGGACGCCGGAGGACGCGGCGCACGTGGCCGTGTACCTGGCGTCGGACGCGGCGGCCTACATCACGGGGCAGGCCATCAACGTGAGCGGTGGAGCGGAAATGCGATAAGGGAGCGTGGTATGCCACTTGTGACGGACCCGACACAGACGCGGGAGGTGCTCGACGAGGCGCGCGAACGCGGCGCGGCCCTCGGCGCGTTCTGCACGGAGAACGAACAGACGACGGAGGCGATCCTGATCGCGGCGCAGGCCAAGGCGCAGGCGCTCGGGCGGGCGGACCTGCCGGTGATGATCTCGTGCACGGTGAGCTATCCGCCGCGCGGGCAGATGCGGTTGTTCACGGCCTCGGGCGACGAGAAGCTCGGGCTGCGCGCGTTCTTTGCGCACCTGGAGGTGATGGTGTCGGAGGCGAGCCCGTACCGGGCGCTGCGGGTGGTGCCGGTGCTGGACCACGCGTTCCCGTGGCTCGACGGGCACGCGCTCACCGAGTACGCGGACCGGTTCGCCATTGTGATGCACGACGCGAGCGAGCGGCCGTTGGAGGAGAACATCCGGCTCACGGCGGCGTACTGCGAGCGGGTCAAGGGCCGGGTGCTCGTCGAGGGGTGCGTGGACGAGATCAAGGAGTCGGGCAGCGGCACGGCGGAGAGCGAGCTCACGACGGTGGAGCACGCGACGCGCTACCTCAAAGAGACGGGGGTGGACCTGATCGTGGCGAACCTGGGCACGGAGCACCGGGCGACGCTGGCGGACCGCAAGTACAGCTCGACGCGGGCGCGCGCAATCAGCGCGGCGCTCGGGAAGATCCTCGTGCTGCACGGCACCTCGTGCCTGACGGGCGAGGAGCTGCCGCGGCTGGCGGGCGACGGGGTGATCAAGGTCAACATCTACACGGTGCTTGCGCGCGTGGGCGGGCAGGCGGTGGCGCGCCGCGTGCTCGACACGCTCGGCAACATCTTCACCGAGGCCGAGCTGCGCGAGCTGCAGGCGCACGGCTACCTCGGCAGGCTGTATTTCACCGAGGGCTACCGCGATGCGCTGTGCGGCGGCGCGCTGGGGCCGAAGCTCGACGAGGTGGCGGAGCCGCCGCGGCGCGACGCGTGGGTCGAGGCGGTGACAACGGAAGTGCTGCGGTACATGGACGCGCTGGGGTATAATGGGTTTGAGGATTAGGAACATCTCACGCATCCTCCTCCGCTGAAGCTACGGAGGACGCGAAGGCGCCAAGACGGAAGGACGCAAAGGATACGACAATGATTGAGGGCGAAAGCGCGCTGGCGGTTTTCATTGATTTCGAGAACCTGGCGCTGGGGTTCGAGATCCCGAGGAAGAAAGTGAAGTTCGACATCGGCAAGGTGCTCGAGCGTCTCGTCGAGAAGGGCAAGATCATCGTCAAGCGGGCGTATGCCGACTGGGCGCGGTTCCCGGCCTACAAGGGGGCGCTGCACGAGGCGGCGATCGAGCTGATCGAGATCCCCAAGCGTACGCGCACGGGCAAGAACTCGGCCGACATCCGCATGGCGGTGGACGCGATGGACCTGTGCTACGGCAAGGAGCACGTTGACACGTTCGTGATCGTGAGCGGCGACAGCGATTTTTCGCCGCTGGTCTCGAAGCTCAGGGAGAACGGCAAGCGGGTGATCGGGCTGGGGATGCAGGGCTCGACGAGCGACCTGCTGATTGATAACTGCGACGACTTCATTTTCTACGAGGACCTGGACCTGGCGGCGGGGAAGCCGCCCGACATTCCCGCCGACGTGCCGAAGAAAAGGCGCGAGGCGTTCGAGCTGCTGCTCGACGTGGTGGCGGGGCTGATGCGCGAGGGCGTGGGGGCGCTGCACTCCTCGATGGTCAAGGACACGATGAAGCGCAGGCGGCCGCAGTTCAGCGAGTCGTACCACGGCTACCGAGCGTTCACGGAGCTGCTGAAGGACGCCGAGAAGAAGGGGCTGATCACGCTGCGGACAGACCCGCGCAGCGGCACGTACGTCGTGGACGGCTTCGGCGCCCGCGTCGGCCGCCGCTAGGGGAGAGGTTCTCGCAGAGACGCAGAGCACGCAGAGAAGGAAAAGATGCCAGAACTCTGCGTGCTCTGCGTCTCTGCGAGAGACTATTTTTCCTGTTGCTCTTCCGGGGGTCGCGGCAGGAAGCGGAGGCAGAGGGCGCGGGCGATGATGACGCCGACGAAGGCGGCGAGCAGGCAGTGGACGCCGCTCCGGACGGAGAAAAACAGCAGCGCACCGAGCAGGGAAAAGCGCAGGACGAGGGTCAGGACGAAGTAGAGCGTCGCGTGCCGGCTCTCTCGACGGGCTCCGGACTGGCTCGCCCGCTCGACGATGCGCGCGTTGAGCCGGTCGAGGGCGCCGAAGAATATGCCTCCACTCACCAATCCCACGCCGAGAAAGACGGCGATTTGTGCGAGGTCACTCATGTGATCCGGGGGCTACGGTTCGTGTGATAGTCGGCACTTCAGGTTCTGCGGACAGTTGCATCTGCTCCGGATATTGCTCAACGATACCAAAGAATCCTGAACGCGTCGCCCACGTCGGGCCGGTTGGAGGGGATCAGGATCAGGGTGTGGATGCGCTGAAGCAGCCTCCGGTGGCTGAACCTGCACCCCGCCCACAATCTATTCTTGGCGTCCACGTATAGAATGTCGGCGGCATCTGGACGCGGGACGAGTCGCCCATCGCTGTTGTAAAGAACCGTTGCCTGCCACCTTCCGTCGCTGGCCTGCTGCTGCCGTCTTATTGCGAAGTCGTTCTCCGTGTCGTAGATGACTCTCCCCTGGGCATCGAAGTAAACCTCGTCGCTCAACCCATTCTCGTCGTCGTAGAAACGGGCAAGGGCTGCTACGTTCGGGCCGGGATCGTTGGAGTGGCTTTTCCATATCTCGTAGCGACTGGAGCAGAAATCCGGCCTGGAAAGGGAGCCATCAGGGCCGTAGTAGACCAGGCCTCGCCTCCGCCCTCTGGTGTCGTCGAGCACGCGTAATGCCTCAACGAAACCAAAGTTCCAGTCGTAGACACAGGCGGTGCCGGTTCCGTCCTCGGTGAAGCGGTTTGTGACGACAACAATCTCATCGAGAAGCCATTCCTGGGCGTAGGTTACGTCGAGCGTGATTCGTCCAGCTTCGTCGTAGCGATGGACGGTGGCCGAGTGCCTGGCAAGGAGTGGCGTGGGCCACCACCTCGCCAGTCTCGGTGACTTGGAGTCGCCCAAACGCTCCCATCTCCAGACTGCGCAGAATGATCCTTGGGCGTTGTAGGAGTAGCGCCGAACGTCGGTCGGCTGAGCGCGCCAAGGCGCCATGGTGTAGAGAATCAACGAGGGGAGAGAACGCCAGGCGAGCACAAGCACCCTGAGCCTCCTCAGAGCATCCGGGCCTAGGCGGGCTCGGCTCCTGGCCTGCCGGGCCAGACGGATAAAGGCGGCGTGCGAGACCGGCGGGGCCAAAGGGGTGCGTTCGGGTCGTCCACGCCGCAAACAGGCCAGTTCGGTTAACTTGTGCCCATGATAGACGAACCTGAAATACTGCTGCGCGCTGGCGCGTGCGGCAGGCGAGATGGCACCAGCCGGTTGCGGAATGCCCTCGGAGCTGCGGTCGCAAGTGCGTGCGTACACGACCGATCGTTTTCCCCAGTGGTCATCGGGCATGCCTATTCCCTCAGGGCTGAACTGCCCGGGTACTTCGGGGGGCGGCGGGGCCTTGAACTTAAGTGGGAACGGGAATTCGTAGGTTACAGGAATGTGGCTTCCTATGGCCGCTGGCAGGAAGAGGATGGGTTGGAAGAAGGGGAAGGCGGCGAGGAGGAGCAAGCCGATGATGATAAGGACGATGCGGAGGATTCTCTTGCGCTTGCCGGTGCGGGGTTTCATGGGCCTGGCTCCCGGGAGGCGCTCGCTGGCACTTGTATACATACGTACCCCGGCGTTGGCGCATCGGCAAGGGCTGAAATTACCGTCGGCGGCGCTACATCCTAACAGGCGGCTGAAAAGCCCTGTTGGCGCCGAGGAGCCGCCATTGGCTCCGGGATGCTTCTGTCGCCCCCATGGGGCTCAATGGTTTTGTTTTCTCGTCGAGAAACCTGGGCCTTACGGCCCAGGCTAGCCGCTGCCGGACCTCCGGTCCTTGCTGCCAGACAACTCGGGCTGAATGCGTTTCTCAGCAGCCTGCTAGGCGGCTTCGTAGCGCCGGGATCATGCTGGCTGTCTTGGGGCGTCTCGCCCGCGAGTCGTGCAGCGTCAGTTGGGTTGGGCGGCGTTTCGGAGGTGTTCCATCATGGTCTGGCGCAGGGAGATGCGGAGGTCCCGGAGCTTTTTGGTGAGGGCTTCCTCTTTGACGGTGAGCTCGTAGAGCTCGGGGTCGTTTTTCTTGAGTTCTTCGAGGCGTTTTGTGTGCTCGGCCGCGGCGCGGGCGAGGCGCTCGGCGGCCTCGGGGTCGTCTTTCTTGGGGCGGAGAAGCCTGAGGTTCTGAGCGCCGGGGCGGACGAGCCGGGGGGCGCCGGGCCCGGGCTGCTCTGCGGGGAGGAGGGCGCGTGCGAGTTCGGCGCGGTCCTGGGGTTCGAGGTCGAGGTTCTGGAGGATCTCGCTGCCGGTGGCGATGATGTCGCGCAGTTCGTTCTGGAGCTCGGCGGCCTTCTTGCGCAGGACAAGGAGCTGGTCGAGCTGGTCCTTGGCGTCGGGGTGTCGGTCGGCGAGGTCGGCGATCATCTGCTCGAGGCGCTTGAGGCGGAGGGCTTCTTTTTGCTGCTGGAGGTCGGCGAGCTCGGCCTCGGCTTCTTTGACCTCGGCGTCGAGCTTGGCGCAGACCTCGCACTCGGCGATGTGCTTCCGGGCTATGGCTTCGAGCGTGCCGCCCTTGGGCAGGCGCTGGGCGAGGGCGGGCGTCGAGGCGAGGGCGACGGCGGTTATCAGGAGTGCGACGGGGAGTGTCTTCATTATTGATCCGTTCCTTTGATGAGTGTGGCGGCTTGGATTCAACGCGCCAGGCGCCGCAGGGTTTACGGGGCGCTTCGTCCGCGGCCGAAAGGGCCTGTTGAAAAACTCCCTTTCTATGTAAGCCCTTCAGGCTATGGTTTGGTTTGTTGCGGGCTCTGTACCCAGGGTGGCGCTTTGCCCCTCGGCAGGCTCGGGGCAAAGCTGACCCTGGGCTGTTCTATGAAGCCCCTACGGGGCAAGCGCCACGAAGTCAACGCTTGGCTTTTTCAACAAGCCCGAGTGGCCGGGCAAGAAGTCCGCGGGCAACCTTCGACCTTGCTCAGGTCAGGCGATGCCCGCGATACAGCCGGCAAGATGCCGGCGCTACGCTTCGAAGATGTCGGCGCTACGCTGGTGTCGGCCCAATTCGGGGCACGTGGGCATTATTTTTGCTTGACACGTGTTTCCGGCTGCGGTATAGGGTAGCAGTTTTGAGAATGAAGGAAAAGCGGACAGTGTACGAGGCAGAAGTCTCCATCCGATTGCTGGTCGGTGTGGTCGTGCTCGTCCTTACGGACGGGCGGATGGGGACGGATGCGCTCGTGACCTAGCCCGGCACGCTCGAGAGCGAATCCCACCCACCGCCCGAAAAGGCGGTGGGTTTTTTTGTGGGAGGAATCGGCCACTTTGTTTGACAGATGGCGCAGATCGGGCAGGCTCCCTCGACAGGCTTCCGCCTTCGCCGAGGCTACGGCGGACGGGGCGCAGGGCAGGCTCCCTCGACAAGCTCGGGGCAGGCTCCCTCGACAAGCTCGGGGCAGGCTCCCTCGACAAGCTTCCGCCTTCGCCGAGGCTACGGCGGACGGGGCGCAGGGCAGGCTCCTTTGACGGGTTTGCGCCGTCGCTAAGGCGGCGGCGGACGAGGCGCAGGACAGGTGGACATCTGGTATAATGCGCGCGGTCGGGGCGCCCGATGCCCGCGCGGACGCAGCATAGAGGAAGGATAGAGCCATGAAAGGTGCGGAACTGGTCATTGACTGCCTCCAGAAGGAAGGCGTGGACGTGATGTTCGGCTTTCCGGGGGGGTCGGTGCTGGACATCTTCCATTATCTCAACCGGTCGGCGATCCAGCTCGTGCTGGTGCGCCACGAGCAGGGGGCGGCGCACATGGCGGACGCCTATGCGCGCTCGACGGGCAAGGTGGGGGTGTGCATCGCCACGAGCGGGCCGGGGGCGACGAACCTGGTGACGGGGATCGCGACGGCGTACATGGACTCGATCCCGATCGTGTGCATCACGGGGCAGGTGCCGACGCCGATGATCGGCAACGACGCGTTCCAGGAGGCGGACGTGACGGGGATCACGCGGCCGATCACGAAGCACAACTACCTGGTCAAGTCGACCGACGAGCTGCCGGTGGTGATCAAGGAGGCGTTCTACATTGCGCGCTCGGGCCGGCCGGGGCCGGTGGTCATTGACGTGCCGAAGGACGTGCAGAAGGCGGTGTCGCCGAAACGCTACCCGGAGAAGCACGAGCTGCCGGGCTACAAGCCGACGATCGAGGGGCACGTGCGGCAGATCCGCAAGGTGGCCGCGGCGATCAAGGAGGCGAAGCGGCCGCTGGTGTACTCGGGCGGCGGGGTGCTGTTGAGCGGGGCGTGGGAGGAGTTGCGCGAGTTCGTGCGCAAGACGGGGATCCCGATCACGACGACGTTGATGGGGCTGGGCGCGTTCGACGAGACCGAGCCGCTCTCGCTCAAGATGCTCGGGATGCACGGGACGAAGTACGCCAACATGGCGGTGTGCGAGACGGACCTGCTGATCGCGATCGGCGCGCGTTTCGACGACCGGATCACGGGGCGGCTCGACCAGTTCGCGACGAAGGCGCGGATCGTGCACATTGACATTGATCCGTCGTCGATCTCGAAGAACATCCACGTGGACATTCCGGTGGTGGGCGACGTGAAGCACGTGCTCGAGCGGCTCAACGAGATCGCCGAGCCGGGCGACTTCGCCGAGTGGGTCGAGACGGTGATGCAATGGAAGAAGCAGTACCCGCTGCGCTACGTGCAGGAGCCGGGCGGGCCGATCAAGCCGCAGTACGTGATCGAGCAGGCGTGCGAGGCGGTCAACGGCGCGGCGGTCGTCACGACCGACGTGGGGCAGCACCAGATGTGGGCGGCGCAGTTCTTC
Source organism: uncultured Verrucomicrobiota bacterium (assembly GCA_964550015.1). Classification (GTDB taxonomy): domain Bacteria; phylum Auribacterota; class JABMQX01; order JAFGEW01; family JAFGEW01; genus CAZJXV01. Next base: position 28,811 of record CAZJXV010000007.1, read on the forward strand.
ACGCACCGTCACCCGCGGGCGTTCTGCAGCTCGGGCGGGCTCGGGACGATGGGTTACGGGTTCCCGGCGGCGATCGGGGCGCAGTTCGGCAACCCGGACAAGAAGGTGATCTGTTTCGCGGGCGACGGGAGCATCCAGATGAACGTGCAGGAGCTGGCGACGGCGGTGGACAACAAGCTGCCGATCCTGGTGTGCATTCTGGACAACCGTTACCTGGGGATGGTGCGGCAGTGGCAGCGGCTGTTCTACGAGGGCAACTACGCGCACACGTGCCTGGCCGAGACGGCGAACCGCTCGGGCGAGCCGCGGGTGGACCCGACGCTCAAGGGCACGCCGCCTGCGTACAGCCCGGACTTCGTGAAGGTGGCGGAGGCGTACGGCGCCGTGGGGGTGCGGGTGGAGAAAGTCGAGGACGTGCGGCCGGCGATCGACGCGGGGCTCAAGGAGACGGAGCGGCCGGTGTGGATCGATTTCATCGTGGCGCCCGAGGAGGACGTGTGGCCGATGGTGCCGGCGGGCGCGGCGATTCACGAGATGATTGACGAGAGCACGTACACGCTGCTGTAGGACATAAGCGGGAGACCGGGGCGATGAAGCATATTATTTCGGTGTTGGTGCAGAACAAGTTCGGCGTGCTCTCGCGGGTGGCGAACCTGTTCAGCGCGCGCGGGTTCAATATCGACAGCCTGGCGGTGGGCGAGACGCAGGACCACTCGATCTCGCGGATGACGATCGTGGTGGAGGGCGACGACCGCATCCTGGAGCAGATCACCAAGCAGCTCAACAAGGTTATTGACGTCATCAAGGTGGTGGACTTCGAGGGGGGCGAGTTCGTTGACCGCGAGCTGGTGCTGGTGAAGGTGAGCGTGAATTCGCACACGCGGCCGGAGATCATGCAGGTGGTGGATATCTTCCGGGCGCGGATCGTGAGCGTGCGCGAGAAGCATTTCACGATCGAGGTGACGGGCACGGAGGGAAAGATCAAGGCGTTTCTCGACCTGGTGCGGCCGTTCGGGATCAAGGAGCTGGCGCGCACGGGCAAGGTGGCAATGGGCCGGGCGTGAGCATGCTGCGGCATGCTCAGGCGCGCCATAGAAGAACGCTTCGCGTTCTTCAGGCCGCTCGAATAGGTGGAGCGTGCACTCAGGCACGGGACAAGGGAAGAACGCTGCGCGTTCTTCAGGGCGCTGATTTGACACGGTGGACTCGGATGAGGCATCTGAGCAAAGAGCTTTCAAGAGGCTGGACGAAGGAGGAGCGATAACGATGGCGAAGATGTACTACGACAAGGATGCGGACCTGGGCGTGCTCAAAGGCAAGACGGTGGCCGTGATCGGCTACGGCAGCCAGGGCCACGCGCAGGCGCAGAACATGCGCGACAGCGGCGTGGCGGTGATCGTCGCCGAGCTCGAAGGCACGGCGAACTATGACCGGGCGAAGGCGGACGGGTTCAGCCCGATGACGGCGGCCGAGGCGGCGAAGGAGGGCGACATCGTGCAGATTCTTCTGCCGGACACGGTGCAGCCGCGGGTGTACCGGAGCGAGATCGAGGCGGGGCTCAGCGCGGGCAAGGCGCTCGTGTTCTCGCACGGGTTCAACATCCACTTCGGACAGATCAAGCCGCCGGGGAACATTGACGTGTACATGGTGGCGCCGAAGGGGCCGGGGGATCTGCTGCGGCGCGAGTACGAGGCGGGCGCGGGGATCCCGTGCATCTTCGCCGTCGAGCAGGACGCCACGGGCACGGCGACGGCGCTGGCGCTGGCGCACGCCAAGGCGATCGGCGGCACGCGCGCGGGCGTGCTGGAGACCACGTTCGCCGAGGAGACGGAGACGGACCTGTTCGGCGAGCAGGTGATTCTGTGCGGGGGCACGACGGCGCTGATCCAGGCGGCGTTCGAGACGCTCGTCGGGGCGGGCTACCAGCCGGAGGTGGCGTATTTCGAGGTGTGCCACGAGCTGAAGCTCATTGTGGATCTGATTTACCAGCGCGGCATCAGCGGGATGCGCGACGTGGTGAGCGACACGGCCGAGTACGGCGACCTCACCCGCGGGCCGCGGATCATCAACGAGACCTCGCGCGAGCAGATGCGCGAGATCCTCGACGAGATCAAGACGGGGCAGTTCGCCCGCGAGTGGATGCTGGAGAACCAGGCGGGGCGGCCGGTGTACAGCGCGCTCAAGCGCGAGGGCCGGGCGCACCAGATCGAGGAGGTCGGCGGCAAGCTCAGGGCGATGATGCCGTTCATTCAGGGCAAGAAGAAATAGCCCTCCTTCGCTCGGGAAGACCCGAGCTACGGAGGGTACGCAGGGAGTATGGAGCGATGGCGGAGCAGGTGTTGATCTTCGATACGACGCTGCGCGACGGCGAGCAGTCGCCGGGCGCGGCGATGGGGGTGCGCGAGAAGCTCGAGATAGCCAAGCAGCTCCAACTCCTCAACGTGGACGTGATCGAGGCGGGGTTCCCGGTCTCGTCGAAGGAGCAGTTCGAGGCGGTGCGGCTCGTGGCGCAGGAGGTTGAAGGGCCCGCGGTGGCGGGGCTGGCGCGGTGCATCAAGAAGGACGTTGATGCGGCGGCCGAGGCGCTCGAGGGCGCGGCGCGGCCGCGGATCCACGTGTTTCTGGCGACGAGCGAGATCCACCGCAAGTACAAGCTCAAGAAGGCCAAGGACGAGATCCTCAAGGCGGCGACGGAGATGACGGCGTACGCCAAGGGGTTTTGCGAGGACGTGGAGTTCTCGCCCGAGGACGCCTCGCGCACGGAGCCGACGTTTCTGGTGGAGGTGTTCGACGCGGTGGTCGAGGCGGGGGCGACGACGGTGAACATCCCGGACACGGTGGGGTACGCGCTGCCGACGGAGTTCGGGGAGGTCATCCGCACCCTGCGCGACGAGACGAAGCACGGTCGCGACGTGGTCATCAGCGTGCACTGCCACAACGACCTGGGGCTGGCGGTGGCGAACTCGCTCGCGGGCGTGGCGAACGGGGCGCGGCAGGTCGAGTGCACGGTGAACGGCCTGGGCGAGCGGGCGGGCAACTGCTCGCTCGAGGAGGTCGTGATGGCGATCACAACGCGCACGGACCGCTTCCGGGGTATCACGACGGGGGTGAAATCGCGCCAGATCGTCAAGACGAGCCGGCTGGTGAGCCGGCTGAGCGGGATGGTGGTGCAGCCGAACAAGGCGATCGTGGGCGAGAACGCGTTCGCGCACGAGGCGGGCATCCACGTGCACGGGGTGCTGAGCGACCGGCGCACGTACGAGATCATGAAGCCCGTGGACGTCGGGTGGACGGAGTCGAAGATCGTGCTCGGGCGCCACTCGGGCAAGCACGGGCTGCGGATGCGCGCCGAGAAGCTCGGCTTCCACCTGGGCGACGAGGAGCTGACACGGCTTTACGAGGCGTTCATCACGCTGGCCGACAAGAAGAAAGAGGTGTACGACGACGACCTGGCCGCGCTGATCGAGGAGGCGCTCGAGGAGGTGCCCGAGACGTACCGGCTCGATTATCTCAACATCACGAGCGGCAACCGCACCGTGCCGACGGCGACGGTGTGCCTCATCAAGGGGGGCAAGGCGCTGCAGGACGCCTCGACGGGCGACGGCCCGGTGGACGCGGCCTACAAGACGATCGACCGGATCACGAAGGTCAAGTGCCGGTTGCTTGACTTCTCGCTGCGGGCGGTCACGAGCGGCAAGGACGCGCTCGGCGAGGTGACCGTGCGGCTGCGCGGGGGCCAGACGGTGACGACGGGCCGGGGCACGAGCACGGACATCATCGAGGCGAGCGCGAAGGCCTACCTCAACGCGGTCAACAGGCTGCTGGCGGCGCGGAGGAAAGGCTAGCGCGCATTTGTTAGGGAGAGCCGGCGCGAGGCCGTTTGCGATGTGCAACGGGCCTGGCCGCAAGGGGCTACTGGCCGGGAGCAGGCAGGAAAAATGGGGACAGGCACCTATTTTTCTGCGCCAGGGGGTGTCGGATGTGTTCGGCCTCTGCGAAAAATAGTTGCCAGTCCCCATTTTTCCCGCGCCTTGCGCGCTGTGAGACATGCGGGCCAGAGACCCCCGTCTGCACGGTGTGCTTCGGGACGTGATAGAGGACGGGGGTGGTTTACGTCGTCATCGGGTGTGGTAGAATGTTTTTTGGCGGGTTGCGGGTGCCGTCGCTTGAGGCGGGAACGTTCCCGTGACGCGGCTAGTCAAAGCATTGGACGCTCGAGATTGAGGGGCCGTGGGCCTCGAAGACGAGGCGTGGGCCTCGAAGACGAGGCGTGGGCCTCGAAGACGGGGCGTGGGCCTCGAGGAGGGGCCGTGGGCCTCGAGGAGGGGCCGCGGGCCTTGAGGAGGGACCAATGAAGACGTTGATGGCGTGGTGTGTTGGGGCTGCAGTGGCTGTGTGCGCGCTCGGCGCGGCGGCCCGGGAGCCGGCGGCAGATGCCGGGGCGGCGATCGCGGAGCAGAGCGCGGCGCTCAAGGCGGCGTTTTTGCGGCATTGGGCTCCGGTGGAGTTCACGGTGAAGCCGAACGCGCCGCAGGTGGCGCTGCCGGTCGATCTGGAGACGGTGGTCAATCACCGGCAGCTTGTCGAGCGCGTTCGCTCGGAGGCGGCGCGGGCGCAGTTGGCGAAGAACGGGTTTGTGGTGGTGGCGGGCCGGGGCCGCGACGTGTTCGGCCGCGCGTACAGCGATCTCAAGTACAGCAAGGTGCCGATCGTGGTGACGAGCGACAGCGTGCTGCACTTGTACCACGTGGTGTTTGACAATGCGCTCAAGGAGATCGAGGAGGCGTATCTGTTCGGCGATCTCGAGGCGCTCTGCGAGGCGATGCTGGCGAAGGTGTCCCGGCGGCTGGGGCTCTCGGGGCGGGCCGAGGCGCTGGTGGAGGCGGACCGGGCGACGCTGGCGTACTTCGGCGTGGCGATGCGGTTGCTCGACCCGGACTGGGCGCCGCCGGCGTCGGTGGCCTCGGTCGTAGAGAAGGAGATTGCGCTCATCATGGCGCACGGGGGGCTCTCGCTCAGCCCGCTGTTCGGCTACAAGGAGGACTACTCGCAGTACGTGCCGCGCGGGCACTACACGCGGGAGGTCAAGCTCAAGCGCTATTTCCGGGCGATGATGTGGCTGGGCCGGATGGCGTTTCTGCTCAAGGGCAACAACGAGACGATCACGGACGCGCTGGTTGACGAGGCGATGGCCAACCGCCAGACGATCCAGGCGCTGCTGATCAGCCGCGACCTGACGGCCGACGAGGCGCTGTTCAAGCGGTGGCAACGGCTGTACTCGGTGACGTCGTTTTTCGTCGGGCTCTCGGACGATCTGACGATCTTCGACTACGCCGAGGCGTACCCGGCGGTGCGGGCCACGGCGGGCACGAAGGACGTGGCGGCGAAGGCGTTCCTGTACGGGGTGCGCTGGCGCATGGCGCGCAAGCGGTCGCCGCTGATCTACGGGGGCACGGGCGCGCAGATGGTGTCCGAGCTCGACGAGACGGAGGCGACGCTGGCGAAGGTGCTCGAGGCGACCAAGGGGTTGCGGGTGATGGGCCAGCGGTTCGTGCCGGACTCCTACGTGCTGGGGCGCCTGGTTGATCTGCCGTACACGGGCGCGGGCGAGCCGTTCACGATGGCGCGCGGGCCGCTGGGTCCGTCGCGCGGCTTCCCGCGCGGGCTCGACGTGATGCAGCTTTTGGGTTCGGCGCGGGCGCAGGCGGTGCTCGAGGCGGAGGGGGACACGGACTACAAGGGGTATGCCGACCGCGTGGCGAAGCTGGCGGCGATCTTCGGGGGTCTCGACCGAGGCGACTGGCACCAGAACCTGTACTGGTCGTGGCTCGCCTCGCTCCGGACGCTGCTGGCGCCGCTCGGGGCGGGGTATCCGAGCTTCATGCAGACGGAGGCGTACGCGGACAAGGGGCTGTACGCGGCGCTGGCGTCGTGGGCGCAGCTGCGGCACGACACGATCCTGTACGCGAAGCAGTCGTACGGGATGGTGGGGATGGGGATGCCGCCGAAACCGAAGGCGGAGCCGCCGGGGTTCGTCGAGCCGGTGCCGGGGCTGTACGCGGAGCTCGTGGCGCTCAACGCGATGTCGCACAAGGGGCTCGAGGCGCTCGGGGTGCTTTCTGAGGAGATGGGGCGGCGGTTCACGAGCGCGGACCGGATCCTGCGCCGGCTGCTTGCCCTTTCGCTCAAGGAGCTGCAGGGCGAGGCGCTGACGGAGGCGGAGCTGAAGTTCATCAAGGAGTTCGGCGGCGCGCTGGACGGGGCGCTCGGGGCGCTCACGGACGACAGCAAGCGCACGACGATCGTGGCGGACGTGCATACGAACATTGACATGCGCCTGGTGCTCGAGGAGGCGACGGGCCCAGTGGACCTGATGTGGGTGGTATGGAAGACGCCCGGCGGGGAGGTTGTTGCCGGGGCGGGGCCGGTGTTTTCGCACTACGAGTTCAAGCACCCGATGGCCGACCGGCTCACGGATGAGAAGTGGCGCGAGCTGGTCAAGGGGGAGGCGCCGGAGCAGGCGCCCTGGACGGGGGGCTTCAGGGCTGCTGAGGAGTAGAGTGTAGACGGCTTTGGTGGTGACCCAGAGTCTCGGTGTGCCCTGCGCCTCCTCTTAGCCCGGGTTTCTTACGCCAGTGCCGGTGCCTGGCCATGGTTATGAACCGCCCTACGGTGACTGGAAGTAGCCACGGGCGCCAGCCCGCCGAAGGCGGGCAAGCCCGCGGGGACGGCGCCCGACGAGAACAGAGCCCCGTCAGGGGCGATTGAGGCCTTGGCGGTCGCGTTCAATCGCCCCTGCTATGAGGCACCCTCGTCAAGGGGTGTTGTTTCTTGTTTGTGTGTGTGTCCTGCGGCAGCGGGGATCATCCTGCTATTCGTGCTCGAGGCACCAGGTACGCAA
>CAZJXV010000008.1:0-8320 GCA_964550015.1 uncultured Verrucomicrobiota bacterium
GTCAAGCGTTGGTACCGGCATGATGGGGAGATCGTCCTGACGTCGCTGAACCCCGTCGAGCCGCAGCCGCCCGTGAGGCTCAAGGAAAAACAGATACGTCAGGCCTTCGTTGTGGTGGGTGTCTGGTTCGAGTGAGTCACCTAATGGAAGGGGAAGAAGATGAGAAGGGGCATGGTGGCGGGGGCTGTCGTGTGTGTCCTCATTGCCGGTCTTTCCTGGGCTGGCGAGAACGAGGCAAACCTGAAGAAGAAAGTCACGCAACTCGAGCAGCAACTCCACGAGAAGCAGGCCGAGATCGAGGAACTCAGGCGAAGGAACGGAGAGCTGGCCCTCCAGCTTGCCGAGGCCAAGCGGCGGTGTGCTCAACTCGAGAAAAAGCTACCAAAGGACACGAAACCCAAGGACACCAAGGAGGCAACCGATGACAAGCCTGTTGAGTCTTTCAAGAACGAACTCCAAGTCGGGGGCGTCGGGACGCTCTCCGAAAAAGTGAAGGTCCTCAGCGTAGTGAGCAAGAATCAGCTTCTGGTTGAAGCACGGATCCTATACCAAGAAGGCTGGAGGGACATCTACGTTAAGGGCAAGAAGACTCTTGCTCCCACCTGGGCCTATCACCGGATTACCGTTTGGATCGAAGGACACGATACCGAGGGCTTGGTGGATGGCAAGATGCTCAAGATTGAAGTGCCCATGAAGGTCTCGGGGACGAAGAAGTACGAAGCCATAGATGGAAGCACCCGCACCGTCTTCCTGCTTGAGCCGGTCTCTGCCAATGGGGAGGACTGAGACATGGACCTCAAGGCTTGGTGGTCTATTGACCGCGTCAGATGTATCACTGCATCGGCGGCCCGCCGAGCTATTGAGTCGGATTTGTCCCCTGCTGCAAGGCGTGCTCTGGGAACTATAAAGCGGATCGTCCCTGCGGCCTCGGATGAGCCAGAAGAACAAAGCAATGGCGAAGAAGAATAGTAACGTCTGGACGTATCGTGGCCGCCGCCTCAAGCAGCTCGAGTGGGGCCTTTGGAAGGACCTCGACCGGAAGGATTGGTACTTCCTCTGCTATCGTCCCCTCGGCCGCAAGGGGCCGGTGGTCAGGCGGTGGGCCTGGGCAGGCGGTCCGTCCCTGAAGATAACCGACCTCCGCGAGCACGTCCGCCAGGTGCGTTCGCAGATCGAGACGCGCAAGGCGGGTCTGCCTGTTCGTGTGGACGCCGCCGTCGGTGCCGGCGAGTACCTCCAGGAACTGCGGCGCCGCAACCGCAGTGAGAAACATCTTGCCGGCGTCGAGCGTTCCCTTCAGAGCTTCCTTGAGTTCACAGGCGAGGCTCGGCCAGATCGCCTGAGCGTTGCCGATGTCGAGACGTTCCTGCGCGCCCTCCAGAAAGACGGGCTCTCCCCTCGCACCTTGAACAAGTATCGGGCGCACCTGTCGGGTTGGTTCTCGTGGGCCGAGAATCGGGGATACGTCGAGGCCAATCCCGCCGAGCGTGTTGCCCGGGCAACCGAGACGCGGACGCTCAAAGCGTTCCCCTCCCCTGAGCAGATGACCGAGCTCGTGGATGCGAGCAGCCCATATGACGGGGGCCTCTGGACATTGCTTGCCATGACGGGTCTGCGCTGCGGTTCCTTTCTGAGCCTGTCCGCCGATTGCTTCGGTCCAGAAGGAGTCCGGGTACCGCACACGAAGCGCCGCGAGGAATGGATCCTCTCCTACGATGCGGGGTGTCCCCTGTGGCGCCCGGACCTGAGCGAACTCGGCCGGCGCCTCTGGAGCGAGCGGCCCCCCACCGGGTCGTATTTGCGGTTCCACCTGGAGGCGGCTTGTGATAGAATTGGCCGCCGCTGGACGCCGCACGCCTTCCGACACGCCTTTTGCAGTTGGCTCGTGAGCATCGGAGAGCACATGAGCGACGTGGCCGCCTGGGCGCATCACAGTTCCGCGCAGACAACCGAGAAGTGGTATGCCCACCTGCGACCGGGGGGACGTGAAAAAAGCGCCCTGAATCGCAAGGCTGTGTTCACCATGCGTTCACATTGCCTGCGCCTCGCCCTCGCAGAGTTGCCACAAGTCGTTGACGAGCAGTAGCCTACGGGCCCATAGCTCAAGGGCAGAGCAGCGGACTCATAATCCCTTCCAGGCCGATTCCGTAGGAACCTTCCAGAGGCCCTGAGAGCCGCGAGGGGCGTCTCCGTGGCGTTCCTGGGGTCCTCAAGCGTGTTGGGGAAAGTGGGCCTGAATGGGCCATTATGGGAGGGGTATGTTCACAATGCGTTCACCGGCCACCAGCGGATTGGGTCCGCCTGCCCTGAGAATTGGCGCGGGAGGGGGCCGGATTCGGCCCAGGTTGACAGAAACGCCCCCGCCGCGAGGGATCAAGTGGGGCAAGGGGCCAGGCGCGTTGTGGGCGATTTGAGCGCCTCAGATGATCTTGGCGTCCAGCACGGGGGTTGTCGGAACATCGGAGTCAGGCGTCCCATAGTGGACGTCCGTGTTCTGCGTCTCAATCCCGCCCGGATGCGCCGCCGTGGCGACCCTCACCACGTAGCCGTAGAAGGTCCCATCGCTCAGGACGCCGGAGTCCCATGAGAAGCTGTCTTCCTCGGTCGGGTTGCTCATGGCGACCGTGGCGACCGGCGAGCTGAAGTCCATCGTGCCCGTTCCCCCGTCCCCGTAGATGCGTCCTTCATGGGCCGCGCCCGGGCCGTTCTGCTCCTGCCAGGGGGTGTAGAGCCAGCTCACCCGGAGCTTGCCGCCGGCGATGGGGTCCACCTTCACGTTGCGGGGTTCGGCGGGAATCGCACTCTCCTGGCCGTCCACCAGGTAGACCCAGGCAAGACAGCTGATGTTCCCCTCCTCGTTGCCGTCGGTGTCCACGCACCGCACCAGGAAAATCCAGGTCCCCGTCGCGTCCGCATCCACTTCGAGCTCATAGTAGTTGTTGGTCGTTGTGTCGTCCGGGTCCGCGTCCGGGTCAAGGAAGGGATCACCGCCGCTATGGCGGATCGTGTAGTGGTCGCGGTCGGCGCTCTCGGAATGCGTCCAGTCGAGACGCAGAGTCACTTTCGGAACGTAGTCGAACCAGTCTACGGCCTCGATGAAATAGGTTTTGATGTTGCCGGCCATGTCACCCGATCATCCAGATGGTAGAGAAGTTCCAAGTCGGGAACGTCGCCTTCTGCTTCATCTGCGCCGTGGTCTTGCCCGTGCCGCCGTCGCTACTCCCCGTGCCGCTCGTCTCGGTGTCCCAGAAGCAGTCCGTGATGCTGGCCGTGTTGTCGCCGCAGAAGCCGCCGACATTCGTGCTGCCTGAAGGCGCGCCCGTTGAGTAGCTCCGAAGCACATCGTCCACCTGGTAGCCCACGAAGCCCCCTACCCGGTCGCTGCCAGAAACGGCGCCGCAGGCATAGCAATCCCCAATCCAGCCGTCCGCCTTGCCGATGAAGCCGCCGACATAATCGCAACTGCCTGCCGTGACGTTCCCGGTGGCGTACGAGCGCAGCACTGTCCTATCGGTGAACCCGATGAATCCGCCCACGTAATCCTGCGAGCCGGAAACCGTGACGTTGCCGGAGGCATAGGAGTAACCGATCGTTCCGCAACGGTAGCTGCCTGAGCCTGTCGCGCAATGCTGCATGACGCCGCAGAAGCCCCCGACGTAATTTCCGTCCCCCGTGACGGTCGCCGTCGAGTGACAGTAGTAGCAGCGCGCATTGTCGTAGAGGCGGCCGACGAACCCGCCCACTGCCGTCCCCGTCACGGAGCCCGTCACGTAGCAGTTTCGCGCAAAGGCCCAGTTGTCCTGACCTTCGGTGTTCGACTCCATGTTGCCGGCCATGCCGCCGACGTAGCTGTTGCCCTCGATGCTCGCGTTGAGGAGGCCGACGTCATAGACCGCGCCGCCCTGGCCGATCTCTCCGAACAGGCCGACGTAATTGGTGCCCGGCCGATTGATGGTGAGTCCCGTGACGGTGTGACCGTTCCCGTGGAGCGTACCGGTGAAGGGGGTTGAAGTGTTGCCCACCGGCTCGAATCCCGCGCCGCCGTTCCAACTCGCTGTGCCACTGGCGTCGATGTCCTGGGCGAGGTAATAGGTTGCGGACAGGTCGTTCTTCATGTTCTGGAGGTCGGTCGCGCTGTTGATCGCCGTGCCGCTGGTGCTCTCCGAGTAGAGGTCAGAGAGGTCGGCTCCCGGCACACAACGGAGCCAGGGATATACCTCGCCGGCACCGATGACCAGCAGGTCAACAAACGTCCCGCCGTCCTCGATGATGTAGTCGCTCGGCTCGAGCAGACGCCCGAACACGGTATCCTTCGATGCGCTCTCATGGGTGTCGAGAGCGTCCCACTCGCTGTTTGTCACGTTCCAGATGTGGAGCAGCGTGTAGTTGTTTCCGCTGCCTGTTCCCAGGGCCTTGACCGTAATCTCAAGCTGGTGGATTGTGGCGTCCTGGACGGGGATGCGCACGCGGTGGCCCGGGTACTGGTCATCGGAGGGCGTAGTGTACTCGATGTAATTGCTGTCATCCGTGTTGATTGCAGAGAAGTCGGCTACTACCGATTCCGTGTCCTGGGTGTGCGTTGTTGGCGGGCGCGCATCATCGTAGCCGTCCCACACCGAGGATGCGTACCGTGTCTCGTTCGACGATTCCGAGTCCTTCGCCCACCCGGTGTCCGGGTCGCTGAAGTCGCTTGAGTCGCCACCCTCATGCGCCTTCATCCAGTAGTTGTAGAGCGTCCACGGCGTGCCCGTCGTATCGTCCCAGGGGTGCGCGTCAATTCCACTTCCGACCTGGTCGGCCGACTCTGGATCATCTCCCTCGCTGCGGTAAGCCGAGTAGGTCTTCCCCTCTTCGAAATCCCAATCAAGCCGGACCTTGTCATCGTACTCACCGTCGCTGGCCGTCACGCTCGTCGGCGGGTCCGGTGCGGCAGGAAGGAACGTCATGTAACTCCCCATGCCGTCGGTGAACTTCAGCCCACCGGTCCCGTCCGTTCCGTTGACGAAGCTGTCGAAGTAGTACCAGCCATAGGGGTCATCGGGGTTGTAGGCCCGCCAGGTCAGCATTATCCAGGGGTCGTAGAATATCTCCGGTTCGCCCGATCCCCAGGCGTCCCCACCGACGGTCCAGCCTTCGGTCGGATTCATGCCGCTGGAGCCGCCCGCGTTCGTGGCGGTGTAGTTGACCGTCCAGACCTGCGAGCCCGCATCCGTCCACTTGTACGTATCGAGGAAAGGATTCGTGATCCCGCCCATCGCGTTGTTGATTGTGATCTGCCCCATAGGGTTACTCCGGCTGCTGGACCTCCAGAGCCAAGGCGGTCGGCGGTTCGGGCGTTGAGGAAATCGTGATCTGTTCCTCGTTCGAGGTCGCCGTGTCCCCCTGCTCATCCTCTGCGACCAGGCGATAGGTATACACGCCATCCACCAGCGGCCCGTCTATGTAGAACGTGCTGTGTGTCTCGGCGATCTCGGCGAACTCGCCGGCGCCGAGCTTGCGTTCGATGTTGGTGTGGGACTCGCCGGGGTTGGTGATGCTGAGCTGGACCTCGTCCTCCGGGGTCGGGAGCCAGGCCTCGATCTCGTCGTTGCTGAGGCCAGCCGGCGGGATGCCCACACGGAGGTACTGGCGGATGGTGTCCCACCGCGTGAAGCGGCGCCAGCGGTTCTGCGTCCATTCGAGGACCTTCCCGTCTATCACGATGCAGAAGTCGGCGGGGTCGCTCACGCTCGCGTCGGTCCAACGCACGATCCGTTCGTTGGGCGCGTTGGGCGTAAGCCACAGCTCGAGGGGGAAGCAGTGCATATCGAAGGCGGTCACCTCAAGCCCTACGTTGACAAGCACATGGTCTATGTAGGTCTGAAGGTCCGTCTCCAGCACGTCCACGCCCACCTCGATCAGCACGTCATCCACGTAGGTCTGAAGGTCCGTCTCCAGCACGTCCACGCCCACCTCGATCAGCACGTCATCCACGTAGGTCTGAAGGTCCGTCTCCAGCACGTCCGTTCCCACGTTCACGAGGACGTCATCCCGGTAGGTTTGCCTCACCGTGCAGAGGACCTCGGTCCCCACCTCGACCCGATGGTACTCATAGTTCTCATGGATCGAGTGGCACGTAACCTCCGTGCCCACCTCGACCAGGACGTCATCGAAGTAGGCCTGAACCGAATTGCAGAGGACCTCGGTCCCCACCTCGACCAGCGCGCGTATCGGCGCCTCGACCGCCAGGCGAGCGTAATACGTCCAGGCCTGCGCGTTGTAAGATACGTCGCCCGACGGTCCGATGACCAAGCAGTCCACTACCTTGTCCGAGCCTACCGTGAAGACGTAGTCGGCGCAGTTCTCGGTGATCGACGCTTCCAGCGTGTCTTTGCTCGCTGAGGTATGGATGTCCTTCTGGTACCACCGTCCCTCGTTATCGTCCCACATAAAAAGCTGGTACTGGTCCTGGCCTCCGCCCAGGTAACGGCCGTAGCCCTCAAAAGTGACCTGCAACTCCTCCACTTCCGAGGCGCCCATGGGAATCACGAAGCGAATCTTGACGCCCGGCGCCTGGCCGTCTTGCCCGACCGTGGAAACATAGTTGCTGTCATCGGCCGACAGGTCGTCAAGTTCCCCGGAGGTAAGCGACGTGCCCGACGTCATGGCATTGGTGGCCAGCCAGTTCCCCGACACATACCCCTTCCATCCCTCGCAGTCCGCCGAGTTGGGCAAGTAGTACTGCACAGCTTGAGCCTCCGAGACAGAGGAGGGCGGGACGCGGGCGGATGCCGCTTGTTGGGTAGGACGCCCCGCCCTGTTGTCAGGAGCGCGGGGACAACGCTCCCGTTACGCCGCCTCTTTCTTGCGGATCGTCATCGTGCACTTCAGTTCCTCGCCGTCCTTTACCGTCCGCGGCGTGTCGAAGACGGCCGAGGCGATGAGCTTCCCGGACCCGTCCGAGCTGGTGGCGAGGAAGATGTTCTTGAGCTCGCTCCAGTCTCCGCCCGATGCAGCGAAGGTCACCTCCTTGGTCACCGCTTCCCAATCGCTCGTGCCCCCGTCCTGTTGGGCCGTGAAGTCCGTGTTGTCGGAGGCCACGGTCTGGCGAGAGTACCCGTTGCCGGACGGCTCGCCGCTGAGCGCCGCCAGATCATCGTCCTCTGCCAGGCTCGAGCGCGCGTCCAGGCCGAGGTAGTAATTCGCCGGCACGGACGATTCCTCCGTGAACAGGACCTTGACGGAGAACTCCTCCCCCTCGTCGTGGTAGATGTTACCCATCTGCCCCGACCAGAGAAGCCGGCCCTCCCGGTCGTAGTGTCTCACCTCCCAAAAGGTGCGCAGAGAAGGGAACCCTGCGCTCCTGTGCTCCTCTTGCCTTCTTCGCCTCAGTCCAGCCAGTGATAGAATCTTGTCCAGCATGATCCTCTCCTCTCGCCCTTTAGGGTTGAATGGTGTTCTTCCACGTCTGAAGGTTCACATGGGAACCGCTTATGTTCTGGAGGGCCGCCGCCTCCCGTGTGGCCCCCGTCTGAATCTGGGTGCTGTACAGGTCGACGACATGGAGCGCGAACCCGTAGAGGTCCTTGCCGCCGGCCGCCACGCTGTAGTAATCCCCTACCTCGTAATACCAGACGAAGGGCTGTGAGCCCCACCACACCGTCCCGCTGATGCTGGTGCAGAACAGCCGCGCGCCCGTCCACCAGAAGCTGCTGTAGCTGTCGAGAAGCGCGAGTTCGGCGCGGGTCACGGTGGATTGATTGAAGTCCTCAAAGAGCCAGAGCAGCTCGACCTTGCCGCGCAGGTCCAGGATTCCCCCGCCCGACCAGGCTCCCCCGGAATTGATCTCGCACTCCAGCCAGCTCCCGATGATCCGCGCGTAGCAGTTCGTGCATTGGGTGAGCGATAGAGCACTCTGGAACTTCCACGTTCCGAACGTGTCGGACGTCGCCGACCAGGACCCGTCGCCCCCCTGTTGCTCGACGGTTTTGACTTTGTTCGTGGATCCCCCCGTGATGATGCGCTCAATGCCATGCTGCGTCTCGTAGGCCCGGAGACCCGTGCCGTTAAAAAAAAACAGGTCGCCCCCCGTGATCGGGTGAAGGCTGCCGCGGTCGCCGACCAGGAGCGGGTTGCCGGTGTCGTAGCAGACGCCGGCGATCTCCTGGCCGTCGAGGCACTCGCCCTCGCCGCGGAACCGCTTGACTTTGCACGTCCCGCCGCTCACCTCCGTTACCTCAAAGAGCGGGCCGTAGACGCGCTGCCCGCCCACCGTCCGCGTGAGGACGCTCTCGCGCGTGAGCTTCCCCGCGCGGTAATCGCGCACAACGGCCGCCAGAGC
>CAZJXV010000008.1:8420-25903 GCA_964550015.1 uncultured Verrucomicrobiota bacterium
CAGGGCGTAGAGCGTTTCCATTCGTTTACTCCAGATGCAGGGGCGTCCAGTCTTTCGAGGGGTAGAGCGACGTGCTGAGCCAGTGGTCCCCGGCGTTACTGTCCTTATGGAGGCCTTCCTTGGGGTAGCCGTTCACATCCAGCGGAACCGGCTCGGAGATCACGTCCCCCTTATCTTCCGTCACGTTTTTCACGGCCTTTCCGGTTGAGGGATTGATGTGCATCGTGCCCTGGTTTAGGTGCCGCCGCCGCCACCCGACCATTTTGTCCGTCAGCGGGTCGCGGTCCGCGCGGTAGTGAATCACGTAGGTCACCGCCCAGTAGAACAGGACCGTCCCGTCGTCTGTCTCCTCCATGACCTCGTCGGCCTGGACGTCCACCATCCGACAGGTGCCGGCCGGCGCTCCCCGGTACGGATTCGCGTTCACGGTGTTGCGGTACTCCCCCATCTTGGAAAAGCTGAAGCTCGCCTCGTTCCGCTTGATCGTGAGGACGTCATCGCCGTGGTCCTTCTTCAGCGTGATGGGCTGATTCGCCGTGTTGAGGATGGCCTTGCCGTCGGCGTCCTGGTCCGTCTCGACCTGTTCCTGATGGCTGCGGATCGAGAGCTTCATGGGCTCATCGAGGGGATGGTCGGCGGAGGTCTCCGAGATTACGCCGTATTCGCATGTCACTTCCCACAAGAGGGGGGAGAGCGGCGCGGGGTGAACGCCGGTGCAGCGCAGGTAGGGCTCGCTCTCGGAGTAGATTTCACGGGCGCGGGGGATCCCCGTGGCGCGGCGGGCGACGAACGGCGCATCGTCGGTGCTGTCGTTGCCGTCCAGGAGCACGGTGTAGACCTTGGCCGCGCTCGAGCCGCCGAGCTGTGCCGGCGCCCGGCCCTTGCTCCAATCGCGCTTGACGTTGACGACGGCCACGTCTCTCTCCTACGCTCAGAGGTTCGCCGCCTTCAGTTGCAGCGTGCCGGTGCCCCTCTCGGCCTGGCGGAGCTGCTCCTCCTGAAGCTCGCGTTGCTTGCGCTGGTCCGCGCGCATCGTGCCGAGGTCCTGCGATATCTTTTTCAGGTGATTGGCGCTCTGAACCTGGGGATCGGCGCCGGGCGCCCGCGTAAGGAACCGAGACTCGAAGGCGCTGAAGGTCTTCGCGCGGCCCGGTGCCGCAGCGGCCTTTTCCTCCTCCGCCCCTCCCGGCACCACGGCCGCCGGCATACTGGCCTTCACTTCCTCTTTGACGCCCAGGCCCATCTTCTTGATGCGCTCGGCGACCTTCTTGTCCATGCCGGCGCCGAACGCATCGCCCACGCGCGCGCCCCTCTCCCGGATGTCCCGCACAAGCTTCTTCTCCGTGCCGGTGAGCTGGCGCTCGGCGATCTTCGGCATCTCCTTAAGCGTGCTCTCGAATCCGTCCAGGAGGCCCGTCCATTGGAAGTGCCAGCCCTTGCCCTTCACGAAGTCGCGGATGGCCCGCCAGAGGGCGGCGAGGTTCTTCCCGATGTTCTTCGTGAAGGACTTCAGCGCGTTCCACATCGTCTCGAAGATTTGCCGCCAGTTGTCCTTCAGCCAGGTCAGGTAGGCGGGAATGACCTCGGTGCAGAAATGCTTGATGTTCATGGCGAGGCTGATCCAGCCGAGCAGGATGAACTTGAAATAAATGATTACGGCGTCCTTCCAGTTCTGGACCACGGCCTCCATGAAGGTGAAAGCAACGATCGCTCCGCGCAGCGTGTTCTTGAAGACCTCTACCACGCCGAGTGCGAACCCCTTGATAGCTGGGAGCTGTTCCTTGAAGGTCTGCGCCAGCGCGATCACGATGGGGGCGAGCTGCTCGCCGATAGATTCCTTGACGTCCCCCACCATATTCTTGATCTGCTGCATCGCGCCGCCGTAGGTCTTCGTCTCGGCTTCGGCGAGCGCGAAATTCTCCTTGCCGATCTTCAAAACGGCGTTGAATTTCTCCTGCTTCGAGAGGCTCTCATCGAGCTTGATCCCATAGCGGGAGAGGCTCGCAGTGTCTCCCAGAGCTGCTCGAGCAACAAGACGCATCGCCGCGACGGTGTCCATCTTGTACGCCTTCGCCAGCCCAATGGCCGCCGTCGTTGCATCCTTCAGCTCTTGGCCGGAGAGCTTGCCCATCGAGGCGCCCATCGCCATCAGCTCGAGGGTCGCCTCATCCCCCTGGGTTGTGATTTGCTGAATGCCGGCGGCGAACTCTTTCATCATCGGGACCTGCGCCCGGGCGTGCTCCCCCACGAGCGCAAGGGCGCCGCTGAGGTTCTGCTCGGCGGCTTCCTGCTTCGCATAAGCCTCGAGGCTCTCCTTCGCCGTCTTCGCCGCCATCAGCGCGATGGCGGCGGCGGCCGCGATCGCTGCCATCTTCAGGCCGACGAACGCCTTGCGCAGGCCCTCGCTTTTCTTCGTGGCCCGGCCGAATTTGCCCGACATCTGATCGCGCGCTCGCAGGAGGATGTCGATGTCACGCTTTGCCATGCGTCACCAGGGGATTCCGAGTTTCGCCCGCCAGTAGCTTTCCTCTCTCCACACGAATCGGGCGGCCTCGTTGAACCAGTGCGTCTGGTCCAGCGACCCGCCCGCCACCGGGGGGCAGCCCTTCTTGTACAGTTCCGCGAAGTCCAACAGCTCCCATACGTCTTCCCCCACGAACTCCAGAGGACAGCCTGTCAATTCCCAACGTCCCTCTCCCTCGCACTCGTCGCATCCCGCGCCGCCGCAGACGGGACAGTCCACTACGAGGGGCTCCCTTTCCGTCGGGACGTCTTTGCACGCTTGCGGGCCCGGGCACCCTTTGCAGACTTGCCCGTACGTATGGGCGACGGCGATTCGAATTTTTTTTGTGCGTCTACCTTGAGCCGGTTCTGCGCGAGGATTTTATAAATCAACTCCCACACCTCGCTCGGGTTGAGGACCTCGCCCACCGCCTCCCGCGAGAACTTGATCTCCTTGTGCGTGAGGGGGTCGGTCATGTTCCGCCAATCCACCACGGCGAGGCAGAGCACGTCCTCCATCTCCGACAGAATGGCGCCGAGGTCATCGCCGACCTGCTCGACTCTCTCCTCGATGCCCACCATCTGGCGGTACGAATTGTCCGCCAGATAGCGGCTGACGAAGTGCGGGCGGTTCTCCTCCTCGATGTCCTCGTCGCTTTCCAGCCAGACCTTGAACCAGGCGTCCCGATTCAGTGCTAAAGGCATGTCCGCGTTCTCCTATTGGCTATTGAGTCTCTCGTCGATCCGGCCGAGCTTTTCGTCCATGGACCTGAGCCGCTCATCGAGTCGGCTCACCAGCTCCCGGTAGCGTTGAAGGTCCCGTCGGTTCTCCTCCACCTTCGCCTCAAGTTTCTCCGAGGCGGCTGAGGCCTCGCTGCGAGCCGAGCTTGCCATGGCGAACGTGAGCGCGGCCAGGCCGAGCCAAATCATCACGACGATTCCGAGGCCCCACCGCGTGCTGCGTCCGTAGCCGCATCCGTTGCTAGTCGCTTTGGCCATGACAAGCCCCTCAACTGAAGGTCAGCGTGTACTCGTCGTCGCCGGCGGCCGCGACGCGGTTCATCTGATAGCCCACGTCCTCGATGGCGATCTTGTTCCGCTCACCCTCCTGGACCGAGGTGAACTGAGCCTTCGTGCCGGAGAACGCGAGCGTGTTCCCGTCGCTTCCGGCGCCAAGCTGCCAGGCGAGGGATTGCTCGGTGAGCGACCGCCACTTGTTGTGCACATCGTAGGTGGCGACGAGCACCGTCTCCGGGTTGATCGAGCCGACCGAGAGACGGTCGGTGATCATGGCCGTGAAGTAGCCCTCCGCTGTGTTGGCGTCCTCCCGCATCTGCACGTCGTTGCCCAGGTCGAACGTGAGCTGCTGGACGCGCGGACTCCATGCGCCCCCGACCAGGAGACTCGCACTGACGAAACGCGGAGGTTTAACGGTCGGATAGGTGGGGGCAATGAGTGCCACGTCACTCGGGGGCACCCACAGGCCGCGGAAGGTGAACTCGATCTTGGCAAGCTGTCCGGCAATGAGCGTCAAGACGGCCGAGCCCATGGCGCCCTTGATGCTTTTGAAAAGGCCGTCCTCGTACATGCCGATCGTGACGGTCTTCACGTCGCCCGCCGCCGAGGGACCCTCGCTCACCGGAGCATAGGCGTTGTCGGTGGCAACGAGGCCGCACGCGGGGAGGAACGTGGTGGCCCAGGCGGGCTTAGGAGTTTCGGCGTTTCCGGACCCGCAGGCTTCGATGGTGAACGTTGCGACGCCCGACTCCGCGCCAATCGAACCGGGCAGAGGCGAGAAGGCGCTCTGGCCCATGCGCTGAATGAACTCCGTCTCCGGCTGGATGACGGCGTCCTGGACGTTGAAGGCGCCCTCGCTCGCGGTGAGCGATTCCGCCGTTCCCGGCGTAGCTTCGATCTTGGCCGCAAGGACTCGCTTACGGTGCAGCATGGCTCTCTCCTCTCAGGCTGATTGGTAAGGGTTGTTCTCGCGCGTCCGGTAATGGACGGCGATAAGGACGACAACGCCGCTGGAGGCCTGCCCTTCGTTGAACCGCATCGAGCCGTGCAGCTCGGTATCGAGCGCCAGCCCGCCCCACTGCGGATCCTCCATGACCTTCTTCTCGATGTCGCAGCGGGCGCGGTTGACCAGCGTGTCAATGGGCATGGTCGAGGCGTCGCTCGCGATGACGAAACACACGAGGGCGAAAGGCTGAAGCCAGGCCTGCGCCGGCGGGTTGCCCTCCGTGGAGTTCTCCGAGTCCGGTTCCGGGTCCGTCTGGACGATGACCACCTTGCCGTTCTCCGGCGCCGCGTCCGTATCGGGATCGAACGACGGGCGCGTCGGCCGGACGGCGGAGAGGTCCTGAAGGTAACCGTTGTCCTCGGTGATTCCGTCTATTGCGGTAGCGAGGGCGGCGGCGATCTGCTCCACAATGGGTTCGATCAATTCGACCATCAGCCCTTCCTCCGCTCCAATTCGCGGTCCGCCTCCTGCGCGGTGTAGTGCTCGAGCAGGTCTTCCGTCTCGTCCATCGTCTCCCGCTGGATGTCGCCGGTCTTCTCAAAGACGCCGGTGAGCGAGGGGCCGAACAGTTCCTGGATCGGAAGCCGGCTCCCCGTGGTGCGCTTGAAGACTCCCGTATGGCCGGAGGGCATGGTCGCGATGAAGGCGCTCGGCACGCTGCTCCGCTTGCCGTCCCGGCCGGTGTAGCTCACGCCCTTCTTGTCCTGGCGCGCCTTCAGGTCGATCAGAGGAATCCGCCCGCCCAACAGCCGCAGCAAGCCGGAGAGAACCGAGCGGGTCGCCTTCTTGATCCTGACGTGCTCCCGGATGACCTTCTGCTTAATGCCGGCCTGGGCGGACGTGCGCTTCACGAAGCGGGAGCGCAGCGTCGAGAGCGTTTTGTTGATTCCCCGCGAGGCGACCTTCGGCCACGCCTTGGGGACCGAGCGCAGGAGCCGCCGCACCTCCCGGAATTGGTCCTCGCGAAAGCTGACCTCCACGTCGCCCGCCATCTATCTCACCCCCACATCGAGCATTCCTTCGTCCTGGCCCAGTATCTCCGCGATGGGTCTGTCCTTGGCGTCGCCCCCGATGCGCAGGGCGACGGTGATCTTGTCCCCGCCCGTGTCGAGTTCTGCCGAACTGATTCCCCCCACACCATCCGACTCGCTTGGGGCGGCCTGATTCACAAGCACGATGGTCATGCTGTAGGCCGGCACGCCTTCCGGGGATTCGGCCATCGCGCGGGGCGCCTCGCGGTCCACAATGCCGAGGATGGTTCGGCTGCCGCCGGAGCGGGGCTTGTAGACGAGCTCCTCCCCTTCTGCGGCAACGAGCTTCTTGGCGTCGGCTATGAGTTGTGCGCTGTCCATGCCGGATACAGACCGAGGGCGGAGGGGGCCCACAGCCTGGTCCCCTCCTCCCTCACGGTCCGCCTTTGCCTAAGGACGTGCCTTAGCGAGACGCGACGATACGGACGAAGTCCGCATCGAGGTTCGTTACCTGGGTGCCGCCAGACTTTGTGAGGAACACGGCAGGCTGGAGGCCCCCCGTGTAGTCCGACATGTCGAACGTGGTCGCCGCCTGCACCTGGGCGTATGCGCCCGCGCCCGTGGCATCCAGGTAGAAGCGCACGTCCGCCGTGTCGGTGAAGTCGATCAGCAGAGAACACCAGACGTCGTTACCGAGATTGACCGCACTGTCCTTGTCGTCGTTGCGGTGCGTGCCATCGTCGGATTCGCAGTCGATGTCCTGGTTGCCGTCCACGCTGATCCAGGCGCCTTCGGTCAGGCTCGCGGGGGCATCAGCCTGGTCGCTGATCATGTCGATGACAATACCGTGTTGCGGTTCAGGTCCACCTGCCCGGTGGTGGCCGTGGCCGCCTTCGCGGCCGCCGCCGTGCCCGCCGGGATCGAGCCCTGCGCGCCCTGGTTGCTGAGCTTGGCGTTCGAGGAGTTGAACCAGAGCTGGTCGCCCTGGCTCCAGGCCTCGTCCGCCTCCGCCGCCAGGCGGTGAACGTTCACGGTCTCGACCGTGCCGCTCTCGCCGTTGTCGATGTCCGTCACGGCCACCGCCAGCATGTTCCCGATGGGAACGGGGTCGCCGCTGGAAATGTCGCTGCCGGTCGCGTTGCTGTACTCGAGCCGGCCCGTATGTCTGACCAGAGTGTCCATCCTGCTTCTCCTCCAAGAGGTTGCTTGGGTTTTCTGTCCTTTATGCGAGACTCAGGGGCCGGGGGCCCGAGGGGCCCCCGACCTCCTGTTGACGGTTAGTCGCCGGGGTCCTTGTAGAGCCCGCGATGATCGATCGCCTTCGCCGCGCACGTATGCCGCACGACGTGCTTGATGTCCTCCGTGTCGAAGTCCACCTCCTGGCGCAGGACGGGCGTTTGCTCGTCCTCCAGGAAGCAGACCTCCACCGTGTCGACCTGATCCGAGTTGGCTGCCAGGTACCAGGTCTTGTTGTCGGTGTCGGCATCCACCGTAGCGTCGAGCCGCGGCTCGATGACCGGCGTGAGCTTGCCCCTCCAGATGTTCTGCGCGTTCGCGATCGAACCGGAAGGATCGTACTCGCTCACGACGATGGGAAGGATCGTGCCTTCCAGGTTCGCCGGCCCGATGAAGAAGACGGGCGTGATGTTAAGGTTGGCGCCCTTCTGACCGGTCTGCGTGCGCATGGCCGCCCGGGCCGCGTTGAGCGTGGTCGAGGACGGCGCGGCGCCCGACCCCGCCAGGTTGCTGTGGTCGGCGTGGAACAGCGCGGTTCCGTCCGCCAGCGCGGCATTGGCCGTGAGGATGGCGTAGCAGACGTCATCCTCTTTGCGTCCCGCCGCGTTGGCCTGGAGCCGGGGGATACGGCTGAAGGCGTCCATGTCGTCGTTGATGACGGCCCGCCGCGAGAGCTTGATGCCGTCCACGTACTCGGCGAGCGCGTAGACCTCGCGGCTCTCACCCATTGTGCCGTAGTCCACCCCGCCGCCTTCCTTCCGCTCGACGAGGTCCGGCGCCTCGCTCAAGGCCACCCGCTTGATGTCCTTGAAGTCGGGGGCCGTGGCCCTGCGGGCCCAGACCCGCCAGGTGAGGGGTGATTCCTCGTAGGCCGCCCGGAGGCTCTTGCGCATCGAGTCCTCGAGCATGTACGGGAAATCGCTCGTGCTCTGCGCGAGAGCGACCACCTGGGAACCGTAGGCCTGCGCGAGCGCACGCGGGTTGATGAGCACCGTCCAGAGCCGCGTCTTGCTCAACGTCATGGCGTCCGGAACGCCGAGCGAGCTGAGGAACATCCGGCCCATGCCGAGGATGCTCTGCGCGCGGAATTGCTGAGCGCGCTCGTGGGGCGTCCGCTTTTTCAGGCGGCCCTGCTCGTCGCGCACGGCGATGCCCGTCACCTCGTCGAACTCATACAGGGCGCACCCCGCGCGGAGCAGGATGGCGTCGCTGATTCCGCCCGCGAGCGTCTCCCTGTCGCGGTCCGCACCGACCGAGATCGACCCGGCCTGAAGCGAGCCGCTGCCGAGGTTCACGGGTTTGTGCCGTTCGGCCAGCACGCCCAGGGCGATCTCCTTCGCCGCCTGAACCGTGGTGCCCTCCTGGATGTGCTTGTCGGCCCACTCGCGGCCGAGGCCGCACTGTTGCGCGAGGCCGATGATTTCGTTGGTCCGCTTGCGCTCCAGGCCGATGGCCTGGTCCGCCGCTTTCCGGGCGAGCTCTTCGCCTTCGGTTGCGCCGGCGCCGACGGGCTCCGGCTCGGGGCTCGTCTTGCCCTCGCCCTTGGGCTTCTCGCCGCCCGCTCCCGCACGGATCCTGTCGGCGACCTGCTTCTGCTCGCCCTCCAGGCCGTCGAGGAACTTCTGCGCGTCCTCCTCGGACGCGTTCGGGTCAAGGCCGATAGATTCCAGATACTTTCTCAAGACCTCGTCCATCTGTCCTTCCTCCGTTAGAGTCGCGATTTCCTCTCCCTCTCCCCGCGACAGAAGGCCGCCGGGGTTGGCGCCGGGTTCGCCGGCGAAATCTATGCTGAGCACTTGGCGGGCCCGGCCCGCCGGTGGGAGTGGATTGCCCGCCTCGCCCATGCGCTGCTCAAATGGCGCGGGCACGAAGCGGGGCGAAAGACCAACGCTCTGACGGGCCTCCTCGTCCTCCGCCAGATCAAAGAGCCAGTTCCAGAGGTCGCCCGCCGGATTGCTGCGCGCGTACGCGCCGAGCTGAACGTCCCCCTTCGCCTGATTGCCGACGCGACGCAGGTTCGTTATCCGCCCGACGCGAATCCAGATCGGGTCCCTGCCCGTGATCTCGGGGTGACACGCGTGAATCGGCGCGCCCTTAGGATGCGCATTGGTCAGTGCGACGATCTGGTCCACCAGTGCTCCGTCCACCTCGAAGTCATGACCGATGGCCTCGCCCATCGTGATGACCGAGACGTTCCGCATGAAGCCGGATTCCCGGTCCAGGTCCAGGTCCTCCGTCATGAGCGCGGGTCCGGTTGCCAGGCGGATTGTGCCGTCGGCTCCGCGGCTTTGTGTGGCGGGCGCTCGCTGTCCGGGTCCGGGCCGCTCCACCCGTCGCATCTCGCCCCCGCACTTGGGACAGCGGATGTCCCGACAGTGCTGCTCCGAGTCCATCGTGTGTCCGCAGTCCAGGCACTCGCACCGATACGTTTCGCCCGCGCGGCTCTGCGCGCTCGCGGCCGCCTCGAACTTCACGGCCTTGATCTCGTTGTCTTTCAGCCAGGCCTGCGCCTTCTCGGCCGTCCAGTCGGCGACGGGGAAGCGGAGCGCCTGCGCCACGGGGGGATCATCCTTTCCGGCCTTGCCCTTCAGCTTCCCCCATAGCACGGAGATCGTGTCGGGCACCTTCTTTCCCTGCACCGTGCCGTTGCCGCTCCCCTTCGTGCGCTGCATCTTGCCCGGCTTGCCGTCCTTCCAGACCGGCTCCTCCGCGAACTCCGACGGCTCCTTCAAGCGCGCGCTGTGCTCTCCGGGATACGGGAGCGTGACGATTCTCTTTGCCAGGGCGATGATCTTACTGAACACTTGCTTCCTCCCTTGCCTGTTTCAGGATGTAGGCTCCGAGCTGCGGGCCGAAGACATCGAGCACCAGGTCCTCGACGATCTCCTCCGAGCCGCCGAGCAGCGCGGCCAGGTTTTCCTTGGGCGTCCCGACCGGGCGGCCCGGTTCGCCCTTGGCCTGGGCGTCCGGCAGAGAGATGCCTTTCTCTGCGGCGTCTCGGAGTTCTTCCTCGAGCTGCGCGAACAGGTCGCCGACGCTGGCGCCGAACTGGTTGAGCCACGACTTCCGCGACGTGAGCTTGTAATCCAGAAGAATCTTCGCGGCCGCCGCCTGCTTGACCGGATCGATCCAGTACTTCGGCGGCCCCTGCCATTCGTCCTTGAGGTACGCCCACTGCCAGAGCGGGTCGGAGAAAAAGCCGGGCGCCTCGACCTTGCCCTCCAGGATCAGCCAGGTCTTGAAGCTCTTGCGCACGGGCCGCCCCACCGTGTCGATCAACAGGAGTTGAATCGGGTCGAGTTCCTGGTCCTTCTCCAGGCGGCCCTGGCGTTGCGAGGTGTAGGAGCCCTGGCTGTAATCGCGCGCTACCGTGGCGTAGTCGAGCCCGACGCCGGCGGCGATCCGCGCGATCTGCGCCTTCATGAACGGGTCGTACTGCGAGCCCGGAGCAGTCGGCGTGTTGTAGACGATCTTCTCGCCGGGGCGCAGGCGGGGCATCATGCCGGGCTCCATGGCGATCTCGTCCGCATATCGGCTGTCCTTGCCTGTCTCGCCTTCCTCCAGCGGCAGGCCCATCGTGGCGGTAGCCTCTTCCAGGTTGCCGGTCTCGATGTGTCCGCCGATGCATGACTGGTAGCGGGCGGCGATGATCTGATAATGGTCGTACATCCCGAGGTGCCGGATGGTGTGCAGCACGGCGCACATGAGGGTTACCCCGCGCGCCTGTCGCACGCGCTCGGGGCGGAAGAAGTGACGCACACGCTCGGCGGGAATGAACGTCGGCTCCCGTGAAAACTTCTCCCACGGGTGCGACCCGGTGTGGAGCCAGTAGCCGACGGCACGGCCGAACTTGTTCACCTCGACGCCGGCCTTGATCTGATTGCCGGTCTCCTCGTTCCGCAGCTTCCGATCGTCGAGCTGCTCCGGCTCGAACGCCTGAAGGCAGAGGCCCACCATGTCCGCGCGCGGCTCGTAGGAGAGCACGGTGAAGGATTCCCCGACGGCGGTGAACTCGCAGATGACCAGGCCCTCGTGTTCCACCCAGGTCCGCCGCCCCTCCACGTCGCAGAACTCCGGCGTCGTCGCCCACGGTTCCCACCAGAGGTCCACGCGGTCGTTGAACTCCTTGAGCGGCTCTCCCGTGAGCGGGTTCCGTGCGGCCGAGCGGGGCGTCACACCGATTCCCACCACGCCGCGCCGCATCCCGTTCTTGATGGACTGCCCGATCCCCGTGTCGCGGATAATCTGCCGGCCCCGCGCATTCAGGGTGCCGGCGTCGGGGAGGATGGCCTGGTCGGCCGTCTTCGTCGGCGCGCGCCAGTCCTGGGTTGTGCGGTCCTTCTTCGCCGCCTCGTAGGTGCTCAAGCTCTTAATGTGCTTGCGCCGCTCCTGGGCGACCAGGCGGTCGAGCTTCATCTGCTCGATGGCGAGCCGCTTCTCCTCGATCTCCGCCTCTCGCTCGAGGCGTGTGAGCTGCTCTGCCGGCGTTCGTTTGCGTCCCATAAGGTCGGCCTATCCAGGAGTTCGGAAACGGGGAAGCATCGGGCGCGCGTTGCCGTCGGCGCGCGCGATACGCTGCTCAAGGTCGTTGCGTACGGCCATGAGTTCGGTCAGGGAGAGCGACCCAACCGTGCGGCCGCGAATGGTGTAGTTGGCGCCCGGCCCCTCCAGGACGCCCTTGATGGCGAGCTTGACGGCGGTGAGAAGTTCTGCGTCGGTGGGTTCTGTGCTCACGGGCGCTCCGGACAGAAACAAAAAAGCCGCAGGGACCGCGTCTGTGTCCCCACGGCTTCGTCTGTCCATGACCGCAGTTTAGGGGAGAAGGCGAGAGGGAGTCAAGGGGTCTTTACCACGGCATGGTAAATAGGTCTCAGACGTCGAGGCCCGGTTTCGAGGCGAGGGGAAGGCCCACCACCTTCTTGATAGACTCCTTCCACTTGATGCGAGGGTCCGCCTCCCACCGCTCGTAGACGGCCCTCAGGACCTCGTCGCGTTGTGCGTGGATAATCCAGTCGACCGCCTGGCGGTCCTGGTCCGTCTCCAGGCGGGTCCGTTCCCGCGCCTTGTTAAGCTTCCCGATCCAGATTGCATCCGTGATCCAGGGAAGGACCGCCTCGATCAGTTGGTCAACGTGCGCAAAGTCGAGGCACGGCTCCGCGCTGACGCTCGTCTCGAACCGCTCCGAGCGCGCCAGCTTGAGAGCGGCCAGGCGCTCCGCGAAGGGAGGCGCGCCCGGCTCCCAATAGGAAAGGAAACGGTCCGAGGTGGCGCCGATAGTGAACCGGAATAGGAGCTGCTCCCGGTAGGGCCGGCACTCCTGACAGATTCGCTCGATGCACGAAAGGTGCGGCTTCGATACGAGCAGAACCCGGTTGCCGGCGGCGAGCAGTTTCCGAAGTACGCTCAGGCAGGGCTCCAGCATCTCGGGGGTGATGTCGTGCGTTGTCGGGAACATGGTCGTTCCCTTGACGCGCCGGCGCTTCTTCCGAACTTCCGACTCCCGGAGTCGAGGATGTTCCCATTCTCCAGGCTGGACCGTTCCGAACCGTAGGGCCATGGCCCGCGCGTAGCAGTACCGGCAGTTGTGCGGGCAGCCGACGTAGCAGTTCACCGAATGCGCCGACCATTCTTTTGTCCCTGAAACGCTCACTTCTTCCTCCCGTCCTTTTGCTCGATCCAGTTCTCCAGGGCCTTCCGGTAGAGTCCGGTCGGCGTGCGCTCTCCTCGCTCCCACATGGCGACCGAGTTCATAGTAATTCCCAGGTCTCGGGCCACTTGCTCCTGAGTCATGCCCAGGCGCTTGCGGAGCTTCTTCATCTTCTGTGCCAGCGGGTCTGCCTCCATGGGATGTACTCCCTCTCTATTTCTGCTGCCGCCTATCGAAAGCTCGCCTGAAAGAGCCACGGTGCACCGATCCCCACAAATCCCTTGAGCCCCGCAGCAATGAACGGCTTCGCCTCGTCCACGACGCCAGGAACGAACATAAGCTGGTAGTAAACGCCGAGGGGGTCACCGCCGCCGCTTGCCCTGGCAAGCATCGGTCCCCGTTCTGCCACCACAAACCAAGCGTTGTCGTTCGGAAAGAAGTCGCTCCGTACCACGCGCAGGTGCGATGCGCGCTGGCTGTCCGCGCAAGCATATCGCGCCTCTCCTTCCCGCCGCACCGAACACAGTAAGTGTGTTGACGCGAGCTGCAGGGAGTCGCCATTGACGTCTTGGCGCTGCTCCAATTGCCGGCACGCCTCGTCCACCCGTGGCTTTGGATAATCGGGAAGACTACCTCGCGGCTCGGGCCGGACTGGAGGCCCAGCCGGGTCGGCGTCCAGGCTCCCCGCCTCGACGTATTCAAGCCGCAACGGTCTTTTGTTTTTCTTCCTGCTCACCCGCAGTGCCTCCCCTCTGCAAAAAGACCCGTCTGGACGGGCGGTCCGCTCGGCTTCCCGTTCGCTCCCCGGCGCTTCTCCGCCACCCGTCGGCGAAACTCCCGCGTCAGTGTGTACCGGAACACCGGCTTGTCATGCTCTGAGGTCCCCACTCGCTTGCAGCTAACGACGTCCGCGCCCGTGAGGCCGAACTTCTCCTCCGCCCACTTCCGCAGGCTGGTGATGGAGTTGTTCACCAGGCGCCGGCGGCTTCGGCGATAAATCTCCTGGAAGATTTGGTCCGTCGTTGCCGAGCCGCCGAACTGTTCGAGGACGTCGAGGACCTCGAGCGCTGCCGGTTTGGACCAGTGGTATCCCACTATGCCTTGTCCTTCTTCCCCGTTGCCTTCTTCTTCGAGTTGTCGGGGCGCCGTCTAGATTCCAAGAGCTGCTTCACCACGCCCAGGGCCTCCGCGATGAGCTTCTCCTCTTTCTTGCCGTTGGCCGGGGGCGAATAGGCCGCTCCCCGCTCGGCGTCCAATTCCCATCCCTCCGGCAGCTTGGCCGTCTGAATGTCGGGCGCGCCATAGATACCAACGCGCACGTCCCCTTCCTCTGTGCGCTCCCGAGCGACCTCGCCGGTCTGCCCGAAGCGCATGATGATCCGAACCTCCCTCATGGTCTGCTCCTTCCTAAGCGCCCTGCGGCGCCTCTACTTTTTCTCGGCGTTCTCGCCTTCTGACTCCTGGCCTTTTCCGTCCTGGAGGTTCCGCAGCTCCGCGCCCTCCTGCTCGCTGAGCTGCTCCTCGAGTTCGATGGCGTCCCGCTTCACGATGACCTTGCTGTTGCGGGTGCATCCCCGACATTTCACGTAGCGCACCTGGCCGTCCACCTTGTAGATGATCCAGGCGCCGGTCTGTCCGCAGTGCCGGCACCGCTCCGTTGACAGCGCGAGCTGAAGCCGAGCCTTGTCCATTTTGACCGCGTCCCTCACCGCCTCCGTCGTGACTGTTTTCTGTTTGGCCGTCACGTGGCCCTCCTTCCCGTTAAGGGGTTACTCGTCCCAGGGGCGGATGTCCCACCCGCTCCCTCTCTGTTTGCGGCGGCGCCTCGCCGCCCCTTCCCGTTCCTGTCGCTCCTGCTCCGCCTGCTTGCGATGCTCGTTCATCTCGCGTTCGGTGGGCAGTAGGTCAACGTTGGTCATGTAGGCTGCCGCGACCTGGTAATTCTCGCAGTCCCAATAGTGGTCCTGTGCCGCCTCCTCGACGGGCATCCACCGCTCAACCAGGCGGCCCCGCGCCTCCATGAGAATCTTCTGCACGCTTGCGAGCTGCGAGTTGTAATCCTCATCGTTCCGCTTGTTGAGCAGCCACTTCTCCGCGCGGTTGTCCTCGTCCGCCACGCCGCAGGTGACCAGGTCATGAAGCAGATCGCCGAAGTGGTGTTTGTCGAGGAACCAAATCCGCAGCGTCTTTCCCTTGCCCTTGTGTCCCCGCCCGTCGTCAAGAACACCCTTGCCAGGCCAAATGTAAAGTCCCGGCCGATGTCGTCCTGCTTCCTCCGCGCCCTTGATTGCGCGCACCCGCGATCCCCGCCGCAGGACCCACCGATACACTTCCATGGTTCGGCTGGCGGACTCGCCTCGGAGTTTCGTGCCGCCGGAGTCGATCAGGGCCATCTCCGGCTGCATGGGCGGCGCGCTGCCCCCCTCCACGGGAAACGGTTGGCGAAAGCAGAGGCGGTCCAGGTCCTCGAAGCTCTCCACCCGCCCGTGAAAGATGCGCTGGCTGCGCATCTCTGGGCCCCAGGCGCGCAACACCACAAAGAAGTGATCGTGTTGCGTATCGATCGTCGCCAGAACTTTCGCGGTCCACGCAGGAATGATTCCCTCGTCCAGGCGCGCCCGCTCCGACTTGCCCGCGTAGAGGGACGGCCGCGGCCGT
The DNA here is from genome assembly GCA_964550015.1 of uncultured Verrucomicrobiota bacterium. Taxonomy (GTDB): domain Bacteria; phylum Auribacterota; class JABMQX01; order JAFGEW01; family JAFGEW01; genus CAZJXV01. Next base: position 23,458 of record CAZJXV010000008.1, read on the forward strand.
TCGAGTTGTTCCTCCCACACCTCGCCGCACGTTTCGGTCCGCCAGGTATAGGTCTTTGACCGATCGCCCTCGGCGCGCAGGAACTCCGCCGCGACACTCGCCCAGGATTCCCACAGACAGTTGTAGACGGAGATCGGCATGGCAAGCCGAGTTCCTCGCGGCCATTCCGTAATCGACTCGGCGTCGGTGATCTCACCGTCGAGCGTTCCCCATAGGCCGGCGCGGACCAGGGGGGCTTTCTCGTCCGGCCGGATGCGGTGGCCGCAGCGGGCGCATTCATACCAGACGGCCTCGTCCCGTTCGATCTTGTCCGCGAGGTCGATCTTGTCCTCGTGCGTTCGCTTTCCCTTCGGGGTCTCCCACTTGAGCTGACGGAAGATAAGCTTCTGACGCTCGCCGCAGTGCGGGCACGGGACCAGGTACTCGAGGACGTAGGTGCTGGCCTCGACGAGCTTGTGGATGTTGCCGTAACGGTTCGTCGGGGTGCTGATGTTGATCTGGAGCTTGCGGTCTTCGTAGGAGCGTAGCCGCGTCCACGTTCGACCGATCGCGTTCGGCTCCTGGCCGCCCCACTGGCTGAAGCCAGGCTTGTCCACCTCATCGTTGATGTTGCGACGCATCGGCTCGCTCGAGGTGGAGCTGCTACTGCCGGCCCACATTAGGTGGAGCACGAATCCATTGACCAAGCGGATCTGCTCCGCCTTGATGTCCTTCTTCCGATCGGTGAACAAGCGCCGCGTGGCCGCCGTGTTGCGAAAGGCGGGAATGACCCGGTTCGTCGTGATCCTTCGACCGACGACCCGATCGGGCAAGGCAAGCCCCACGGGGTCCGGTTCCAGAGCCGCCCAATAGAGCATGAGGTTCCTGACGCCTTCGCTCGCCCCGACCTGGCCGCTCTTCTTGATGTTAAGTTGGATCACGCCGGGGGCGACTGCGATGTCCATCATGCCGCGCAGATAGGGTGCGTTGTCGTTTCGCCAGGGGCCGGGGATGTTGCTCTCCTCGACGCCGAGGATCCGGTTCTCCTCCGCCCACTGAGACGGCTTCTTGTCTATCGGGAGCGACCAGGCCGCCCGTTCCTCTGCATTCCAGAGCTGGACCGTCTCGGCTTCAATCGACATCGACGTCCTCACCGTTGGCAAATTGGCGGATGATATCCTTGACGCGTTCCAGCAGAATCGCCTCGATCTGTCGCTTTCGCTTCTTGACCAGGTCGGGGGAAACCGAACGCGGGAGCGAGAGGAGAGAGGCCTTGACGGCGTGAATCTGTTTGAGCCGTCGCTGTCGACACTCGTTCACGTCGTGGAGAGCGCCCTCTGCCTTGAGCCGTTTCGTCCGCGTGAGCAGAGCCTTCTCGACCTCGTGTTGTAGACGCGCACGGGCGAAGCCGCGCGAAGGCCCGCTCTCGACGGGGCGCCCAGGCAATCCGTTTCTTCCCTTCGCCTGGAGCCACTGTTCGATCTCCGCCTTGTTGAATGCGTATGCGCCGTGCGTGCCCGTCTTGCTGTGTGGGCAACCTTCGCGCGCCCACTTCAAGACGGTGTTCGGATGGACGTCGTAGATGTCCGCGACGTCCTCTTTGCGTAGCGTTCGTTCTGGCTTCGGCACGTGTGGTCACTCCGCGTCCTGCCGCTGGCGCTTTCGTTAATGGTTGTTTTTGCGGCCCGAGTTTCGTGCGAGAACTGAGGTGATATTTACCCGCCTTCTTCTATCGCGCAGAAGGACCCGCGAATGTCCCTGGGTCCTGAATCCCCCGCTCGGATGCGGCCCGTGAGCGCGTGTGAGCGCCGTGGTGCGCCCTGGCCCAGGGGATGCTTGCAGTCGGTTGCCTCTGATGCTGCGCGCCGTAGAGCCGACCTGAGCGCCCGTGACCATCACGCCACCTCCTCGCCAGGCTGGCGCTTCTCTCCGTCAAGGTGGAGCTGGCGCAGTAGCTGCATCCGCCGCTTGCTTAGGTCCACCTCTCCGGTCGGCCGGGCGCCGAGCCGCTGCGCGATCCTGTCGATCCGAGCCTTGGTCTTCGTGCGCTGCTCCTCTGTCTGTTCCTGCTTGCCCTGGTCCTGCTGTTCCTGCGCTTCCCACTCCGCCCGCTGCCGTAGTTCCTTTGCGTAGTTGCCCACGGCCCGCTCCAGGATCGGGGCGAAGTAGGCGCAGAGGTTGCGGGCAGCCTTCGGTTCGTGGCCGCCCTGGAGCGTCCCGCCGAGTTCCCGGAGCGCGCGGTTGAGGGGCACGGCGCCGTGGTCCTGTACAGCAACCGAGAGTTGACGGCCGAACTGGTCCAGGACGTGATCGCCGGCGCGGCTCTGAAGGAAAAGCTGGACGGCCGTCGGAACCGAAAGACCCACCTCCTCCCCCGCGAGCACGAAGCCCTGCACCTGGGGGGAGAGACTAACAGAGAGGGGGGTCTGTACGTTGTTGACGTTCTTTACCTTCTTACTACAAGGTG